>JAEWBE010000085.1 GCA_023391275.1 Bacillota bacterium | reverse complement strand
ATTTACAATAATTGTTTCATATCCAAGATTTCTCAGCGCCCAAACACTGTGAACGGAGCAAACGTCAAATTCAATGCCCTGCCCGATGCGAATTGGGCCGGAGCCGATAACCAGAACCTTTTTGCGGTCCGACTGCGGCACAGATTCATTCTGAATTCCATAAGTCGAATAATAGTACGGCGTTTCGGCGTCAAATTCAGCGGCACAGGTGTCAACCATCTTATAAATCGGCTTTACGTTCCACTCTGTTTCCAGTGCACGGATTTGTTCCACGCTTTTTCCGCTCAGTTCGGAAATTGTTTTATCAAGGAAACCAAAATCCTTTGCCCGATAAAGAAGTTCACGGTCAAGCTGCTGCGAGGCAAGCGCTTTTTCCACCGAGATAATGGAAAGCAGCTTGTCGAGGAACCACGGGTCGATCATTGTGATTTGATGAATGGTTTCCATTGAAGTACCGCGCCTGAGCGCTTCGGCAACCACCCACAGCCTGCGGTCATCCACTTCATGAAGCCGCTGCTCCAGTTCACTGTCAGAAAGAGGTTTCAGATTTTTTTCAATCAGGCTGAACGTATTTTGTTCCAGAGAGCGAATGGACTTCATCAGAGCGCACTCAAAATTCGGAGCGATACCCATGACTTCGCCTGTCGCCTTCATTTGCGTGCCCAGGCTGCGCTTCGCATACACAAACTTGTCAAAAGGCCACTTCGGAATTTTCACAACGCAGTAATCCAGCGTTGGTTCAAAGCAGGCATATGTCTTTTTCGTAATCGCATTCTGAATTTCATCCAAAGTATAGCCAAGCGCAATTTTGGAAGCCACCTTTGCAATCGGGTAGCCGGTTGCCTTGGAAGCGAGCGCCGAAGAACGGCTGACGCGCGGATTCACTTCAATAACGCAATATTCGAAGCTTTTCGGATTCAGCGCAAACTGCACATTACAGCCGCCCTCCACCTTCAGTTCGGTGATAATCGCCAGCGCGGCGCTTCTGAGCATCTGGGTTTCCTTGTCTGCAAGGGTCTGGCAAGGCGCCACAACAATGGAGTCGCCGGTGTGAACACCGACCGGGTCGAAGTTTTCCATATTGCACACGGTGATGCAGTTGCCGTTGTGGTCGCGCATCACTTAATATTCAATTTCTTTCCAGCCGGAAATACAGCGTTCAATCAGAACCTGATTCACACGGCTGCGGTGCAGGCCGAGGGTTGCAATGGGAACCAGTTCTTCTTCGTTCGCCGCAATACCGCCGCCGCTGCCGCCCAGTGTGTAGGCCGGACGAACAATAACGGGATAGCCGATTTTTCTTGCAATCTTAACGCAGTCTTCCACCTTTTCGGCAATTTCGCTTTCTGCGCACGGCTGATGAATCCGCTCCATTGCTTCCTTGAAAAGCTCACGGTCTTCCGCCATGCGGATGGTATCCGCGTTCGTACCGATCATTTCCACATGGTTTTCTTTCAGGAAACCCGACTCTTCCAGTTCAACCGCCAGATTCAGGGCGTTTTGCCCGCCCAGCGTGGGCAGGATACTGTCCGGATTTTCTTTCATAATTACTTTCTTAATTGTTTCCACCGTCAGCGGCTCAATATAAACCTTATCTGCAATTTGTTTGTCCGTCATAATAGTGGCCGGATTGGAGTTAATCAGGATAACCTCGACGCCCTCTTCACGGAGCGCGCGGCAGGCCTGTGTGCCGGCATAGTCAAATTCAGCGGCCTGACCAATAATAATCGGACCGGAACCGATGATAATAACCTTTTTAATTTCCTGTCTTTTCATAGCTGGCCCCCTCCTATCAACTTCATAAACCGGTCAAAAAGAAAGCCCGTGTCAAGCGGCCCCGGGGAAGCCTCGGGGTGGAACTGTACCGAAAAAGTTTTTCCGCTCTTATAATTTAATCCCTCAATGCTGCCATCATTCATGCTGATAAAGCTGATGTCGGCTACTGAAGGATTAACTGTATCGCCATTCACCACGAAACCGTGATTCTGAGAAGTAATATAGACCCTGTTGGAAGTCAAATCCTTTACAGGGTGGTTAATACCTCTATGGCCATATTTCAATTTGTAAGTATCAAAACCCTGTGAAAGAGCCATAAGCTGATGGCCGAGGCAAATTGCAAAAGTAGGAATGCCGTGCGCATAGACTTTTTTCAGTTCGGCAATCGCTTTCGTGCATTCCTTCGGGTCACCCGGTCCATTGGAAAGCATGATTCCATCGGGAGCAAAAGACATCATGTCTTCAAAAGAAGCGTCATACGAAAAGCATTTTACGGTACAGCCCCGTTTTACGAGGGAACGAATAATGTTGCTTTTTACCCCGTAATCGGCAAGCGCAATTTTGACGGGACCGTCCCCATAGATTTTTGAACCCCTAACGCTCACGACAGGCACGCAGGACTCCATGGAAAAGGCGTCAATCTGTTCTTTCATAGAAGCGGGGTCGATCTTATCACCGTAGGCAATCATCCCACGCATGGTTCCGCTTTCGCGCAGTACTTTTGTAAGGGTGCGGGTGTCTATCCCCTGCATTCCAGGGATATGATTCTGCTTCAAAAACGTATTCAGGTCAACATCACAGCGAAAATTACTGGCTTCACCGGAAACAGAACGGACAATAAACGCTTTTAACCATGGTTTTACGGATTCGGCATCATCATAGCAAATTCCGTAATTCCCCATGATGGGATAAGTCATGACAACGCCCTGCCCCGCATAGGACGGGTCCGTTAACAGCTCGGTGTATCCACACATGGCACTGTTGAAAACAACTTCGCACAGCACGTCTTTTTCGTCACCGAATCCACTGCCCTCAAAAGTCATTCCATTTTCAAGCATCAGCAATGCTTTCATTTAATCACCAACCATTCTTTATTAAAGAGCTTCCTATATCAAATTTATTACTTACCCTTGAAAAGATTTTATAATTCTTTCCACCGCTTTTTCCGTATTTTCTTTCGTATTAAAGGAGGTTAAACGGAAATAGCCCTCGCCTCCGATTCCAAAGCCGGAACCTGGAGTGCCAACCACCCCTGTTTTTTCAAGCAGCAAATCGAAAAATTCCCATGAAGTAAGGCCGCTGGGTGTTTTCATCCAGATATACGGTGAATTCACGCCGCCGTAGATTTCAAACCCTGCCTTTTTCAGCCCTTCGCTGATAATCTTTGCGTTATTCAGGTAATAAGCAATGTGCTCCTTCACCTCTCGCATTCCTTCCTCGGAATAAACTGCCTCCGCTCCGCGCTGAATCACATAGGAAACACCGTTCATTTTAGTGGATTGCCGCCTGTCCCACAGTTTATTCAGGGAAACACCGTCAATTACCAGGTCCTTCGGAATGATCGTAAACGCACAGCGTGTACCGGTGAAACCCGCCGTTTTGGAAAAACTTCTGAACTCGATAGCACACTTTTTCGCTCCGTCAATTTCGAAAATACTGTGCGGCATGTCCGCTTCGGTAATATACGCCTCATAAGCTGCGTCATAAAAAATAACAGACCGGTTTTCCAGTGCGTAATCCACCCACTTTTTCAGCTCTTCGCGGCTGATTCCCACCCCGGAGGGATTGTTGGGGAAGCAAAGATAAATGAGATCTGCCCGCTCTTTTGGAAGTTCAGGCAGAAAATTGTTTTCTTTTAAGCAGGGCATATATACAATTTTGCTCCAGCCCCTGCCCTCTTCGAATTCGCCCGCACGCCCGGCCATAACATTTGTATCGACGTAAACGGGATAAACCGGATCACAGACCGCGACTACATTCTCCACACCGAAAATATCGCCGATGCTTCCGGTGTCGCTTTTCGCGCCGTCGCTGACAAATATCTCATCCGCACTAATATCAACGCCGCGCTTTGCGAAATCATTTTCCACAATGGCTTTGCGCAGAAATTCATACCCGGCTTCCGGCCCGTACCCGCGAAAAGTTCCTGCCTGACCCATTTCATCCGCCGCGGCTTTCATCGCATTAACTACAGCCTTCGGCAAAGGTTGTGTCACGTCGCCGATTCCCAATCGAATAATTTCCACTTCGGGATGCTGTTTCGAAAATTTTTCGACCTTGGCGGCAATATCCACAAACAGGTAGCTGGCGGGAAGCTTCACAAAATTTTCATTCACCCTAACCAAATCATACAGTCCCTTCATTCATTCTATTGCATACTAATACATTATATCAGATTTCTATGGTTCCGTCAAAAACGAATTCGGCGGGCCCCTTCATAAAAACGCAGCCCGTTTTTTCGTCCCAGTTAATCTCCAGATTTCCGCCTTTCAGGTGAACCAGCACGCTTCGTTCCGTTTTTTGGTTTACCGCACAGGCGACCGCCGAAGCGCACGCACCGGTTCCGCAGGCCCAGGTTTCCCCCGAACCACGTTCCCATACACGCATATTAATTTCATTTTTATTCATTACCTGAATAAATTCGACATTTGCCCGTTTCGGAAAAATTTGGTTTTTCTCCAGTTTCGGGCCAATATTTTCTATTTGAACCTGATTCACGTCATCAACAAAAACCACACAATGAGGATTCCCCATGGAGACACAGGTAATTCGGTATTCCAGTCCATCAACCAGAATCGGCTTGTTGATGACCTCGGTTTCACTCAGAGTGACCGGAATTTCCGCTGCCTTCAGGCTCGGCTTCCCCATGTCAACCGTCACGGAGGTCACGGTGCCGTTGCTCACCGCAAGATGAAGTGTTTTTATTCCACTCATGGTGTCAACTTTTAAGACTTCTCTTTTGGCAATTCCACGCTCATAGATATATTTCCCCACGCAGCGGATTCCATTACCGCACATCATAGCCTGTGAACCGTCTGCATTATAAATATCCATGCGACAATCGGCAGTGTCCGAAGGTTCAATCAGAATAATGCCGTCGGAGCCGATGCCGAAATGCCGTTCGCTCAGCCTGACGGAAAGCTCGGATGGATGCTCAATCTTTTCTTCAAAGCAGTTGATGTAGATATAGTCATTGCCAATGCCCTGCATTTTCGTAAAATTCACCGAAAACATCCCCCTTATTGGTTAAGAATAATCAATGCTGTTTCAATCATTTTTTTACCGGTATCCATACTTTTCTTTTGAATAAAGCGATGCGCCTGCGCTTCCGTAAAATGATTACGCTCTATCAAAAGGTTTTTGGCTGTTTCAATCATCTGTTTTTCGTCCAGAGTACCGCTTGCTATTTTCTTTTTGATGCTCAAACTGCTATAGTCCGAGATACTTAACAGCATGTTCACCGTCGAAATCAAGTCCATGCGGTTAATCGGAAGGATCAAACTGGTACAGGTCAATGAATCCGAAACATTGGGCATGGGAGCCTTCAGAATGAATAAAAAGTCATAGCCCGACCCCACAACCCTTGGAAGATTCAGCGCTGGCATATCCATCAGTTTTTCGCTGCAAATCACAATTCCGCCCTGATAATGCCTGTTGGTAAAATCCATTACCTGTGAACCCGTCGTACACACGCCGCTTACATTTAACCCACCGGAGCGAAGCACCGCCGCAATTTTTTTAGCGTAATCCGCATTGGAATTCGCTACAAGAATACTGCTCATATTATAACAACTCCGTGGCAAAGAATATGGCATTCAAATTCATTTGGATCAAAACTTATTCAGGTATTGATCCAGTTCCCACTCTGTTACGGTCGTGGAAAAATCATACCATTCTTTTTCTTTGGCTTCGGTGTATTTACTGAACACATGATCACCGAGTACATTGCTGATAAACGGGTCCGCTTTCATTTCATCGATTGCAATGTTCAAATCGGAAGGCAGGTTTTCAATTCCCGCTGCTTCGCGCTCCTCCGCACTAAAATCGTAGATGTTGACCGACACCGCCTGCGGCGGCATCAAATCTTTTTTAATGCCGTCAAGACCGGCCGCCAGCAGAACCGCAAACTCAAGGTATGGGTTGCAGGCCGGGTCCGGATTGCGCAGTTCAATCCGCGTACCGGAGCCGCGGGAGGCAGGCACCCGGATTAAAGCGCTGCGGTTGCTCAAGGTCCACGCAATATTGCACGGGGCCTCGTAACCCGGGACCAGGCGCTTATAGGAATTAACAAGCGGATTCGTAATGGCGCACATACCTTTAATGTGCTTTAAAACACCCGCAATAAAATTATATGCGATATGACTTAACCCGGTTTCGCTTTCAGGATCGTAAAAAGCATTTTTCCCGTCCTTGAACAGCGACATATTGGTATGCATTCCCGAGCCCGCGCGGCCGTAAACCGGCTTTGGCATAAAAGTTGCACAAAGGCCGTGCGCGTCGGCACAGGATTTTACAACCATCTTAAAGGTAAGAATATTATCCGCTGCGGAAAGTGCTTCGCTGTACTTAAAATCAATTTCATGCTGTGCAATCGCAACCTCGTGATGGGAAGCTTCTATTTCGAATCCCATTTCTTCGAGGGTCAGGCAGATGTCACGGCGGGCGCTTTCCCCCAGGTCGGAAGGACCAAGGTCAAAGTAGCCGGCGGTGTCATGGGTGATTGTTGTTGCGTGACCGAATTCATCGGTATTGAACAGAAAAAATTCACACTCCGGCCCGACATTAAAGGTGTAGCCAATTTCGGCCGCTTCGCGGATCGTTCGCTTCAGCACATAGCGCGGGTCGCCGTCAAACGGAGTCCCATCCGGTTTGTAAATGTCACAGATCAGGCGGGCGACTTTGCCATGCTGCGTGTGCCAGGGCAGAACAACAAAAGAATCGAGATCCGGCCTTAAGTACATGTCGGATTCTTCGATTCGTACAAACCCTTCAATGGAGGAACCATCAAACATACAGTTGTTATCGAGTGCTTTTTCAATCTGGCTGGTTGTGATCGCCACATTTTTCAGCGTTCCCAAAATATCCGTGAACTGCATCCGGATAAACCTGACATTATTCTCGTCAATCATGCGAATAATGTCCTCTTTTGTATATTTGCTCACGTGAAATACCTCCCTAAAAATTAAAATAACAAGGCTGCTCTTTTTCAGAACCTCCTTGTCAAAATAGTTTGGTTATCGTTTATATTTTATTCTATTTGCCATGCCGTGTCAATGATTTTTAAATTGAAAGACTCATTTCATTTTTATGCACAAATTTTTAATCCTTATCAAATATTTTCTGTATTTTTGCAGTATTTATTCACGTCTCCTGCAAAAAACAAGTAATTTTTTCATGTTTAAAAGAGAAATCCCTGTCATTTTTTTACTTTTCAGAATCATTTCAAGGCAAGATAAACGGTATTCCCGCATAACAAAAAAGCCGCAAACGGAAACCTCCGCCGCGGCTCTTTGCAAAATCGACCTTTATAACCGTTCTATTTATGATATTTGCCGTTGTTCATAATTTGGAAAGCACGATAAATTTGTTCGCACAGCATTACGCGCGCAAGTTGATGCGGAAACGTCATCGGCGACATGGAGAGCCGAAAATTTGCCGCCTGCTTGACCTCTTCGCTTAGGCCGAACGAACTTCCGATCAAAAAGCTAACCGCGCTGGTTCCGTTTACACTCATAGTATCAATTTTTTCAGACAGCTGTTCAGACGAAAGCGGTTTCCCTTCAATACAAAGCGCAAACAGAGCGGCGCTTCCCGCTACGGACAGAATTTTTATTCCCTCCGTTTTCAGCGCGGCGGAAATCTGAGACTGAGAAGGGTTCTCCGGCAGACGGGATTCCGGGAGTTCCACAATGGAAAATCGGCAAAACGGCTGGAGCCGCTTCGCATACTCCTCACAGGCCCCGCGCCAGTACGCTTCCTTTAACTTCCCGACACATATAATTTGAACCGTTAACATGCTCTCTCCTAGAATATCGTAATTTTTCCGGTGATGTTTTCCTTTGGCGCGACGCTGAGATCAAAATCCGCCTCCGGCTTCAGCCCTGCGAGCGTAAGGGAGCAGAATGCCGTTTGATACGCCAGTTCCGGAGTATTATTTTCAGAACTGAGGTGAGCCAGCACAAAGCGTACAGTGCCCTTTTCGGCAAGGCCGCAAAGCTCCTCAGCACAGGCAAGATTTGAAAGGTGGCCGGTGGCTGAAAGAATTCTTTTTTTTAGCGGGTAGGGATAAGGACCGTTGTTCAGCATGCCAATGTCATGATTGGACTCCAAAACGACCAGATCCGCCCCGCAAAGTGCGCTTCGCACCTCATCGGACATGTAGCCCAGATCGGTCGAGATTCCCACATTCCTGCCGTCATGCGTTTGAATACGGTATCCCACGCTTTCAGCGCTGTCGTGTGATGTGTGGAATGGCTGAATATACATTCCTGCGCATTCCATTCCGGCTTCTTCAATTACATTGCTTTGAAAATTCCCGGCCAGGCATCCCATTTCCTCCAGCGCACCAAGCGTTCCGCACGAAGAATAAACCGGGATATGGTAACGCGAAGCAAGCACGCGGAGCCCTTTTACATGATCCGAATGCTCGTGTGTTACAAAAATCGCCTTAACCGCTCCCATTTCAATTCCGCAAAGATCAAGCATTGCAACCATCTGCTTTGCGGTTCTGCCGGCGTCAATCAGGACTCCCGCCGAGGCCGAACCTATGTAATAACTGTTTCCACTGCTTCCGCTGAAAAGCGGACAGAACCTTGCCATGTACCAACCCCCATATACAGAAAAAGGGAAAGACTATCGTCTATCCCCATCCGCTTCATCCTTTTAACGGCTCAGATAGCCTGCGCCACAGCCGGCTCAGGAATATGAACCCGTTTGATATCCGCACCTAAATTACGGAGTTTTTCTTCCACATCTTCATATCCGCGTTCAATATGATTAATATCCTCAATCTGAGTCGTTCCTCTGGCGGCAAGCGCGGCAACCAGCATTGCTGCTCCCGCACGCAGATCCATCGCCTTTACGGGCGCGGCGTTCAGATGGTCAACCCCTTCGATCACGGCAAGCTTGCCATCCACCGAAATCTGCGCGCCCATCCGTTTTAATTCTTCCACATAACGAAAACGATTATCCCAAATGCTTTCGTTTATAATGCTGGTTCCGTTTGCAATGGACAGGAGTACGGCAATCTGAGGCTGCATATCCGTGGGAAAGCCCGGATGGGGCATCGTCTTAATATTGCATTTATTCAACTTACCCTTGCGGCAAACCCGCACGGCGTCGTCATATTCCTCAACAGTTACACCCATTTCCTCCAGTTTAGCGGAAATGGATTCAAGGTGCTTCGGAATCACATTTTTCACAAGGATATCCCCGCCTGTCGCCGCACCGGCAACCATATAGGTTCCCGCTTCAATCTGATCCGGAATAATGGAATACGTGGTTCCGCCCAGATGCTCGACTCCATAGACCTTAATTACATCTGTACCGGCACCGCGAACATCGGCGCCCATGGAATTCAAAAAGTTTGCAAGATCAACAATATGAGGTTCTTTGGCAGCATTTTCAATCACGGTCATACCTTTTGCCTTTACAGCGGCGAGCATGATATTTACGGTAGCGCCAACGGAAACCACATCAAGATAAATATTGGTTCCATTCAGACTTTTTGCGTATACGTCGACCATGCCGCCTTCCAGCTTATAGGTTGCCCCAAGCGCAGCAAAGCCCTTCAAATGCTGGTCAATCGGACGGACACCGAAGTCACAGCCGCCCGGCATAGTGACAACCGCATGGTTAAAACGGCCGAGAAGCGCACCCAGCAGGTAATAGGACCCCCGGATGTGCCGGGCCAGTTCATAGGAAGCAACATGGGTACGAATCGGTCTTGGATCAATTTCAATGGTGCATTTGTCAATGTTTCGAATTTTTGCTCCCATATCATAAAGAATTCTTGTAATAGAAGTAACATCTGTAATATTTGGTACGTTTTCAATACGGCATATATCGCCCGCCAGAATTGCTGCCGGGATAATAGCGATAGCGGCGTTTTTTGCACCGCTGATGTTGACCTCGCCGGTTAACCGGCTGCCACCCTTAATCACAAATTTGTCCAATGCGGCACGCTCCAATCTTAATGATAACAATACTATTATTGCATTTTTTCGTAAAATATCAAGCGGTTTCATGAATATATGATTGTTAATATTTTGAAATAATAATCACATAATTTCTAATCATTAATTTACACACTAACAGATAATAATACACATAATTTGAAAAGTCAATAAGCAGCGGGATAAGTTACTATATTGTAATTAAAATGAAAGAAGAGTTCTGTTCTCAGGATTGCAGAACTCTTTTTTCCGGTTTTATTTACCTTCCGACATAGCCGAGCGGATTTACCTTCGTCCCGTTTTTAATTACTTCAAAATGACAGTGCGGACCGGTGGAATCCCCCGTGCTGCCCACCCGCGCGATAGCCTGCCCCTTCGACACCCTTTGTCCGGCTGTAACAAGGAGCTTGCTGGCGTGACCGTACAGTGTGGAAATTCCGCCGCCATGGCTAATCTGGACACAATTTCCATAGCCGCTTTTCCAGCCTGAGGAAACAACCACGCCTCCGTCCGCAGCAACAATCGTTTTACCGTAAGCACCACTGCCGGAAATATCAATTCCTGTGTGGAAGCTGCCCCAGCGCCAGGTGAAGTAGGTAGTAATCATATGAAGGGAAGGAACCGGCCAAATCAGGTTGCCGGTGCTTTCCCCCGCCCCACTGTAACGCGGCCGCTTTTTCGTGCCGGTAATTACCACCTTGTCAACAGAAGGCGTAACAACATTCCGGCTGACAATATCCCTTTTCGATTCCATTCCATTCACATAGTATACCTTGTCCACACATTGCTGAACCCCATTGACTCCCTGCGTTTTCACTTTGGAATAATCGGTGTACTGTGAATCGTCCTGAACGGTAACAGTTTTATAGGAAAGCGGAACCTGATAAGTGACGTTTTTAATCAACTGAACGCCCAGCATCGGAGCCGCGACTTCCAAATAAATTAAATCCCCGGGATGCAAGTCATCGCCGATCTGGTTATTATTCATCTTATTCAGTTCGGCAATCGTGGTGTGGTTTGCCTTGGCAATCGAGGTTGCAGTATCCCCGTCTTTTACCGTGTAGACCACAGCGGCCTTGGAGGTGCCGCCCAGCAGCTTATTCATTGCTTCCGTGGTCATCAAGGTAGTCGTAGGAAACAACCCGTTGATCGTTTCCACATCCTGTACAAAGGCTGTTTGGGCAGTAGTGTCGGAACCGCGTACTTTATTGAGTAGGCTTTGCAGCATAAAACGAAGGTCGGCGCTGCTTTTTACCGCGCCAATCAATTCGCCGTCAACATAAAGGCCGCTCGCCTCTTCTATAATCCCGTTGGACTGCTGAATAATCTGATCGCAGACTTTGCTGACCGAAACGTAACTGGCCGGGCTCACAACAGAAAGCTGAAAGGTCGGGGTGAATTTCATTCCCGTATCATTCACAGCGGTGTCGTGAACCATGCGCTGGCTCACCATTTCAGTCGCCTGTTCAAAAACTTTTTCATTCTGAATCGTTGCAACAGCCTGTCCGTCATAAGAAAGAACCAATCCGTAATCCAGACTGTTCCAATACCGAACCGTCATGACCAAAAAAATAACAGCAGCCGCCGGCACTGCAAAATTCAGAATTGAAAACAGAAACCCCCTGTGTCGCACAAGGCTTTTCCCGGCAACCCATACATACTCTTTAAAAACACGCCCGTAGCCATGTTTTTTCGCTTCGTAAATCCGCTTCCGGGCAATGGTGACTCCTTCGCGTACCGATCGGATTTCTCTTTTAAAACTCGTAACCTGCCTGCCGATGGAAAGATCATACAGGCGTTTTAAAAGATTGGTAAGCGGGCGGAAAAACCGGGAAGCTCTACGGCGAATTCGTTTTAAAATACGGGTTGTTTGAATTCCTGCAATATATAGAAAATCATGTATCTCTTCACATGCGTTAATGAACAGCTTTTTCAGCTTAGGCATTTGCATGAGGCCAAATCCTTTCGCGTCATTCAATTGTTACAAATTTGTAATGTTCTTTAACATGATATAACAAAAGTAACAATTTTGCAACCCGTTTGTAACGAATTTACAAATAAGCAACAAACCTGCAGACGAAATTCGGCTTAATACTTCAATTTTTCCGCATTCCAGTCTCTAATAATTGGCAAAAAGTCCTTCGCTTCCTGCCTGGCGGCAGCAAGGTCATGTTCCAGATAATTCCCGCATTCGCCGGCTGTGGTTCCGGGTACTGTTCCGCTGTAATCTGAAATGAACGCAAACGCATCCAAAATCAACTGAATCGCATCGGCGTTGTCCATATTTCTGACTAAAAAATAGAACCCCGTCCGGCAGCCCATCGGACCAAAATAAATCACCTGATCACGCAGTTTTGAATTGCGGGCATAAGTGGCAAATAAATGTTCAATCGTGTGTATGGCGGGGTTGGCAAGAAAAGGAGGAACATTGGGCTTCCTCATTCTGATATCGTAGGTTGTAATATCGCCGTCCACCCTGGAAATGTAAATACCAGGCAGCAGCGTGTTATGATCGACACAAAAGCTTGCAATTCTGTCCATATTAATACTCCTTATATGACAAGTCAAATTGATTGGAAGCGGGGCCGAATCCGTTCCGCGATAAAAGTCCGGCATTCATTTCACACAAACGAAATCTCACCCGTCTGCTCGGTATAATCTTCGGCCGTTAGAAAACTTTGAATCAGCTTTACACTCTCGCCCACCGAGGTTTCATACAGGTCAAAAAAGCTGTCGTTTCTCTGCCGGCCATTGTCCATCGGCCAGCACCATTCCTCCAGCAGCGTATTCGCATAGTCATACTCGTCGCCCTCACTGATTCCGCGGATATGGCAGGAAATACTGTGATTTCCCTTACGCTTTTCAATTCTTTCAATGACCGACTTTTTCAATGTTGTGCGGTCGGTTAACAAACCGAACAGTAAACGGCAGTCATCGGTTGCACGCACCAACGCGGGCTGCGCGTCCTGCAATTGATAAAGCCGATTCAGAATATACGCATACAACTCGGCGGTTTTAGCCTGAACCACCTGATTTTTCGGAACCGTCAATTTCAGTCTGAAATCAATCGGAAGCTCCGCTTTTTCATAACGGAGCATAATCACGTCAAGGGAGGACTCAATCTGATTATGAAGAATTTCCTCATTTTGTTCAGGCCTTTGCCGAAGCAGGCACTGCACCCCATAGTTGACAAATGGATGCCCGATCCGGTCTACGCAATAGTGACAGATAAAACCATATATGTAAGAAAGCACAATGCGGTCGCGGCCGGAAGCATCGTAATAATCACGCATCGCCTGAAAAATAGCGGAAGGCTTTTCTTGATGCAGTTTTTCGGCGTATCCTTTTAGGCTTTCGCCGCGCTGCCATGGCAGGTACCGATGGCAATACAGAAAGTCCGGCCCCTGAGCGCCCCATAAAAACGCATCGCGATTCAGCAGGAGTTGACCATCCTGCTTTTTCAGTTCCTCCATTACTCTTTCAGCTTGAAGAAAATGGGTAATTGCAGCCGGCATAAAAATCACCCCATTAAAAAAATAAAGGCACAACGATTCGCTGTGCCCCTTATTCTATCATATTTTTATTGATTTTTAAAGAACTTTGGATAAAAAGTCTTGCAGCCTTGGATTTTTAGGATGACTGAAAAATTCGTCCGGTTTGGCTTCCTCCAAAACCTGACCGTCGTCCATAAACAGAACGCGAGTGGCGACCTCGCGGGCAAACCCCATTTCATGCGTTACAACCACCATAGTCATACCGTCGGCTGCAAGTTCCTTCATAACCTGCAGCACCTCGCCCACCATTTCAGGGTCAAGCGCGCTGGTCGGTTCATCAAAGAGCATTACATCAGGGTTCATTGCAAGCGCGCGCACAATCGCAATGCGCTGCTTTTGTCCGCCTGAAAGCTGTACGGGATATGCCTGCGCTTTATCCGCAAGCCCGACGCGCTCCAAAAGCTGTAAAGCCTGCTGGTCCGCCTCTTCCTGTGTTTTCAGCTTTAAAGTCACGGGCGCAAGAGTAATATTCTTCAGAACGGTTAAATGCGGAAACAGATTGAAATGCTGAAACACCATGCCCATCTTATGACGGAGCTGGTTGATATTGCAGTCAGGTTTATTGATTTGTGTCCCTTCAAACCATATTTCGCCGCCCGTGGGCTGTTCCAAAAGATTCAGGCAGCGCAAAAAAGTGCTTTTTCCGGAACCGGAAGGGCCGACAATTACAACCTTTTCGCCCTTTTCGATTTCCTGATCAATTCCCTTCAGTACGGGAAGATCGCCATTCAGAGTGTGAAAGCTTTTGTACAAATCTTTAACGGTAATCACTCTTATGCAGGCTCCTTTCTAACTTTGTCAGCGCGGTGGAAAGTCCTATCACAATTAAAAGATAAACTCCGGCGGTGGTAAGTAAAGGAGTGAATGCATCATACGTAATGCTTCTGATGACATCGCCGCCCTTAGTCAAATCCTGCACACCGATATAACCGGCAACAGACGTTTCTTTCAGTAATGCAATAAATTCGTTTCCAATTGCCGGAAGTACGTTTTTCAAGGCCTGGGGAAATACAATTTTCACCATAGTGTCGCGCTGATTAAGGCCGAGGGACCGCCCTGCCTCAACCTGGCCCTTGTCAACCGATTGGATGCCGCTTCGGATTACCTCGGCGACATAAGCGCCTGAATTGATTCCGAAAGCGAGAATAGAAGCGGTAACCTTGTCCACACTGGTGGAGCTTAGAATAATATAATACATGATTAACAATTGAACAATGACAGGGGTTCCGCGGATCACGGTCAAATACACGCTGCACACCGCGTTTAAAAATTTCAATTTTTTTGTGTCATTTCCGTGTGCCACCTTGATTAGGGCAACAAGAGTACCAAGGACGACACCAATCAGTACGGCAAAAACAGTGATTAAAAGAGTATTACCCAAGCCGGTAATAATGTATTTATATCTGTTTTTTAAGATAAATGCGTCATAAAATTTTTGGGAAAGATCTGAAAAGAAAGAAAGCGGCAGCGCTGCAAGCAGAGTGTTCATATTTAACCTCCCGTTTTAAACTGAGAAAAGCAGGGCGGCAGAATATTCTGCCGGCCCTGCGTTCTGAATGAAGGAATGCGGCTGTTAGGCGCCCAGAGCAGCCTTATATTTCTCAATAATCTTATCCAGTTCGCCGCTTGATTTCAACTCGCCGAGAACTTCATTTACGGATTTGAGCATTGCTTCATCACCCTTTTTCACGGCGATTGCATACTGTTCCACCGTCAATGCCTCATCCAGCTTCACAAGCTTATCGGTGTTTTTCTCGACAAATTTCTTTGCCGGGAAGTCGTCGATGACAACCGCGTCTATTTTTCCGTTGATCAAATCGGTGATGGCGTCAACACCCTTGTTGTAACGTTCGACGGAACCAACCTTGATATCGCTTTTGCCATCCTCATTGGTGCAGAATGTGTCGCCCGTTGTGCCCTGCTGAACCCCAACCTTTTTGCCGTTCAGATCGGTTCTGGCCTTAATGGCGCTGTTCTTCGGAACAATAATCGCCTGTGACGCATCAAAGTAGGTGTCGGAAAAGTCAACATTCTTTTTCCTGTCATCTGTTACCGTCATGCCGGCCGCAACAAAATTAGTCTTTCCGGCGCTTAACTCTGTGGTTAAGGTATCGAAAGCAACATCGTTGATTTTAAGTTTAACTCCGAGCTTATCCGCGATTTTCTGTGCAAGGTCGGCATCAATTCCAACGATATTATCTCCGTCCTTATACTCAAACGGTTCAAACTCCGCATTGGTTGACATAGTGACAAATCCGTCGGCCTTGATCTTATCCACCGATGTGGAAGCCGCTGAAGAAGCCGCCGCGCTGGATGCTGCCTCGCTTGCTGCGGTGCTTGCCGCTGCGGAAGCAGTTGTGCCGCTGCTCGAACAGGCACTCATAGAAACCGCCATAGTAGCTGCAAGAACAAATGCAGCGATTTTAGACAAATTTTTCATAGTAATGACCCTCCATCAAAATCAGAGTTCGATTTAATTTATTTTTGATTATGGTCGTATTATAACGCATAAATATGCAAAAATCAAGCACATTATTAAATAATAATTCACTTTTATGCAATGACATCCATTTCATACAACCCAATTCTCTATTTTTGTACAATTTCCATATCACATGCTTCAAGCAAATTCTGCATATCGCGCGGCAGCTCGCTGACAAAACACATCTCTTTATTCGAAACAGGATGAACAAAGCGGATTTTCCCGCAGTGAAGCGCCTGCCTCCCGATCAGTGCACACCCTCCGCCATACATATCGTCACCGGCCAAAGGATATCCCATATGGGATAAGTGCACCCGAATTTGATGGGTTCGGCCGGTTTCCAGTTTCAGAACCACCAGACTGTACCGATGCACGCTGCAAAGCACCCGCCACCCGGTAACCGCTTTTTCCCCCTGCGGCGTTACCGCGCGCTGTATCCGGTGGCCTTCTTTCAGTCCGATCGGTTCATCAATCCTGCCGCTTCCGGAAAGTTCGCCCTCGCAAACTGCAATATATTCTTTTTGTATTTGACTTGCAAGGCAGGCGGCCGCATACGGATTTTTAGCAAGCACCACCAGCCCGGTCGTATCTTTATCCAAACGGTACACCGGACGAAACGCAACTTTTTCTCCCTGTTTCAAAAAATACGCTGCCACGGCATTGGCCAGACTGTCGCAGTCATGGCCCGGCGTGGGATACATCGGCATAGACGCGGGCTTGTCGACAAGGAGAACATCATCGTCTTCGTAAACTACCGAGAGCGGCATATCAACCGGCTCCGGCTGCTTCTCGTCATCCGGCATCAGGAGGCGCACAACGTCCCCGGTTCTGAGCCGGTCCGTAACAATTGCATGAAGCCCGTTGCTGGTGATTCCCATTGGTTCGCGTTTCAGCTTAATCATCAGGCGCGAGGAAAGTCCGCAGTATCCGCGAAGAAAACTCTTCAGCCTGATGCCGTCGTACCCGGCCGGAACGGGAAATGTAAGTTCACGCATAAAGCCCCCTGCAATAAACAAAGGCAACGACAAATTGCCGCCGCCTTTGACGTTCTGATGTTCAACACTTATTTTACTTCAACAGTCCAGCCGAAGGTGTCCTTCCTTTTGCCCCACTGAATTTCAGTAAGCGTATCATAAAGGCGCTGGGAAATCGGGCCGATTTGTCCATTGTTGATTTTCATGATGTCATCGCCCCACTTTAAATGGCCGATCGGCGAAATAACGGCGGCCGTGCCGGTGCCGAACGCTTCCTTCAGGCTGCCGCTTGCGGCTGCCTCGGCAAGTTCGTCGATGGAAAGTTTGCGTTCCACCACTTTCATTCCCCATGATTTCAGCAGCTCAATGGAAGACATACGGGTAATACCCGGAAGAATTGAGCCCTGTAATTCCGGCGTCACAACTTCGTCGCCGATGACGAAAAATACATTCATGGTTCCGACTTCTTCAATATATTTACGCTCTACACCGTCAAGCCAGAGCACCTGTGTGTAGTTTTGCTTTTCAGCCTCATCCTGAGCCTTTAACGAAGCAGCGTAGTTGCCCGCCGTTTTTGTATAGCCCATACCGCCCTTGACCGCGCGGACATAATTCTTTTCAACATAAATCTTTACCGGATTCAGCCCTTCCGGATAGTACGCGCCAACCGGAGAACACAGTACGATGAACAGCAGGTGCTGCGCCGGATGAACGCCGATGTGCGGGTCAACGCCGATAATAAACGGACGAATGTAAAGAGAGGTGCCTTCGGCTGAGGGAATCCAATCCCTTTCAACAGAAACAAGCTTTTCAATTGCCTGTTTGCCGAATTCTTCATCAATGAGAGGGATGCAGAGACGATCATTGGACGAATTCAAACGGGCCATGTTCTTGTCCGGCCTGAAAAGCAGAATTCTTCCGTCAACCGCACGGTAAGCCTTCATTCCCTCGAAAACAGACTGTCCGTAATGCAGACACATTGCCGCCGGTGAAAGCTCAATTGGTCCAAACGGGACAATTCTGGCGTCATGCCAGCCCTCTCCCTCATCATAGTTCATAATGAACATATGGTCGGTAAATATCGTACCAAAACCGAGCTTCGTCGAATCGGTCGGCTTTTGTTTCGGATGCTCTGTCAGTTCCACTCTGATCTCCTGCATTTAAGATGCCCTCTTTCAAATTAATTATCGATTATTATAACATCATTTTTTTATGAATTCAAGTTTTAGCCAATTAAAGCGTCAAAAAATTTGGATTGATTTGTCAGTGGTTCCTCAGTCCTTTTGGGTAGCGATTTTTCAACCGGCCGTTTGAGTATTTGCCGAATCCCGTGACAACACCATCCACCGCAACGCCGGCAAAGCCCTGTACGCCGATATCGGCTTCAATTTCCTCGCCACGTAGAAACGCCCCGATTTGCGGGGAATTATGCGGGAGATTCACCACGGCGTTCAGTTCCCGCGGCCTCGCCGACATGAATAACGCGTGGGCCGGTTCCACGCGGTTCGTTTTCGCTTCCCCCAGCAGAACCCCGGCACGAATTACGCCAAGATTTTTTAGCTCCGGAAGAATTTCAGGCAGCATCAAAAAATAATTTCCAATCTGTTCAATGCGCCTGTCACAGTCACCTTGAAAAATCTGACGGTACAATTCCCCCGCCATATCAGAATTCTGCAATTTTTTCACCGGGTAAGGCTGCAGGCAGCAATCGTTGCGGGAAAGCCTTCTGAGCAGAGCGACAAAATGGCCTTCCCCACCGTCCATGGGAAAAATCCGGCGCGCTTCGGGAAGCGCCGCAGGGCGGCCGAAGTTTTGGCCGCAGTCCAGCAGTTCAAAATCGCTGTGACCCGCAAGAAACGCGCTAATCACACCTTCGTTTTCCTCCCGGGAAAAAGTACAGGTGGAGTATACCATGGTGCCATTCTCCTTCAGAGCATGCACGGCACTTTCCAGAATGGCAAGCTGACGCGCGGCACAGGCCTCCACATGTGCGGGGCTCCAGTCAAGAACCGCCTGTTCGTCACGGCGGAACATCCCCTCGCCGGAACACGGTGCATCAACCAGAACCTTGTCAAAATAGCCGGCAAGCGCGGTACAGAGCACTTCCGGATGGCAGGATGAAACTACCGCGTTTGCAACGCCGCATCGCTCCAGATTGGAAAGCAGAATGTTTGCCCGGCTTTTGACTACCTCGTTTGACCACAGCAGGCCTTTCCCATTCAGTAGCGCGGCAATCTGCGTTGATTTTCCGCCCGGGGCGGCGCATAAATCCAGGATCACATCACCCGGCTGCGGATTCAGCACCGTGACGGCGGATGCGGCCGAAGGCTCCTGTGAATAAAACGCCCCCGCATGGTGCATTGGCAGCGAGCCGATTTTTTCCGCTTCCGCCGGGATATAATAAGATAAAACGGAAAAGGGTGCGGGCGCAATTGAAAACGGAAGCGCCGCTTTCAAAGTCGGCTCGTCACATTTTAGCGGATTTAAACGGATTCCACGATAATATGGCGCTTGATACTCATTCAAAAACGCTTCAAACTCGTTATTCAAAATGGTTTTCATTTTTATTTTGAATGCCTGCGGCAATAAATTCAACTCAATCAGCTCCAAAAATATTGGTATATTTTCCTTTGGGACGTAAATAATAATTTTCGAAGGGGGTGAATTTTATGGATAAACAATCTTCAAACCGACAGAATTCCAGCAACAACGGCACAAGCAGCAACGGCAGTTCATACACCACAACCAGTTCGAACAGTACAAACCGTACTTCCAACGGCACCAGTTCCAACAGCACAAACCGCTCGAACAATAGCACTTCCCGCTCAAACAACAGTACAAGCCGTTCCAACAATGGAACCAGTTCTGCCAGTGACACCACCGGCTCCAAGTACGGCACAAGTTCCAGTTCCAATTATGGGACAAGTTCCAACAGTACCAATAATTCCAACAACTGCAAAGACAACTAATTCAGTTTGAAGAATCCGGTTTCTGCAAAAACAGGCGGTTTTGTATGCATACAAGACCGCCTGTTTTTCATTTTCTTTTCTTCGCGTGCGCTATTAATTCTTTTAATGTTTTATCATCCGGCTTCGCTTCCCGGAAGCCTTCTCCGGAAATTTCCCCGGCATCCCCAACAATCATGAACGCATCCTTATCATGAGACCGGACAATCTCTTTTACTTTGACGACTTCATAGCGCCGTACCGCGCAAAGCAGAACTTCCCCCTCACGCCCGCTGTAAGCCCCGCGGGATTTCAAAACAGTAACCCCCCGGTCCATATCGGTTAAGATGTCACGTGAAATCTCATCATTTTTTACAGACATAATGAATAACAACTTTCCCGTACCGATATCCGTACCATAAAGGATCGCATCAATCAGCCTTGTGGTTACAAAGATGGTAATTACGGCATAAAGCGCGCTTTCAATGCTGCCATATACAAACGCGGACACAATCACAACGCTTATATCAATGCCAAGCATCAGCTTGCCCATAGATAAATGAGGGATCCGCCTTCCAAGCAGCCGGGCAACCAAATCCGAACCGCCGGTTGTCCCCCCGCGCATAAATACGAGCGAGAGGCCGATTCCCTCCGTAATTCCGCCGATCAACGCGGCAAGCATCTGATCACCGGTGTAAGCGGGCAGAACTTTTTGAAGCAAGTCGATTGCTACCGATACAAAAACCGTTGCGATAATCGTTTTACCAACCAGCTTGTATCCGATTTCGACAATAGCCCAAATAAAAATAGGAATATTTAACAGCAGGCTGAACATACCGATCGGCCAGCCTGTAATATGGTTTACCATCGTGCTGATACCGGTAACACCGCCGGGAGCAATATTGTTCGGTGCAGTAAATTCATTGACCGAAACAGCATAAATTAAGCTTCCCACAACAAAATACAAAATATCCTTGAAAATTTCTTCCGCTTTTTTCCTCGATGTATTGGGAACCATCTGAAAACACCTCCCAATTATAATATTTCTTCACACATTAAATCAAAAATTTCACGCAGGCGTTCAATTCTGCCCATTAAGTAAAGATACCCAAACAATGTTTCAAATGCAGTTGCGGCATGGTAATCCGCGGGGCTTGAATTTTTGGGCACATGGTTTGTATGGGCGTTTCTGCCGCGTTTAAAAATGTCCATCTCTTCCTCCGTTAACAGAGGAAGTATTTTTTGTGATGCCTGCGCCTGCGCGCTGCAGCAAACCTGCGTGACCGATTTTTTATGCAGGGAATTCACCGGGCAGTTTCCCCCGCACACAAGCCGTTCCCGCACGAAAAGTTCAAAGGCACAATCGCCGACAAAGGCAAGCGTCAACGGGCTAAGCAGCTTCGGGTCACAGTCTGCGTTGTATAAGCGTTCCAAAAAAGCACTCCTGTTCTGTCCCAAGCCAGCGCGCTGTGCACAGAGGCCCGGTTTTCTTATTCCATAAAATCAAATTCAATCCCGTAAATGCTCACGGTGTCGCCTTCCTGAATTCCAGCTTCACGCAGAGCGTCAATGACGCCGGACTGAATCAGCACGCGCTGAAAATATTGAAGAGACTCGGAATCATCAAAATTAACTGAATTGATAACCTGTAAAAGCCACTCGCCCTCAACGGTAAACACACCGTCATGATTGGTAACCTGTACCGCCCTGCGGTCAATTTCCTCCAGCGGAATCAGCAGCGGCTCGGGTTCAAATTGTTTTACCGGAGGAAGCTTGCTGAGCAGCTCGGTAATCCGGTTGAGCAAAGGGTCAACCTGATAACGGATTGCCGCCATAATGGGGAAGAACTCATAACCCTGCTGTTCTGCAAAAGCTTTAAAATCGGCAATCTGTTCTTCCGATGCAAGATCGCATTTATTTCCGGCCACAAGCATTGGTCTGGCGGCCAAATCTGGATTAAACTTTTTCAGTTCCTCATTAATAATACGAAAGTCCTGCTTTGGGTCGCGGCCCTCGCTGCCGGAAACATCCACGATATGAACCAGCATCCTGCAGCGTTCCACATGGCGCAGAAACTGATGGCCGAGGCCGACGCCTTCGCCCGCGCCTTCAATCAGGCCGGGGATATCCGCAATAACAAAGGAGCTGCCCTCTCCCATGCGCACCACGCCCAAAACAGGTGTGATCGTGGTGAAGTGGTAGTTTGCGATGGTTGGTCTTGCCTCACTGACCACGGAAACGAGCGTTGATTTTCCCACATTGGGGTAACCGACAAGCCCTACATCAGCTAAAAGCTTTAATTCAAGCTGAAGCTCCATCGCCTCGCCGGGCGTTCCCGGTTTTGCAAAACGCGGAGTCTGGCGGGTAGGCGTGGCAAAGTGGGAATTACCCCAGCCGCCGCGGCCGCCTCTGGCGATAATCTGGGGTTCATCGGTGGATAAGTCGGCAATCAGTCTGCCGGTTCCGGCATCCTTAACCAGAGTACCGCGCGGTACCTTGACAATTAGATCCTCCGCTTTTCTTCCCGAGCAGCGTTTACCCGCGCCGCTTTCCCCGTTTTTTGCAATATATTTGCGCTTATAACGGAAATCAGCCAACGTAGAAACATTGTCGTCCACCTGAAAAACAATGCTGCCGCCGCGGCCCCCGTCGCCGCCGTCCGGCCCGCCGGAAGCGACAAATTTTTCGCGATGAAACGCAACCGCACCCGCGCCGCCGTCCCCCGCTTTTATTTTAATTTTTGCGCTGTCTATAAAC
>JAEWBE010000059.1 GCA_023391275.1 Bacillota bacterium | reverse complement strand
ATATTACATAGCATATCAAACTCATCCTCATATTCTTCATAGCTTTTTATGGCTTCTTCAAGCTTGCTCAAAGTTTGAAAAGTTTTAATGGCGCTGAGTTGCTTTTTGATATTTTGTGGGTCTTTAGTCAATTCTTTATGAGCTTCCACAAAATTTTTGTAAGCGACCTTGAAGCTTTGTTTAACCTCCGCATACTGCTTGGGCACAAGATTTTCCCAGTCCCTGTCCTCGTTTGAAAATAATTTTATCGCATCTCTGACATTCGCCGCCATTGTTTTTGGTTTGCGAAATGTAACGATCATTCCGATATTTTTGCCAGGATATGTCCGATTTGTGCGTGAAAATGCTTGCAGTAATTTTTGATAACGCAATTCTCTATCCACATAAAGTGTTTGAATAGTAGGTGCGTCAAATCCTGTCAAGAGTCTGTCCACAACAATTACAAAATCCAGCCACTGTCCATCTTTCTGATATTGAGCTTCTTTTCTTGCAAGGCGTTTATTAATATTTTGATTATATAAATCTATATCTGTATAATTCGTACCAAACATTGCATTGTACTGTTCCATTATTTCAATTATTTCATTGTTTGCATCAATCATTCCTTCTTGGTTTTCAGCAACCGAATAGGTAATTGCCACACGCGGGAAATCAGGATCATTCAGTCGTCTGCGCTCATCCAGAGGATTACCCATGATAAGTGCTCCTGTTTTTTTAAGTACAAACAGTTTATGGTATATCCGTTTAGCCTGAGCTATGGAATGAGTTGTAAGAATAGCACTCATCGTTGGGATTCCATCTATGACCCTGAATTTTTCCAAAATAGACTGATGACGGAATATTTTTTTTAGCATGGCTTCGATATAGATATCATTCTCATAGTCTGAGGTCTCTAAAAGCGCCTCTTTATCTATAGCATCGGTGGTAGCGGCTAGTTTTGTCTGTGGATTTTCGTCCGGATATTTTTTGCTGAGTTTACTTAGATACAACCGGGTTTCTTCCTCCTCACTCATAAGTGAATGATACTCTACCTGAAAATCCAACACAGATTTATCGTCCATTGCGTTTTTAGTAGTATAGGCATGAAGAAGTTCACCATATTGATCGAATGTAGTGCGAGCATAAGTGCCATTTTCTTGTTTTTTATTCTCCTCAAAAATCGGGGTACCAGTGAGGCCTATCCAGTTGGATTTTGGAAAAAACTTCTTGATTGCTTTCATTTCCTTATCAGAAACCGCGCGATGACACTCATCTACAATAAACACAATGTGCTCACCCTTAAGTTTTTCAAACTTGTTTATCTCTGCTTCCGCACAATCACGTATTGCGTGACTCAACTTCTGGATTGTTGTAACAATAATGGTATTGCTGTTCTTTTTACTCAAAAAATTATCCACCAGTTCACGGCGATTATTGATACCTACAATAAGCGTGTTATCTTTGGCATCTCCCGTGGAAAGCCCAGTATTGTATTCAGAAGCAAATTTCGAAAACTCATCTTTGGTCTGGCTGTCTAAATCTCTACGGTCAACAATCATCACCGTCCGAGAAACAGAAACTGCTGATTGAGCAAGCAACTTGGTAGCAACAAAACTGGTTATGGTTTTTCCTGAACCGGTGGCATGCCAGACAAAACCACCTTTATGACTATAGGCCTGTTGCATAATTTTCTTTATTGCATGTATCTGATATGGACGCAGCACCATCATAAACTTTTGACTCTTTTTATCATCTACTAAAATAGTAAATCGGCTAATAAGCTCATGAGCCATCGGTATGCTGAGGACCTTACGCGTAAAGTCGTATAAATCCTCTACTGGAGTATTATCCTGCTCCCGCCAGTTAAATAAGAATTTTTTGGCAGAGTCAAATTTGTTGTTTGTACTTGGACGGGCAAAGTATCTTGTGGAAACTTTATTACTGATTATAAAAATCTGCACGGTAGCAAACAAGCCATTAAAAAAACCTGACTGCGCATAACGTTCAATCTGTTTGAACGCCTGCCAGTATCCGTCTTTGGCAACCTCATTTTTTAATTCTATATGTATTATGGGCAATCCGTTTATAAGTAGTGTAACGTCTCCACGCGTTGCTCTGCCTTCCGTTACCGGCACAATTTGGCTTACGACCTCATAACTGGATATACCTCCGGCAATATCCTTATTACTAAAAAGCGTAAGCGTAATCTTGCCTTTGGAAATATCTTCTCGTTCAATAGGGATTTGAGCAACACCATTTTCCCCTCTTAACCATACTGCAGCTAAAAAGGGTGTTTGAGTTAATCGCATAAACTCATTTTTTATTTGCTCAAACTCGGTGTCAGTAAGCAACATACCTTCTAATGCCGCAAGATTAATCCTGTTGATATGTCCGCGCAGATTATTCCAAAGAGCAGCTTCCGTTTTTATATCACCACGATACGTCCACTGATTTTCTCTCATAGTTAAAATGTCAATGAATGTCTTTTCTATTTGATTCTCCGGTGTCATGTTTTCCCCTCCAACATATGGTGTAGAGCTACCCTGTCACTTGTCATTATCCAATATGGCCTTTGTATTTAATTGCACTAGTTCAAGCCATTATTCAAGATTTTTGTACACACCATGTTCATTGAATATCTTCTTAAGTTTATTCCTTCACTACTCAACGAATCCTAACCTTAAATTTGTCATATACAATTGCATTTTGGCTTTATAAACCATTTCACTTACACTGAAAACTGTTGTCCTAGGTCTTCATCTTGCTCGGATTCCTGTCTCTCAAATTTCATGATCTGCTCCATGCTATAATCCAGGATCTTTGTCTTTCGTTCTGAGATCATCACCATATAAAATTCCTTTTGCACTGGAAGAAGAGTTGGTGTTTCCTCAATAAGTCCCCTAATTTGATCTATATCTATCCGTGCAGAAATTCTTTTCAATGCTTCTCTACAATCCGCATTTTTCAGAGAAGATATGAAATCAAAGTAGGATATTTTCTTTCCGTTTTCCTCTATAGATGAAGCTGGAAAAGTATAGACACGCTTGTTAATCTCATCTTCACTACTCAGAACAGCTTCCATATCATTGGCAGCCAACTGTGGATAGAGGCAGGAGCCACAGTCATAAACAGGAGCAATTTCTACCACCTTAGACTGCTCATTAACAAGAATACCCCAATTTCCATTATGCCTGTCGAAATTGCCAAGCAGTGCATCCGCAATAAACATATCCCAAATGTAATCCCGAAGCTGATCCGGGGGCAGAAGTGTCTGTGCGTCAATTGCCTGGAGAATAGAAGACAGCTCTTTTCCATATCCGTTTTGTTCGCTGTTGATACAGGTATTTTTTAAGTGAGCAAACTCAAGAAGCCTTTTACCGCCTTCGGTGAAATCCTTGCAAGCCACTACGATCTTTTCTTTTCCTCGCGAATCGGTATAGTTTCCCAACAAGGTTTCCTGTGTATTAAACCCAAGAGAAGCAAAGATATGGCAAGCGATATATTCGCTAATGCATCCATTGGTATAGCTCATCACCTTATTGCGGCTGGGCGCCGGAGGAAATTTTAGCATATAACTACTGTCTTCATAGAGTATATTAATTTTGTTCCCGTTTGCCCCGCCGTAGGCTCTGAATTTATTCACTTCACATGATGTAAAATCAATCATTTATTCCATCCTCCTTTCCAACTAGTCCAAGATATTTTTCACGCAGATAGCCAGCCTGTTCCTCTGTAATTATACCTGACCAAAGGTCCGCATTAATGGCTCCATATAATTCATCCGACAGACAATCAAGATGCAGAACCTGTTCTTTTTCACCTTGCAGGTAATCCTTGATTGCCTTTTGAATGCTGCTGGATAATCCGGTTTCCAAATATGTCTTATTATTGGGCTTACCATCCGGTGCAGTTTCTGTAGGTTCAGATTCCAGTTCCAGAAGTTCCTCAATGGAAAGACCAAGGGCCTTGGATAACTTGGAAAGTGTTCCGGCTCCGCATCGGTCGAGATGTGTTTTTCCCGAATATATATCTGCGAGAGTTGCCCATGGAATCCCGCTGATTTTTGATAAACGATAGCGGGACATATTCATGTCCTGCATAAGCTGTTGTATTGTCATTTTCATCACCTGTTCCCATTATATCGGTGTTCCGATATGATGTCAAGGTATGATAGAACAGCACTGCCAACAATAAAACCCTCAGCCCACAGTCTGAGGATTTTATTCTTACCAGCACTTTATATACTGGCAGGAACCGCTGGTCTTTCGGCTCCTGCCGTCATTTAATCATCACACAGGACATCCTGCCGCATAACGATGCCCGATTGAAATTGAATTTCTATTTTGCTCTCACTGATAACCCGGATTGTTTGAAGCAGTCTGCGAACAAGGTCATCGTCGAACTCTCGTTTTAAGTAGTTGATTTTTTTCGTGTAGCTACTCATCTCTTGCAGACGCTGTTCATAGGATTCCGCCAAGTGTCGTTCTTGAAGCACCTTTGCTTTTTTCTTCCTTAGCTCCTTGATTTCATCTGCGATGATACGGTATTCTTTATCGAAGGTATCATCTGCACACTCGGCTTTAGCGCTGTCCTCAATGAGTTTCATCATTTCCTGCTGAAGCTGTTCGATTTGCTCATCGTACTCTGTAGGCTCTGCCTGTGCGGAGTAGCTTCCAATGATGCGGATTACATTTTCTCGGAATGCCTGCACAAACTCTCCTTGATCCTCAACCACGTTATTAATTGCGGTCATAATGGCTTCATGGAGGCTGTCTTCTTTCAGGGTGGGGGAATGTTTGCACCTCTTGGAACCGTGCTTGAGGCGGTTGTCACAGCGCCACACGGCTTTTTTTATGCCGTACTTGGACCATACCTGCCTGCGGTAGGGCTGACCGCATTCTGCGCATTCCATGATGTCGGACAGCACATATTTAGCGCTGTACTTACCTTTGATAGACGGTGCATCCACTTTTTTAGATGCAGGTCGGTAGATTGCACCTCTGCGCGCCTTTTCCTCTTGTACTCGCTGGTACAACTCCTTTGGGATAATCGCTTCATGGTTGTCCTCTATGTAGTACTGCGGTTCGATACTTTAATTTATCACCTTTTTCTTCGTCAGAAAATCCACTGTATAGGTTTTCTGCATCAGGGCATCACCCATATATTTTTCGTTGCTAAGCATTTTGTCAATG
>JAEWBE010000056.1 GCA_023391275.1 Bacillota bacterium | reverse complement strand
CTGCAAAGCTTTTGTTTTGCAGCGGCCCCACTTTAGCTACGCTTAAGAAGCGCAAACCAAATCGATTTCAACGTTTGTTACTCCATGTTTTATTATATGAAATTGCATAAATTTGGCTATTTGAAGTTTTGATTTTTAAGAATAGTCCGTATAGCTATTCATTTATCACCGCCTTTATTGTCCTTAACACATAGTATGTATTGTAATTGAGATTTGACACACGGGCCACAGAGGCCAAGTTTGTCTCAAAAAATAGGAAGTGACACTTTCACGCCGTCTTTCATAATCTGGCCTGTGGCCGGATGAAAAAGCGGAGTGGATTGAAATATATATTGGAGTTCATATAATGGAGATATTAAAATGGAGATATAAAACACATGATATACAAATACCTCTTGGTGTCGCCGCATTTTTCGGCCGGGCACACAGAAGCGGCGACTCCCAATAACCAGGGGCCGCCGCTTATTGATAGATTTCACAATACGAAAACCAATGAATAGCCGCTTTGATTTTCATCACTTACAGTAGCCGCGCCCCTATACATACGATCGTGAAATCCCAAGTTTTTGCGCTACTTCGCGCTGTGTCAGCGGGCTTAAGCCGGTCAGCCCGTAGCGGAGCTCGATTATTTTCCGTTCACGCGGTGAAAGTACCTCAAGAAGATATCGCTTTAACTGTTCCGATTTAATCTTGCAGTCAAGATTTTCCAGAATATTGTCTTCTGTCGCCATCACATCCATTAATGTAAGGGCATTGCCGTCTTTATCCGTATCGATTGGTTCATTGATGGATACATCCTGCGCACTTTTTTTCGAGGAGCGGAAGAACATCAGTACTTCATTTGCTATCTTCACATTGCGGAATAAGTAGCTGTATGTTTTTCGGTTCAGATACTGAATCGGCCAAGGCCGTTTTTTTCGAACCTGATCCCAAAAGATAAACAGTAGCATTTTCTCCGTCCCATACGATCTGTTCAATAAAAGTGCGCAGAACGCCCCGCTTTTCTTCCACAGTCATTGTGCAGAAGACGGAAGAAAAGGAACATAGAATTCCCTTGATGATGTCAATCTGCTCATCGGGTAGGATTTTTGTTTTTGTCAGGTTTTCCACTTCCTCCAGCCTCAATTTCAAGGCGCTGCTTTTCTTATGGAGTTCGTTGATCTGTTTCGTAATAGATTCACAAGTTGGTCTATCCTCCGTTTTGGCAAGGGCCGAAACCAGGTTCGCGATTTCCTTTTCATTCTCTGGAATAGATTTGTTCAGATGCTTCAATTCCGAGTCATAGCCTTCGCGGCTGGTATTCAGATTCCGCCGGCACGCGCGAAGCTGCCGAAAGAAGATGGAATCATCCCCGGAAAGCTTCATGACCTCAGCACAAACCGCTTGATCTAGTAGATTGCCGTTTGCGTTGCGACTGGAACAGTTGTGCCCCTGACTTTTTTCTTTGAGTTCACAAAGATAGGTGTAGATTAGTTCGCCGTTTGCGTTTTTGCGCTGGGTGAGTTTCGGGCGCATGTAAGCGCCGCACGCTCCGCAGCGGAGCAGCCCGGACAGCAGGGCGACGTTGCTTTTTGCTTTTCGATAAGATTTTGATTTATTCTGTTCCAGTATTTTCTGTACATGCACCCAATCAGCGCCCGATACAATTCCTTTATGCTGGCCGATTGCGACAATCCAGTTGGACATTTCCCGTATCCGGTTCGCCTGCCCGTGCCGCTGGAGGGTTTTATTGTAAGCCATGATGCCGAATTTTCCGCTGAAATCGCTTTTTTCCGCACAAAGTTCAACTTCGGCATCTGAAAAATAGAGGTAGGCATCTTGATCCGCGCTCATATAAACAGGGTTTTCCAGGATGTTTTTTACGGCGAAACGAGAATAACGCTTACCGGATTTTGATAAGATGTTATTCTGAATGAGGTATGTTTCCACTTTAGTCAATGAATTGGTTTCGAGAAATTTATGATAAATCAACTTGACCGTTTCAATTTCCTCTGGCAGGAAGGTGAGTTTAAATGCTTTGCGCACTTTGCCGTCGATGGTGAGTTTTTCAACAGGTTCCGACTTATAGCCCGTGGGAGTGGCCCCCCCCAGCCAACGGCCTGTTTTCGCCAGCTCCTGCATGTTGTCCCGAATGCGTTCGGCGGTTGTTTCCCGTTCAAGCTGGGAAAATACGGAGGCGATATACATCATGGCGCGTCCAATAGGGGAACTTGTGTCAAATTGTTCTTTAATGGAGATAAACGCAATTGAGAGGCTGTTCAATTCTTCAATCAGTTTGGCAAAGTCACCGATGTTGCGGCTGATACGGTCGAGTCGGTAGCAGACAAGAACGGATAATTTTTTTTCCCTGGCGTCTTCAATCATTTTTTGAAATTGCGGTCGGTCGGTGTTGCCACCGGAAAAACCTTCGTCTTCATAAATGGAAATGTCTTTTTCTACAGTATCCGGATAGTGCAGCTTAATATATTGCCTGCACAGTTCAATCTGGTTTTCAATACACTCGCCTTTCCCTGTGAACTTTGATTTTCTTGAATAAATCGCGATTTTCATCATATCACCGCTTTATGTCAGAGAATGATTTTTAATGCCTGATAATACTTAATAACGTTATTCGTGAAAAAGAAAATATATACCGCTTTCATCTCTGTTGTAATGCAAATGTGACGTTTCTGAAATCGATACATGTTTAAAATTGGTCAGGAGTCAGACCCAGGGAATGGATGTTTAGGTATAAGAATCGCACCTGCAATCTGCGGATGAAATTACGTCTTTCGTAAGTATAAAAATCATCCGAAGGTACATACAAATACTTTATATACAAATATAATTTCTATATTTTTGTATGGGGGGCTCCATGTGAATGTCATCGTCCATTACCCGACGGACCCAGGTAAACTGCAGGAGTTAAATGAAAAAGTTGCTGTGGCTTACAGCAACGCGATTTTAAAATACATAGAACGCCTGTCTTGTCCCATCGAGCAAAAAAAAGAGATTCTTTCACAGCTTATTACAAAAAATTGAATGAAAGAGGAAACGACAGAGTAGTTTGCCGTTTCTTTTTTTGTAACGGGAGCTGTCAATTGCAATCGGCAGCTTCCTTAACAGGCTTCTGAAGTGTACGCTTGAGCGCTTCTTTTAAAATTTTTATAGTCTTTGTGCTATGCCGTGATTGTGTCTGCCATGCTTTATTTGGCAGCCTGCGCCTGTGGAATTCATATCTCATCAGACATAAAGTCTCCAAATTTTACTTTGGGATAATGTCTCAGACTCAATTGACAATAATTTATCAATATGTTACTATAAATCGTAATGTGATAAATGAAAGGAGCGGCAATTATGACCCCATTGTGCGATTTCTCCAAATTGGACGAGATTTTGGACAAACATCAGTATAACCCCGGAAGCATCATAAGTATTTTGCAGGATACACAGGAAGTTTACCGCTATCTTCCGAAAGAAATTTTCGATTATTACTCCGAAAAACTTGGTATGAGCCGCGCTAAAATTTTTAGTATTGCGACTTTTTATGAAAATTTTTCCCTGGAGCCAAAAGGAACCTATGTTATTAAAGTATGCAACGGTACTGCCTGTCATGTCCGCAAATCCATTCCAATTCTCGAGCAGCTTCGCAAGGAACTGGATTTGACCGACCACAAAGTGACAACGGACGATCTGCTGTTTACTGTTGAAACCGTATCGTGCCTTGGCGCCTGCGGTCTTGCACCGGCGCTGACAGTTAATGATGAGGTCTTTGGCATGATGACTCCGGAAAAGGCTGCGGAATTGATTAATAAGCTCAGGGAGGAAAACGCTGATGCTGAAAAATAGAATGGAACTGCAAAACATCAGGGTTCTGTATAAAAACCGGTTGGATCAGCAAAAGAAAAAAATACTTATCTGTGCCGGAACAGCCTGTGTGGCGAGCGGTTCCCTTGCGATATATGATGAATTTATAAAGCTGGTTCAGGAAAAAGGGATCAATTGCTCCGTCGATTTGCAACACGAAAGCGAAGGGGAGCATATCGGAATAAAAAAGAGCGGCTGCCACGGATTCTGCGAAATGGGCCCCCTGGTTCGCATTGAACCGGAGGGTTATTTGTATGTTAAGGTGAAACCGGCGGACTGCCTCGATATTCTGGAGACCAGTATTCTGAAGGATGAATGTGTTGAACGCCTGATCTATCGTAAAGGCGGGGAAATGCATAAACATCAGGAATCCATCCCGTTTTATAAGCTGCAGAAACGTGTTGTTTTGGAAAACTGCGGACGTCTTGACGCGACTTCCATCGGTGAATATATCGCCCTTGACGGCTACTCTGCGCTGGAACAGGCGCTTTTTGAAATGACTCCCGAAGAAGTACTGAGCGAAGTTGAAATTTCAAATCTGAGGGGCCGTGGCGGCGGCGGATTCCCGGCGGCCCGCAAATGGCTTCAGGTAAAACGGCAAAAAGCCGAAAAAAAATGCGTTGTCTGTAACGGCGATGAAGGCGACCCGGGCGCATTTATGGACCGCAGTGTAATGGAAAGCGATCCCCATAGAATGCTGGAAGGTATGATGCTTGCGGCTTATGCCTGCGGTGCGGACGAGGGATATATCTATGTGCGTGCGGAGTATCCGCTTGCGGTAAAGCGGCTTAGCATTGCCATTGAGCAGGCGCGGGGACTCGGCCTGCTGGGGGAAAACATACTCGGTACCAATTTCAAATTTGACATACAGATCAACCGCGGTGCCGGCGCTTTCGTCTGCGGCGAAGGCAGCGCTCTGACGGCGTCGATTGAAGGCAAACGCGGCATGCCCCGTGTTAAACCTCCCAGAACGGTGGAACAGGGCCTGTACGGCAGACCGACTGTTCTGAATAATGTGGAAACCTTTGCGAACGTACCCGGTATCGTTGCAAACGGCGGGCAGTGGTTCCGCTCCATCGGTCCGGAAAACAGCCCGGGAACAAAGGCCTTCGCGCTGACCGGCAACATCATGAATACCGGCCTGATTGAAGTGCCAATGGGAACCACGCTCCGTGAAATCATTTATGATATCGGCGGCGGAATGCGCGGCGGTTCGGAGTTTAAGGCGGTCCAGATCGGCGGCCCGTCCGGCGGATGCCTGACAAAAGAGCACCTCGATTTGCCGCTGGATTTTGACAGCCTGAAAAAAGTCGGCGCCATGATCGGTTCCGGCGGTCTGGTTGTTATGGACGAAAACACCTGCATGGTAGAAGTGGCAAGATTCTTTATGAGCTTTACGCAGAATGAATCCTGCGGCAAATGCGTGCCCTGCCGTGAAGGCACCAAGCGCATGCTCGAAGTTTTGGAACGCATTGTCGCCGGAAACGGCGAACCGGAAGATATCGACCTGTTGGAAGAACTGTCCGAAACCATTTCCGCAACTGCACTGTGCGGCTTGGGGAAAACCGCTGCTTCTCCGGTGATGAGTACGCTGAAATACTTCAGGAATGAATACGAAGCTCATATTATGGAAAAGCGCTGCCCCACAAAAAACTGCAAAAAACTCAGAAAAATATATATTGATAAAGATCTGTGCAAAGGCTGCTCCAAATGTGCGCGCAACTGCCCTGTAAACGCCATTGCCGGCAAGGTGAAGGAGCCGTTTACTATTGACGACAGCAAGTGCATTAAATGCGGAGCGTGTCTGGAAGCGTGCGCTTTCAAGGCAGTAAAGGAGGACTGAGCAATGAACGGCGAATTTATGTTAATCGATAATATACCGGTGGAAATAGACGGCGAAAAGAATTTGCTTAGCCTGATACGCAAAGCGGGAATTGACCTTCCGACTTTTTGCTATTATTCGGAGCTTTCCGTTTACGGCGCCTGCCGCATGTGTATGGTGGAAAACAAGTGGGGCGGGATGGAAGCTGCCTGTTCCACGCCGCCCAGAGCGGGAATGGAGATTTACACCAATACTCCCAAACTCAGAAGGTACCGCAAAATGGTTCTGGAGCTTTTGCTTTCCAACCACTGCAGGGACTGTACCACCTGCGGCAAAAACGGTGAATGCAAGCTGCAGGAACTGGCGAAGCGCTTCGGCATTAACCGTGTCCGTTTTGAAAATACGGCGGAAAAGCCGAAGCTCGACACTTCTTCCCTGTGCATTGAACGCGACGCAAACAAATGCATTCTGTGCGGCGACTGTGTGAGAATGTGCGACGAAGTTCAGAATGTCGGTGCAATCGACTTTATGTACAGAGGATCCAAAATGACAGTCGGCACTACCTTCAATGTGCCGATTGCGGAAACGAAATGCGTCGGCTGCGGCCAGTGCGCGGCTGTATGCCCAACCGGCGCCATTGTGGTGAAAAACGATGTCAGCAAGATATGGAAGGTACTGAACGACCCCGCCATCAAGGTGGTTGTGCAGATTGCCCCGGCGGTGCGTGTAGGCATCGGCGATAAACTGGGACAGAATCTCGGTGAAAATCTGATGGGCAAAATTGTTGCCGCACTCAAGCGCATGGGTGTGGATGAGGTTTTTGACACGGCAACCGGCGCGGACCTGACGGTAATGGAAGAATCCAATGAACTGCTGAACCGCCTGCAGTCCGGTGAAAAGCTGCCGCTCTTCACATCCTGCTGCCCTGCCTGGGTTCAGTACGTGGAAAAAAATCATCCGGAACTGCTGCCAAATGTGTCCACCTGCCGTTCTCCGATGCAGATGTTCGGTTCCGTTCTGAAAGAAGAAAACAAGGATTCCGACCGCCGTGTGGTTGTAGTTGCCGTAATGCCCTGCACCGCCAAAAAATTTGAGGCTGCAAGGGATGAATTCAAGGACAACGGGGTTCCGTATATCGATTATGTCATCACCACGCAGGAACTGATTCAGATGATCCGCGAAGCCGGGATTGTATTTTCGGAACTGGAACCCGAGGCGATCGACATGCCGTTCGGCACACAAAGCGGAGCGGGCGTTATTTTCGGCGTAACCGGAGGCGTAACCGAAGCGGTGATTCGGCGTCTGTCCGACAACAAATCGGTTTCCGCGCTGCGGGCCATTGCGTTTAACGGCGTGAGGGGCATGCAGGGACTGAAAGAAAACAAGGTTATGTATGGCGACCGTGAAGTAAAAATTGCGATTGTCAGCGGGCTTAAAAATGCGGAAAACCTGATTACGAAAATGCAGAATGGTGAAGCGGACTACGACTTTGTGGAAGTGATGGCTTGTCCGGGTGGGTGTGTCTGCGGCGCGGGCCAGCCTATCATCAATCTGGAAGGCAAGAAGAAGCGAAGCGCGGGCCTGTATGCGACCGATAAAATGTGCAGCATTAAACGTTCCGAGCAGAATCCTGTTATTAACTCGCTGTACACAGGTTTGCTGAAAGGCAAAGTCCACAAACTTTTGCATGTGAAATACCAGCAGGAAAACAATCAGTAAACAGCTATTGGAAAGCAGTCATCCGGAAAGGAGGCTGCTTTCTTTTTCTGGAAAGGCAGCAAAGTACGGACTCCGGTTTGACGGAGTCCGTACTTTGCTGTGAAGCTTGATACCGCCTTCAGCCACAATGTTAGAATAGCATTTTCAATACATCGGGCGGCGTAGCTTGAAAGCCGAATGCCCTTGCTGCTGTCAAATGTGTTTACCGCTTTGATTAATCCTATGGTTCCAATTGAAATCAGGTCATCCTGATCGTTTGAATTGGCATAATATTTTTTTATGATGTGTGCAACAAGTCGCAGATTGTGTTCAATCAATTCGTTTCTGGCTGTCATATCGCCATTTTTAAATCGTTCCAGGCATTCTTTTTCCTCCTGCGCGGTAAGCGGCCGTGGGAACGAGCCGGAGCCAGTAACATGAAGAATAAAAAACAACAGTCCCGAAAGCGTAAAACCCAGCACAACCCCAAACATTGACATCACTCCTTTTCAGCAGTATATGCCGTTCCGCTTTATCTGTTGCAAGTCCGATTAAAGTTCAAAACTGTGTCTTTATTGAGGCTGCGTTAAAGCTGTCTGAAATTGATTATTAAAAAATAAAAGGAATTATAATGTGAAAAAATATATTAAGTTTTCTGTCGATACAGTTAAAATAATTATATAAAACAGAGGAATATTTCTTAAAAAATGCATTTTGTGACCAACATGTGACTCAAAAAGAGTATCATATAAGGTAAGCTAAAGAATAAAGGAGAAAAGGTCATGCAGACTTCCGCAAGAACGCTGGTATCGCTTCCGTCTAAATGTGTTATCTATCTTGCTCCTGTACATAACCAGGCAATTAAGGGCCTTATTTACAGCAGCTATTACAAAAAATCTTTTCCATTTCATAATGATTGGGAATTACTGAGTGGAATGGACGGCTTATTTGATAACTTATCATTTCCCCAGGCGACCTTTGCGGCAAGAACTTTTTTAGATAAAAAAGCCAAAAAAGTAATCAGAAGGGTGGAAGACAGTGTGGATGACAATATGGATGATATGCTCCAGAATGAAAAGACAACCTTTATTGTAAATGTGCAGTACCGGCAGAATGCCACATGGCAGGGCACAATCACGTGGGTGGAACAAAATCGTACACAGCATTTCCGCAGTGCATTCGAAATGCTGAAACTGATGGAACAGGCAAATCAGCATGGCGTAACTGAAGTCGTTCATTGGGATGATCCCGAAGAGTAATTGAATATAATTATAAAAACCTTGGATCAGCGGATTTCTCCGTGCTCCAAGGTTTTCTTTTAACTATCAATAAAATCTGTTGCTATCCGGAAGGGGATTTGGCAGCGCAGGCGGATGGTTATATCAATTTAGCCATTCCTGTTCCAGTTCAACGATCATGTTTTCGTACTGTCTGGCGCATGCTTTGGGTTCGCCGGATTCGATAAGATCAAGACAGGGCGCAAGGCGGGTCTCCCAGATGGTCCGATATACGGCTTCTTTATTTTCGGATTGATCAATCGCACGGACAATCATGGGTGCGAATAAATAATATTCACTGATCTTTGCCCGTCCCTCCGGCGTTTTGGCAAACCACTCGTCGCGGAACCTGCGGAATTCGTTCAGCTCCGTGCAGTCGTCGCCTTTGCCAAGTGAAGAACATACAGCGGTTGTGATAAAGCAGAATTTCTTTTTGAATCCGTTATTTATGGATTCAAAATTAGATTTCCCAAGCGGATTTTTCGGGTAATGGGCATTCCATTTTTCAAGAAAACGGTCGGCGAGCTCGTCGGCGGCCAGAGTGTGCTGTTCAAGAATTGCCGGGATTGTAAACGCGACAATCAGGTAACGGCAGTCAAATAAGCGGGGATCGGACTCTTTTTTAATTCCTATTTTTTCAAACTGCTTTAAAAAGCGGTCGAAAAGAACGCCCGCAAAATAATCCGCCGCTCTCTCGTTCTCAGTGGCCGCAAGGCTGTACGCCGTCAGCGCAGGGCGCAGCAAAGCCTGATAGCTTTCAAAATCATTCACATAATTAGATTGCTTTAAATTTTTCATTTCGATTCTGCGGCTGAAAATTTCATCCTTTAAAAGGGACTCCGCTTCGTTTATCAGCCGATCATAATCTTCGCCGGACGGCTCTTTTTCAGGCCCGGCAAGCAGAGCCTTCACATCAATCGGCTGGGCACAGTACATGCACACAATTTTTTCGGCGTCCTCCGGCAGTTGCAGTTCTTTCCCGCAATGCGGGCATTTGGCGCTGATAAAATTCATATGGCACCTCTTTCTAAAAAATAGCCTGTCCTTCTCTGAAACAAGCCTTTATTTTACTGTTTGTTAATCTGAATAAATTCTTTTATGCGTTCAAAGCTTTCCTCGCTGATGATATGTTCAATACGGCAGGAATCCTGCAGCGCTATGTCGTCGCTGACCCCAAGAGTCATTTCCAGGAACTGGGCAATCAGTGTGTGGCGTTCATAAACTGCTTCCGCCTTTTTGCGGCCTGTATCTGTCAAAACAAGGTTGCCGTTTTGTTCCATGGTGATGTAACCGGCTTCCTTCAGGATGCTCATTGCGCGGCTGACGCTTGCCTTGGTAAAATCCAGTTCGTTTGCAACATCAATAGAGCGGACATATCCGTTTTTAGTCTGAAGAATCAGAATCGTTTCCAGGTAGTTTTCACCTGACTCCTGAATTTTCACTGTAAAACCCCCTAAAGAGTATAACTGCCGTTAATATTCTTATTATTATAGCATTGTTAATCAAAAATAACAAGTACAGCGGCGATTACTTCATGGCTTTCACCATATTTATCTACAGTATTTTATGATAAAATAAAATGAATCATATATTATGCCGACCCTTGGGTCAAATTGAACAAACGCAATACGGCGGATGATTTTTTTGTACAGGTCATCTGTGTTTATTTTAAGAAATTCTGGAGGAACTATGATTAATGTATCCGATCTTGGCCTGAGTTTTAACGGCCAAAATTTATTTTCCCATGTCAATCTGCTTTTTAACGCAGGTAACTGCTACGGCGTGATTGGTGCCAACGGTGCGGGAAAATCAACCTTTTTGAAGCTGCTTTCGGGTGAATTGGAGCCGACAAAAGGGGAGATTGCCATTGACGCCAAAATGCGCATGTCCGTACTGAAACAGGATCATCATGCATATGACGATTTTACAGTCTTTGAAACCATATTGATGGGAAATCCCCGCCTTTACGAGGTGCTGAAACAGAAGGATGAGCTTTATGCCAAAGAGGATTTTTCAGATGAGGATGGAATTCTTGCGGCGGATTTGGAGGCTGAGTTTGCCGAACTGAACGGCTGGGAGGCGGAAACCGAAGCCGGGCGGCTTTTGCAGGGACTGGGTGTCGATACAATTATTCTTTATTCTGTCATGGGTACGCTGACGGGTGCGGAAAAGGTGAAGATTCTGCTTGCGCGCGCACTGTTTGGCAGGCCGGATATTATTCTGCTGGATGAGCCCACCAACGATCTCGACAATAAATCCATCGCCTGGTTGGAAAATTTTCTTATGGATTATGACGGCACAGTGATTGTCGTTTCCCATGACCGCCATTTTCTCAACAATGTCTGCACCCATATCGTCGATATTGATTTCGGCAAAATTAAGCTGTACGTCGGCAACTACGATTTCTGGTATGAATCCAGCCAGCTGATGCAGCGTATCATGCGCGATCAGAACAAGAAAGCGGAAGATAAGATTAAAGAACTGCAAAACTTTATCCAGCGTTTTTCGGCAAACAAGTCCAAATCCAGACAGGCTACCTCGCGCAGAAAAATGCTTGATAAAATTACCGTGGAGGAGATGCCGGCTTCTTCCCGCCGATACCCGTTTGTAGGGTTTACCATGGACCGGGAACCGGGCAAAGAAATATTAGAGGTTGAGGGCCTGTCCAAAACGGTTGACGGGGTAAAAGTGCTGAACAATGTCAGCTTCCGCGTGAACAAAGGCGATAAAATCGCGTTCGTCGGTTCCAACGAAATCGCCAACACCGCTTTGTTTAAAATTCTGATGGAGGAAATGGAACCGGATGAGGGAACCTTCAAATGGGGCGTAAGCACCAGCCAGTCCTATTTTCCCCAGGATAACTCCGCGTTTTTTAACGGCTGTGAACTGAGCATCATCAAATGGCTCGAACAGTATGCCAGGGACACCACCGAAACCTATCTGCGCGGCTTTCTGGGCAAAATGCTATTTTCCGGTGAAGATGTTTTAAAACCGGTGAGCGTGCTGTCCGGCGGCGAGAAGGTTCGCTGCATGCTGTCGCGTATGATGATGTTCGGCGCAAATGTGCTTGTGGTTGACCAGCCCACCAATCATCTTGACCTTGAGTCCATTACCGCCGTAAACGACGGGCTGACGGATTTTAAAGGCGTGGTGCTTTTTGCATCCCACGACCACCAGTTTGTTCAGACAATTGCAAACCGTATTATCGAGATTACGGAGGACGGTGTCATTGACCGCATTTCCACCTATGATGAATATTTGGAAGCACGGGACGGCATACTGGCTTAACTTGACTTGCTGCGAACGGCATTGTCGAAGTTTGTCTCACCCCAAAAATTGATTAACGCCTCTGCTGTGCGGTTTGTACGGCAGGGGCATTTTGCATTTTCAAATGCCGAAAAATTCATATTGTGTTCATAGGTTGTTGGTTGAATTAAAACGGATAAAGAATTATAATATAAAATGAGCAGATATTTGTAATCGCTCCGATAAATGGTTAAAGAGGATTTCAGGACTGTTATTCGCGTGGTTAACAGAATTCTCCCCCAATTCCCCCAGAACGAAAGAGTATAATTGAAGAAAAAGGAGATATGAAACATGGCCAAAAACGCAAATGATGTTTTTTTTACCATTACCCCGGAAATTATGGAGCTGACCAATCTTTGCAAAAGCCACAGTACGATTGACCCGAATCTGTTTGCACAGTACGATGTCAAGCGCGGCCTGCGGGATATCAACGGAAAAGGCGTTTTGACCGGACTGACCGAAATATCCGAAATTATCTCCTCGAAAGAGGTGGACGGCCAAAGTATCCCATGCGAAGGGGAACTGTATTACCGCGGAATAAATGTGCAGGATATTGTACGCGGCTTTATTGCGGAAAACCGTTTCGGTTTTGAGGAGACCACCTATCTGCTCCTTTTCGGGGAATTGCCGACAGAAGAAAAGCTTACGGAGTTTAAAAAAATGCTTTCCAATTACCGTACGCTTCCCACGAATTTTGTGCGTGATATTATTATGAAAGCGCCTACCTCCGATATGATGAACACGCTGGCAAGAAGTGTGCTGACGCTATACGCATATGATGAGAAGGCAAACGACACTTCGCTGCCGAATGTGCTGCGTCAGTGCCTTGAAATGATTGCGTTATTCCCGCAGCTTGCGGTTTACGGTTATCAGGCTTTCGCGCATGACATGGACCGGAACAACAGCTTCTTTATTCACGCGCCGCAGCCGGAGCTTTCCACCGCGGAGAATATCCTTCATATGTTAAGAATCGATAATAAATATACCGAGCTTGAAGCCCGGATCCTTGACCTTGCACTTGTACTGCATGCGGAGCACGGCGGCGGCAATAATTCAAGCTTTACCACACACGTTGTCGCATCCTCCGGCACCGATGCCTATTCCGTTATTGCGGCTGCGCTGGGTTCCCTGAAAGGGCCGAAGCATGGCGGCGCGAACATAAAGGTCATGATGATGTTCGAGGATATGAAACAAAATGTAAATGACTGGGAAGATGAAGCGAAGGTTGCCGATTACCTGAAAAAACTGCTTAACAAACAGGCTTTTGATAAATCCGGTCTGATTTACGGAATGGGGCATGCGGTGTATTCGCTTTCAGATCCGCGCGCGGACATCTTCCGGAAGTTTGTAAAAAGTCTTTCTGAAGAAAAGGGTCTGACAAAAGAGTATAAGCTGTATTCACTCGTAGAGCGGCTCGCGCCGGAAGTGATTGGGCAGGAGCGTAAAACCTACAAGGGTGTCAGCGCAAACATTGACTTTTACAGCGGGTTCGTTTATCACATGCTTGGCCTTCCGCCGGAACTCTTTACCCCGGTTTTCGCCATGGCGCGTATCGCCGGCTGGAGCGCCCATCTGATGGAGGAGCAAATCAACGTCGGAAAAATTATCCGCCCGGCGTACAAGAGCATTTCCTCGCACCGCGCCTACCTCCCCCTTCACAAAAGATCATAAAGAAAATCAGGAGCCGCCATTCCAAAATTACGGAATGGCGGCTCCTGCGGCTTTGCCGTAAAACCGGTGAAAATGTAGCCTGGCACGCCTTGACATTAATTGCGGTTAAGCCTATACTTTTTATTGTGTGAATTACGGATTGCGCTTGTTTTGACGACAGGATATATTTTTAATTCAATAAAAACGGCTGCTGCGGTGCTGATATACTATGGCAAACCACAGGTGCCGTTTCCATTCCTGTCTGCGTGAAATTTGATATAAGGAGTAATGAACCATGATTCAAATCAATGAGAAGCTGGCTGCGCTGCGCGGCAAAATGAAGGAAAATGGGGTGCAGGCCTGCATTATCCCATCGTCAGATCCCCACATGAGCGAATATCTGCCTGCCCACTGGGAGGCCAGAAGTTATTTTTCCGGGTTTAACGGTTCAGCGGGCACACTGGTTGTTACCGAAAAAGAAAGCGGCCTTTGGACGGACGGCCGGTATTTTATTCAGGCCGCGCATCAGCTGGAAGGCAGTGAAATCGTTCTTTACCGCATGGCGGTGAAAGATGTTCCGACCTATCTGGAATTTTTGGATGATAAATTGCAGGACGGCGAAACCGTGGGATTTGACGGCAAGCTGATCTCTGCCGCGTCCATAAAGGAGATGCGCGAAAAGTTCGCACGGAAAAAGCTGAATATCAAGGCTGTTGACCTCATTGGCGACATTTGGCCCGACCGCCCCGCAGTTCCGGATTCCAAAGTATTTGTTCACGATGCGAAGTATGCCAGGTTTACCTGTAAGGAAAAACTGGAGCAGGTGCGCGCCGAACTGAAAAAGCAAAAGGCCGACGGCGAGCTTTTTGCCAGACTGGACTGTGTCGCGTGGCTGATGAACATCCGCGCCGATGATATTGCGTATAATCCGTTCGCAATTTCCTACGCCGTGGTCTACTCCGATTCCGCGTACCTGTTTATTAATACAAAACGTGTCTTGCCTGAAACGTTATCTTATTTAAAGGAAAACGGAGTTACAGTCAGGGAATATGAAGACATTGACGCAGAGTTACAGGGAATTCACACCCCGAAAACGATGCTGGTTGATATGTCGGGTACAAACTATGACCTTTATACACTTTTGCAGCAAAACGCCAGTGTAACCATAAAGGAAACCAGCGACACGGTGGTGAACCTGAAGGGTGTCAAGAATGAAACGGAAATTCGGAATATTATGGAGGCTCATGTTCTGGACGGCTGTGCAATGGCTGAATTCTGCGTCTGGATGGAAGAGCAGATGGAGAACGGCGAAACCGTTACAGAGTGCGATGTCTGTGATAAACTGAAAGAATTCCGGGCAAAACAGCCGGGGAATATGGGCGAAAGCTTTGGCACCATTGCCGCTTACAATGCAAATGCCGCCATGATGCATTACCATCCGGAGCCGGATGCGTGCACCACCCTGAAAAAGCAGGGCTTTCTGCTGGATGATTCCGGCGGGCAGTATCAGGAAGGCACAACCGACAATACCCGCACCTTTGTGCTGGGGCCTCTCACCCGGGAAGAAAAAGAGCATTATACTTATGTGCTGAAGGCGCACATCGGCCTTGCGACGGCTGTGTTTCTGGAAGGCTGTACCGGGGGGAATATCGACATCCTCAGCCGTGTGCAGGTCTGGAAGCACGGGATAGATTACCGCTGCGGTACGGGCCACGGAGTCGGTATGTTCGGCGGCGTCCATGAAGGGCCGCAGAATATGAGAATCAGCAACAATGTCGCGTTCAAAAAGGGAATGACCATCACCAATGAACCCGGCATTTACGAAGAGGGCAAGCATGGCATCCGCACGGAGAACATCATGCTTGTAACCGATTATGTAAACAACGAATACGGCCAGTTCTTAAAATTTGAGCCGATAACTTATTTCCCGATTGATACGGCGGGACTCCTTACCGAACTGATGACGGATGAGGAAGTCGAGTGGCTGAACGATTATCATAAGCTGGTTTTTGACCGGCTTTCTCCACGGCTTTCCGGCAGGGAACTTGCGTGGCTGAAAAAGCGTACCGCGCCGATTTCTAAATAAGAACCAATTCAAGAACCTAAAAGGGGCCGTGCAGTTTAAACTGCACGGCCCCTTATCAAGTATACTCAGCCTTCATTGAAGCGGGAGAGGAAGGCCCGGGTACGTTCATTCTGCGTGTTGTCGAATAACTGGTCCGGTTCGCCCTGCTCAATGATTACACCGTCATCCATGAATACCACATAGTCCGCAACGTCGCGGGCGAACTTCATTTCATGGGTGACCACCACCATTGTCATATGTTCGGCGGCAAGCTCCCGGATGACCTTTAAAATCTCCCCTGTCAGTTCCGGGTCAAGCGCGCTGGTCGGTTCGTCGAAAAACAAGATGTCCGGGTTCATGGCGAGCGCGCGCGCTATGGATACGCGCTGCTGCTGCCCGCCCGAAAGCTGGCAGGGGTAGGCGTCCGCCTTGCCGGATAAATCCATTTTTTTCAGCAGTTCCCGCGCAGTGTTCTCCGCTTCTTCCTTTGACTGGTTCAGCACACGAACCGGCGCCTCTGTAATGTTTTGCAGCACGGAAAAGTGAGGAAACAGGTTGAAGTTCTGAAATACCAGCCCAATATGCAGGCCGATTTTAGCGCAGCCCGCCCGGTCGGTATAAACCGCTTTGCCGGCTGGATCGTTTTTAACCAATGTGTCGCCGCAAATCGTAATTTCACCCGAATCGACTGTCTCCAATTGAGTGATGCAGCGCAGAAGGGTGCTTTTTCCGGAACCGGACGGCCCGATGACCGCCAGTACCTGTCCCTTTGTTACGCTGATGGAAATCCCCTTGAGCACCTCTGTGCCGTCAAAGCTTTTGCGGATATTAGCCGCGGTTAGAATCTGCATTTCCATCCTCCTAACGATAGTAACTCAGCCGGTTTTCAGCCATTGTAAAGCAGCGTGTCACAATGCCGTTCATAACCAGGTAGAACACGCCCGCAATGGCGAACGGCGTCATGCTGACTGCGGAGGAGACCCAGTTTGAGGTCACCTTCAGCAGTTCAACCACCCCGATAACCTGGGAAAGCGAGGTGTCCTTCACCAGCGTGATAAATTCATTGCCCATCGGCGGGATGATATGTTTTACAACCTGCGGCAGCACAATACGGAAAAAGGTTTGACTGCGGGTGAAACCCAGCACCTTGGCAGCTTCGTATTGGCCGTTTGGAATTCCTTCAATGCCGCCGCGGAAAATTTCTGCAAAATATGCCGCGTAATTCAGAACAAACGCAACTTCGGCTGCCAAAACGCGGTCAAGCTGAATACCGAAAATCGGTTTCAGTCCGTAAAAGATGAAAAGCAGCTGAAGCATCAGCGGTGTGCCGCGCATAATCAGTATGTAGAATCGCACGGGCAGGTTGATGATCCTGATTTTCGTCATGCGCCCCGTTGCAACAAGCAGCCCAAGCGGAAGGGAAAAAATCAGTGTAATGAAAAAGATACGGAGCGACATAATGGTCGCTTCCAGCATCTGGGATAAAAGCACCTGATAGTTCATGGGTGCAACCTCCAAATATATGTTGATAAAATGCCAAAGGCACGGAACCGGACACTGTCCAGCCCCGTGCCGCATGGTCCCAGCGGACAAAAACTATTTGCCGACGGTGGTAACATCCTCGCCGAACCACTGGGTCGAAATTTTGGCAAGTGTTCCGTCGGAGGCCATTTCTTTTAAAGCGCCCTCAATCTTTTCCTTCAGCGCACTGTCGGCTTTACGGAAACCGACAACATAATCTTCATTTGCAAGGGATGCATCCTTGCCGTCTTTATCCTGCATCACTTTATAAGCGCCCGGGTTGTTGGTCAGGTAATAACGGGCGACCACCTCGTCAATGCCGATTGCGTCAATTGTACCGTTCTGCAGTTCAAGCACCGCCTTGGAATAGTCGTCAATCTGCACCACTGATTTCAGCGTTTTCTTGAAGTCTGCATTTGCGTTCAGTGCTACTTCAGCGGAAGAGTCCGCCTGAACCCCCACTGTTTTACCGGCCAGACTGGAAAGGCCCTGATAATTGGCATCCGTTTTAATCAGGATGATCTGGTTGTTCTTCATATATGGAATACTGAGATTAAACTCTTTTTCCCGTTCCGCCGTTTTACTGAACCCGTTCCACAGGCAGTCAATGTTGCCGTTATTCAGTTCTGCGGTTTTATTGTCCCAGTCAATCGGCTGTGTTTTCAGTTCAATTTTCAGGCGTTTGCATGCTTCCTTCGCAACGTCAATATCAAAGCCGACCAGCTCCCCTGTTTTTGTGTCGACATAGCCCATTGGGGGGAACGCATTGTCAAGACCAAGCACCAGTTTCCCGGCTTTCTGCACCTTGTTCCAGGATTCATCGGAGGCCGCCGCAGATGATTTGCCCGCAAGGCCGCACGCGCTGCAGGAAACGGCAATGGCAGCCGCCAATAGAAATGATATTATTTTTTTCATCGTAATACCCCTAACTGTTTAATATGTATTCCTGATTATCTGATATTTATATTTTACCATATTAGCATGATAAAGTAAAGAGAAAATTGATTTTGTTTCTATTTTACAATCCGGATTAATTTATAGTAAGAAAACGGCTGCCGTGGGGGAAAATAGAACCTTCCGCTTGCAGATTTTGAGCTTACGGAGTATGATGATATTGAATAAAAGGAGTGAATGAATGTGGAAGCGCTAAAATTAACCGCGCCCTGCAAGGACTATCTTTGGGGCGGAACAAAGCTAAAAACAGAATATCATCAGCAAAGCTCCGCGGAAAAGCTCGCCGAAAGCTGGATGCTTTCCTGCCACAGGGACGGCTTGTCTGTGATTTCAGGCGGTGAATCCGACGGCTTGACGCTGAAGGAATATATTGATCGTGCGGGCAGGCAGGTGCTTGGGTCGGACTGTGAAAAATTCGAGCAGTTTCCGATTCTGGTCAAGCTGATCGACGCACAGGACCGCCTTTCAATTCAGGTGCATCCGAACAACGATTATGCGCTCAAAAACGAGGGTGAATACGGAAAAACCGAAATGTGGTATGTTGTAGAAAACGAACCCGGTGCAAGCCTTTACTATGGATTTCAAAAGGAAATCAGCAAAACTGAGTTTGCGGAAAGAATTCGGAGCAACACACTGCTTGAGGTGCTCAATCAGGTTGAAGTTCACCCGGGCGACGTTTTCTTTATTGATTCCGGTACGCTCCACGCAATCGGCGCGGGGATCGTCATTGCTGAAATTCAGCAGAATTCAAATACCACTTACCGGATTTATGATTACGGCAGAGTAGGCGCGGACGGAAAACTGCGTGAACTGCATGTTGAAAAGGCGCTTGATGTGACGAAGCTGGAGCATCCGGTGCGTTCGGCCAAACCGCAGGGTGAGCCGGAAAAGATCGGCGGGTGTACCAGTACCCTGCTGGCTTCCTGCGAGTATTTTACCGTGTACCGGATGGAACTTGCAGGGGAGATTCAAATGGACGCCGACCTTACCAGTTTTCATTCACTTTTGTGCCTTTCCGGCGAAGCCGTTTTATCTTATGGCGGTGGGGAGCCGCTTTCCTTCAGCAAGGGTGACAGTATCTTTATCCCGGCCGGCATGGGTTCCTACTGTATAAAAGGCAGCTGTGAGTTCTTGTACACAAGGGTTTAAAGTCAGCCGCAATGTAAAATTATATTTAAATAGTTCGTAATCTGTCGGGGTGCTGCCTGCGGCGGCTTGGAAGCTGGTGATTCACTGTGGTTTTGAGCTGTCAGAGGCGGCAGACCCGATTTTTTATTTGATTTGTTTTCCGCTCCGTATATTTTATTTAAGTTCAATCTAAACTAAACTTAACGTGGATTTAACATTGCCCCCATAGAATAGAGTTGTACTTAAAGAAAGAATAAAATTTACAGGGGGATTTATCAGAATGAGAAAATTTATTTCTACAATCTTATCCGCAGCCATTCTGTTTTCCATACTTGCGCTCGCAGGGTGCAGCTCGGAAATTGAAGGCACTACCTCCAATGCGGCTTCCGCTCCCGCACAGAGCGGGGCGGCTTCCTCTCAGGCTGTCGCAGATCTGAGCGGCAAGCTTACGCTTAACGGTTCCACCTCCATGGCAAAGGTTTGTCAGGCGCTTGGCGAAGCTTTTTCAGCAAAATATCCCAATGTTACGGTTGAAAAAAGCGGGACAGGTTCCGGCGACGCTGCCAAAGCGGTCAGCGCGGGCACTGCGCTCATCGGCGACCTTTCAAGGCTGATGAAGACGGAAGAAAAACCGGATGATTATGAAATTGTCCAAATCGCAATCGACGGCATTGCGATTGCGGTCAATAAGGACAACAAGGTTTCCGCTTTGACCAGCGATCAGATTACTAAAATTTTTACCGGAGAGATCACCAACTGGAAGGATGTCGGCGGCGACGACCAGAAAATTACGGTCCTTGGCAGAGAAGCGGCCAGCGGAACACGCGACGGGTTTGAAAGTATTTTCAAAAGCGCCGGAAAGTGCAAATACGCCGCGGAACTTTCCTCCACCGGCGAAGTAGTGACAAAGGTCAGCAGCGACAAGGGCGCGGTTGGATATGTTTCGCTCGATTCCGTCAATCAAACGATTAAAGCGGTGGATATTGACGGTGTAAAAGCCAATGAAGAAAATATTGTAAATGGAAGCTATAAGGCGCAAAGACCGTTTATTGAAATTTATAAAAAAGGTTCGGACAGCGACCTTGTCAAAGCATGGTTCGAATTCATTCATTCTGACGAAGGTCAGGCGGTTATTAAAAAAGCAGGTTTGGTAACTGTGAAATGAGCATTACAATGATGGGCGCCGAGCGCGCAAAAAAAGACAGAAAATTAAATAAAGGGAAAAAAGGCCTGGCAATTTTGTTAGGCCTCATTTCCGTTCTTGCATTCTTTCTTCCATACATGCGGTTTGTCTTTAAAGATACAACATATATTGTAAGCGGTTTTCAGCTTGCCACAGTAAGGGGATTCCGCGTCCGCGGCCCGGAACTCAGCGGCCTTGTGACGATTCCGCTTCTGACCCGAATCGCGGTGGTCGCCGGGATTTTGCTGGCGCTGGCCGGAATCGTGCTGCTTCTTATTAACAAGCCGGATTTCGCGGGTGCCCTCTTTGTAATTTCGGGCATCACGCCGCTGATTGTCTTGATCAGCACTTCCGGTATTCAGGAGGCGGTCACACAGCTGAATATCAGTAAAATTACAATCAGCTATCTTTGGCCGTTCCTGTATGTCCTTGTAAGCGGGCTGATCTGTTCCGTTTTATCCCTCTGGACTCGGGGAACGGAAAGACTCGCTGAATCGATTTTTTTGGTGTTTTCCTGTGTGTCCGTCGGTTCGGTCATTTTGATTACCGTCTATATTATCGCGGCGGGCGCTCCGGCCATTGCACAGATTGGTCTGGGGAACTTCATTTTCGGTACTCAGTGGGATGCGGGAACCAACCAATTCGGCATTCTGCCGCTCATCCTTTCGTCCATTGCCGGTACGCTGGGCGCAATCGTAATCGGCGTACCAATTGGCATTTTGACTGCGGTTTTCCTTGCGGAAACGGCGCAGCCTCAGGTGGCCCGGCTGGTACATCCCGCCATAGAACTGCTCGCGGGCATTCCGTCGGTCATCTACGGCTTTTTCGGCATGCTTGTAATCGTTCCGGCCATCCGCAGCTTCCCGCCTTTTCAGGGCCATACCATCGGTGACAGCCTTCTGGCGGTTATTCTGATTCTTTCTGTTATGGTTCTCCCCACTATTGTCAGCGTGACGGAAACTTCGCTGAAGGCGGTGCCCCAGGCCTACCGGGAAGCTTCGCTGGCGCTGGGCGCCACACAGACAACAACAATTTTCAAGGTAAGCATACCTGCCGCGCGTTCCGGTATTCTGGCCGGTGTAATTCTGGGTGTGGGCCGCGCCATCGGTGAGACAATGGCGGTTATCATGGTTGCGGGCAACGTGGTCAACATGCCGTCGCTGCTGGGCACCGTGCGGCTTCTTACCACAGGCATTGCCATGGAAATGAGCTATGCTTCCGGTTTGCACCGCGAGGCGCTTTTCGCCATCGGCCTGGTACTGTTTGTGTTTATTATGATTGTAAACATCAGCTTTACGTATATTTCAAAGAGGGGGGTGCAGATGGATGCCAAATAAATCTTTATACGGCAGAAAATGGCGCCCCATGGATACCGTGCTCAGGATTTTTATCAATGCGGCGGCGGCGGTTACGGTCATCGCGCTTTTAGGAATTATTTGCTATATTCTTTTCAATGGGCTGCCGTATATTTCGTGGAAGTTTATTTCAACACCGTATTCGGAAACGAAGGATGAGTTAAAGGGCATTTTGCCCATGATCATCAATACAATGTATATTGTTGTCATCACGCTGCTGATTTCCGCCCCGATTGGCATTTCTTCCGCTATTTACCTTACACAGTATGCAAAGCAGGGCAGGCTGGTAAAAACAATCCGGTTTACTACCGAAGTTCTTTCCGGCATTCCTTCCATTATTTTTGGTCTGTTCGGCTATACTGTATTCTGCATCTTGTTCCGGCTGCAAACTTCTATCCTGGCCGGGTGCCTTACCATGTCCATCTGCATTCTGCCGACAATTATCCGTACAACGGAAGAATCGCTTCTTGCAGTACCCGGTTCCTATAAAGAAGGAGCCATGGCGCTCGGCGCGGGAAAACTGCGCGTCGTTATGGGTATTGTACTGCCGTGCGCCATGCCGGGCGTGCTTACCGCGGTGATTTTGGCTATGGGCCGCATTGTCGGCGAAAGCGCGGCGCTCTTATTTACCTCCGGCCTGTCCTACAATATGCCGAAAGGCTTCTGGCAGCAAATTTTCGCAAGCGGGCGCACGCTGACGCTGCATCTGTACCAGACTGCCCGTGAAGCCGCTTCTCCGGATGCCATGCATATTGCGTATGCAACGGCGGCGGTGCTGCTGATTCTGGTTTTTCTGCTCAACCGGTTAGCGGGGCTTCTCTCCAGGATGCTAAAGAAAGGATAATAAAATGGAAAGTAAAATATCAGTTAAGAATTTGAATTTGTATTACGGGGATTTTCAGGCGCTGAAGGAAGTAAATATGGAGATTCCGGCCAATCAGATTACGGCTTTTATCGGTCCTTCCGGCTGCGGGAAATCCACCTGCCTGAAAACCATTAATCGTATGAACGATATGGTTGAAAACTGTAAAATAACAGGTCTGGTTTCCATTGACGGCGAGGATATTTACGACGCCCGCACCGATGTTACACTGCTGCGCAAGCGCGCGGGCATGGTGTTTCAAAAGCCGAACCCGTTTCCAATGACGCTTTATGACAACATCGCCTACGGGCCGCGCGTTCACGGGGTGAAGAATAAACAGAAACTGGATGAAATCGTGGAACAGTCGCTGCGGAACGCCGCTCTTTGGGAGGAAGTAAAGGATCGCCTGAAAAAGTCCGCCCTAGGCCTTTCCGGCGGGCAGCAGCAGCGCCTTTGCATTGCGCGCGCCCTTGCGGTGGAACCCGATATTATCCTGATGGATGAGCCGACCAGCGCGCTTGACCCGATTTCCACACTGAAAATTGAAGATTTAATGGATGACCTGCGTGCCAAATACACAGTCATTATTGTGACGCACAACATGCAGCAGGCCGCCCGCATCGCCGACCGCACCGCGTTTTTCCTGTTGGGGGAAATTGTCGAGTTCACCGACACGCTCACCATGTTCAACAATCCGAAGGATGAGCGTACCGAACGTTATATTACCGGTCGTTTTGGCTGATTACCGGCCCGAGGCAAATTCATAATTTTCATATTTTCACGGAACATAAAACTGGATATTTCATTTCGATAATTGTATAATAATACGAGGAGAGATAAAAAATGCCGAGAAAACTCTTTGACCGTGAACTGGCAAGCCTGATTTCACAGATGACCGATATGGGCAATTCGGTTGACGCGCGGATCGAGGAAACGATTGCCGCGCTGCGCACCATGGATTTGGAAAAAGCTGCCGAGGTCGCAAGCAGAGATGATGAAATTGACCAGGCGGAGCACAAAATAGAACAGGTCTGCATGAACCTGATCGCAAGACAGCAGCCAATTGCAAGCGACCTGAGAGTGATTGCCGCGTGTCTGAAAATCCTGACGGATATTGAACGTGAAGCGGATCAGTGCGCCGATATCTGTGAAATTCTGACGATTGGCGAACTCAACACCAACAGCCTTGCCATCAGCCATGTGGTGCAGATGATGGAAGCGGCGCGCGACATGTTCCGCAAGGCGATGGACGTATTCCTCAGCCATGATGTGGAAGCCGCAAGGGCAGTCTGTCAAAGTGACGATTATGTCGATGAGATGTTTTCAAAGATTATTCTGGAGATTTGCGGTATTATTACACAGGCGCCGCAGAATGTCATGCGCGAGGTTGACCTGCTCTTTATTTTAAAGTATATCGAGCGTATGGGTGATCACGCGACGAACATCGCGGAATGGGTGATTTACATGGAAACAGGCGTTCACCCTGACCTGAATTCTAAAGAATGACGGGGGGATTCGCATGGCGCTGGTTTATATTGCGGATGACGAACTGAATATCCGCCGCCTTGTTGCTATCGGCTTGAAGGACAGCGGGTTTGAAACCGCTGAATTTCCGGACGGAACCCAGCTTTTAAATGCCGTTAAAAAACGTGCCCCGGACGCGATTATCCTTGACTGGATGATGCCCCAGCCGGACGGGCTGGCGGTGTGCCGCATGCTGCGGGAAAATAATGCTACCCGCGCGATTCCGATTTTGATGCTTACGGCCCGCGGCGAGGAAATTGACCGGGTGCTCGGCCTTGAAATCGGGGCGGACGACTACATTGTAAAACCGTTCAGTGTAAAAGAACTTTGCGCGCGTGTGAAGGCGGTGCTGCGCCGGGCGTCCCGGCAGGGAGATGTTGCGGAACAGACGTTTTCCGCCGGTAATCTGACGGTGGATATTGACCGTCATACCGTAAAAAAAGCGGGAATTCCCGTGGAACTTACCGCGAAGGAATTTGACCTGCTTGTGATGCTGATGAGAAACAGGGGAAAGGTACTGACCCGTGACACCCTTTTGGACAAGGTTTGGGGTGTGGAATATTACGGCGACACCAGGACGGTGGATGTCCATGTGCGTTATCTGCGCCAGAAAATAGAAGAGAATTCCGATGAACCGGCTTACATACAGACTGTGCGTGGAGTTGGGTACAAATTTATGGAACTGGGTTAGTGGGAGGCCGGCTATGAAAAAAAGATTAATGCTCTGTAATGCCGCTATTATCATAGTCGGCTTTGTCGCGGCCTTTCTGTTCGCGGCGCTTCAGGTGCAGCAGCAGTACAGAAATGAGTTCACCAGGCGGCTTGACACCGCTCTCTCTATTCTTTCCATGGAAACGGATAAATTAAGCAGTAATGCGGATGAGACCGCTACCGAGGTAAGCCGCCGGCTGTCGCAGACGGGGCAGCAGATGCGCATCAGCGTCATTGACCTGAACGGAAAAGTGATTGGGGACAGTGTTCCGGAGGAAGTCAATCAAAATCATATCAACCGGCCCGAAATTCAGCAGGCGTTGAAGAATGGGCGTGGATATGATACGCGTATGAGTGCGAGTGTAAACCAGCCGTACTACTATGAAGCGGTTTATATCAAGGATCGGTTGTTTATCCGGGCCGCGCTGCCTACCGCCGACCTTGACGCCGTAATCGGCAGGCTTTGGTTTATCGCGGTGCTCAGCATGATTCTGGGGATTGTCATTGTTTGTATTGTAACCGGATATTTGGTTTACCATATTACAGAGCCGCTGAATCAGCTTACCGAAACTGCCCGCAGAATTTCCAACGGCGATTACTCCAGCCGCGTGGCAGGGGAGTATCGGGATGAAGTGGGCACGCTTGCCCGTTCCTTTAATACGATGGCTTCCAGTACCGAAGCCGCATTTTCCGAACTTACCAATAAGCAGAACCAACTGGAGGGCTTGCTGCAGGGCATGGCCGACGGAGTGCTCGCCGTCAATGACCGTAATGAAATTTTGTTCTTGAATCAAAGCGCCCGCAGACTGCTTGACAAACCCGGCCTGAAGGCTGACGGCAGGCTGGAAGGAAGCCTGCTGATCAGTAAGATTGCGAACTTGATGAAGAATGCAATTGGCTTTTCTCAGCCTAAAAGGGAATCGGTCGTTGGGCTTCCGAATGAAAAGCAGTTTTTGGTTTACGTATCTCCGATTGTCGGGCCGGAGCCGTCCGCGCTGGCGGTAATCACCGATGTGACGCGCATGCACAAACTGGAGCAGATGCGCAGCGAATTTGTGGCAAATGTGACCCATGAACTGAAAACCCCGCTCACTTCCATCCGCGGCAGCATTGAATTGCTGAAAAGTTCCGACCGTGATGAAGAGACGCGCCGTTATTTTTACGATGTGCTCGATATTGAAGCGGAGCGGCTTCATCATTTAATTGATGATATGCTGGTGCTTTCCCAGATTGAAAATGCCAGGGAGGATCCTTCCAGCCGCCGGTGCAGCGTGAAAGAAGAATTGAAAAACTGCATTGACCGTCTGTCGCCTGTGGCGGAAAAAAACGGCGTTTCACTTTCGCTGGAAGCCGATCCGAATTTGTTCGTCTCATGTTCGCCGACCCGGTTCCAGCAGCTGTTCGGCAATCTGATTGAAAATGGAATAAAATACAATAAACCCAATGGAAGCGTTGTAGTCATGGCGCAGAAACAGCGTAAAACCGTGCTGGTCCGAGTGAAAGACACCGGAATCGGGATTGCCTCCGAACACTTCGAGCGCCTTTTCGAGCGCTTTTATCGTGTGGATACCAGCCGTTCGCGTGAAATTGGGGGAACCGGCCTGGGCCTTTCCATCGTCAAGCATCTTGCCGCACTTTACGGCGGGGACGTTGCCGTGGAAAGCGAAGTCGGCAAGGGGAGCACATTCAGCGTATGGCTGCCGTTGGTTCCGGAAGTGCCGCAGGGAGCCGAAACCCCTGAAGTAAAAACGGAATCCTCCGTGCGGGATCAGTAAAGCGCGGCTTTTAATCAGCATCTTAATAAGGTGCTGATTTTTTTGAGACGAAATTGACATTTCTATAATGAAAGGCTGGTCTGACGGGATGAAATCACATATCAGAAGGATGTTAAAAACCGATTGGAATGATGTAGCCGGAATTTATCAGAGTGGGTTGAACACCGGAATCGCAACTTTTCAGACAAGCTGCCCGTCTTATGAAGAATGGGACAAGTCCCATCTGAAAGAGTGCAGATTTGTGTTTATGCAGGATGATGCCGTTGTGGGCTGGGTGGCGCTGAGCCCTGTTTCGAGCCGATGCGTCTACGCAGGCGTCGCGGAAGTCAGTATTTATATGGATGAAAAATATGCCGGAAAAGGCTACGGAACGAAACTGCTGAATCATGTTGTTGTGGAGTCGGAAAAATGCGGTTTTTGGATGCTGCAGTCCGGAATTCTGCAGCACAATCAGGCAAGTATCTCTTTGCACAGAAAATGCGGATTCCGTGAGGTCGGCTATCGTGAAAAGATTGCCCGCGATCAATCCGGCGTTTGGAGAAACACCGTTTTAATGGAAAAAAGAAGCGCTTTAAAGGATTATAACGGTTAAAAAATTCTACATAATCAGCGCAGGCTGTCCTTCGGAGCAGTGAAAACAGATAGAATAATCTTGTGAAGAATTTGTATATTGGTTCAAAATCCGCAAACCTTAATAGCGGAGGGATACCAATATGAAATCAATTTGGAGCGAAAGCTGTGTTTTTCCAGAAAGGGAAAGTTTAAAAGAGGATATTGTTGTTGATGCCGCGGTAATCGGCGGGGGAATGGCGGGGCTGCTGACTGCGTATCTGCTTAAAAAGCAGGGGATGCAGGTTGTAGTTCTGGAAGGTTCTGTGACAGCGGGCGGGGTAACAAAAAACACCACCGCGAAAATCACTTCCCAGCATGATCTGATTTATGACCAGTTGATTCAAAAATTCGGCGTGGAGCAGGCTGCGCAATATGCATGGGCAAATCAGCGTGCGATTAAGGCATATCGCGATATTGTGGAAGAAGATCAAATTGACTGTGACTTTGAAACAAAGCCTGCCTTTGTTTATTCTCTTCGGGACGGGGAGTCCATCGAGGCCGAAACAGTCGCGGCCAGCAAGCTGGGAATAGTGGCGGAATTCACAACCAGCACCGATCTTCCGTTTGAGGTGAAGGCGGCGGTCAAATTTGAAAATCAGGCGCAATTTAATCCGCTGAAGTTTCTTAAAGCAATTTCAGCCGATTTGGAAATTTACGAGCATACCATGGTACGCGAGGTGCGTGACGATGTGGTAATTACGGATCGTGGCAGAGTGACGGCGGACCATATTGTTGTCGCAACCCATTTCCCGATTATCAATATTCCGGGCTGGTATTTTGCGCGGATGCATCAGGAACGTTCTTATGTGATTGCGCTGAAACATGCCGCGCAGGTGAACGGGATGTATATTGATGAGGATCCCAATGGGTACTCTTTCCGAAATTACGGAGAATATCTTCTGTTTGGCGGCGCCGGGCACCGAACCGGAAAACACCCGCAGGCGGGCAGTTATGAATTGCTTCGCAGGGCGGCCGGCGCATTTTATCCGGAAAGGGAAGAGGTCAGCCACTGGTCGGCGCAGGACTGCGTCACGTGGGACAGTGTGCCGTATATCGGCCGGTATTCCGCGTCCACTCCCAATCTTTATGTTGCGACTGGTTTCAAAAAATGGGGTATGACAAGCGCCATGGCCTCGGCCATGATTTTGACAGATTATATTCGCGGCAAGAAGAATGATACCGCTGAAATTTTTTCTCCCCAGCGGTTTAATGCTTCCGCTTCCATGAAAAATCTGCTCACGGATGTCGGGCATTCCATTGCGGGGCTCGCGGCCGGTGCAGTTTCCGGCCCGTCCAGAAGGTGCGCCCATTTGGGCTGCCGGCTGCAATGGAATCCGGATGAAGAAACATGGGACTGCCCGTGTCACGGTTCCCGCTATACCGACAAAGGGGAATTGATCGACAATCCCGCGAAAAAAGGAATTGCTCATGAGTGAGTTTCATGGAACCCGTAAAAACCGCTCTTATTTTGAGGGATGGTATTTCAAGCATCAGAATCAGGGACATACTGTCGCTTTTATTCCGGGAATCAATTATGATGAAAACGGAATAAAGTCGGCGTTTGTTCAAGTAATCACCGATGATATCTCCTGTAGTATTTCCTTTCCATTTTCCTCATTTCGTATTTGCCCGCACGGGATTGCGATTCGTGTGGGAAATCAGATATTTAGTGACCGAATGATTCAGGTCAATCTGAACACTCCTGAAATTCGCTGTCAAGGAACCATAAAATACGGCCCGCTGACGCCCCCGAAATCCAACGTCATGGGGCCGTTTCGCTTTGTGCCGTTTATGGAGTGCAACCATGGGGTAATCAGCATGAAACACAGTTTAAAAGGCTCGCTCACACTGAACGGAACCAAAATAGATTTCAGCGGCGGTACCGGTTATATTGAAAAAGACTGGGGAACCTCTTTTCCAAAAAGTTACCTGTGGGCGCAGTGCAACCGTTTTTCAGAGCCTTCGTGCAGCATTATGGTTTCGATCGCGAATATCCCGTTTGCCGGTTTTTGTTTTCAGGGCTGTATCGGAATTATAAATTTTCAGGGGAAAGAATACCGGCTTGCCACATACAACGGGGTGCGGGTTGTCCGCTGCGATGAGACCGGATTCCTCCTCGTTCAGCGCAGCTGTGTTCTGGAAGCGGAACTTTTTATCAATTCACCGCAAGTCCTGCTTGCGCCGAAGTCCGGGGCAATGACCCGGACCATCCGGGAAAACGCAGCCTGCCGGGCGCGTTTCCGGTTTTACCGGGACGGCATGCTGCTGTTTGACTTGCAAAGCGGCGAAGCGGGGGTTGAGTACGTGAAATAAATTCTGTACCAACTAATTATGTATGCGGGTGGGGCAAAGCCCCACCTTTTTCATATAGAAGTTCGATTTTTAATCCGCTTAGCTAAAAAATTGTGGCTGCTCGGAAGGGCTCGCAATGCTTTGCACATAATCGTGCATTTCCTGTTTGGAATCAATTTGGTGTGTGTGCTCAATAATTTTCTGCTGTTCCTGCTCGGACAGCGCGCTGAAACGCTCCATTGCCTGTGGATTCATTGCAAGCGCCATGCCGAAGCCAATTGGAAGGTCGCCCATGTTATCACCCCGCATATAGTTTTTACAAAAGCGGGGGAATCATACTTGTTTTCTGTACTCTGATCGTAAACTGATTATATGATTATCGATAAATTATAATTGACAATCGTTAAATCGTGGAATATAATTATTGATATTAAAGGGGGAGGTATTATGCGTAATTCTGAAAAAGACCCTATCCCTGAAGTATGCGGGCAGGACGGAGAACAAACGGCCGCTATGTCTCCTTCGGGGTATGAAGGGTTTATCATGCAGGATGAAGTTGAAAACACACAGATAAAATTTGAAAAATTTTGCAGGCGGCTTTCCTGGATTCTGTTATTTCTTTATCTGCCGGTTGTGATGTGCGGTATTAGTTTACTTGTTTTTATTGCGGGCTTTCTTAACGGCACAACTCGGTTTGAAGGGGAATCCCTGCGGTATTTTTTAAATTCCTTTGAGCTGGTTATTCTGTTTGGGTTGGCAATTTTGGGCATACGCAGTATTCGGACGATGCGCAAACCGTTTACCGGAATAATGTCTGTCTGCATTCTGATAGTTGGAATCGTCGTGCTCATTTATTCCGCGATAATGCCGACTTTATTTGTGCAGCTGCATACGAGCGGGTATGAAATTCTCAGGGCCGGCCGGTTCTGTATAGACGGATTTTCCGGCACAGTCGGCGTCCTGATTATCCTGTTCAGCCGCATTTACCACTACGGGGTAAAATTGCAGACAATCGAAGATTTGACGGTTTGAACGGGAGGAATATTATGCCGATAATTCTGCGGCTTGACCGTGTTTTAGCCGACCGAAAAATGACGCTGAGCGAACTTTCCGCACGGGTTGGAGTTTCACTTGTCAATCTTTCCGTTTTAAAAACAGGAAAAGCCCGGGCCATTCGTTTCAGTACACTTGAAAGAATCTGCGAAGCGCTGGACTGTCAGCCAGGAGAGTTGTTGGAGTTTAAAAGCGAAAAAAAGCCCGCCGTCAAAATAGTGCCGAATAGAGATTGACTTAACAGCTGAATCATGTTAAAATATATTCTGTTAAATGAAGCCATGAAGACTTTATTTTTATTTGTGATCAATCATAAAAACGGACCCATGAAGGGCGATTTTCACCGCCCTTCATGGGCTTTATTTTTGATTGGAGGAGTTTTTCATGCATATTCCTGACGGATATTTGAGCCCCGCAACCACAATTCCCGCTTTTGCGGTGATGGTCCCCGCTTGGGGCGCGGCATTCCATAAGGTGAAAAAAACGATGGAAAAACGGAGCATCCCCACGCTTGCGCTTTGTTCCGCGTTTTCCTTTCTGATTATGATGCTGAATGTGCCGGTGGCCGGGGGAAGTTCGGCGCACGCGGTCGGCGCGGTTTTCATCGCAATTCTTCTCGGCCCGTGGGCGGCAACCATTTCGGTTTCCACAGCGCTGCTGATTCAGGCGCTCGTTTTCGGGGACGGCGGAATTATGGCTTTTGGAATCAACTGCCTGAATATGGCTGTTATCATGCCTTTTTCGGGGTATTACCTCTATAAAATAATCAGAGGAAAATCTGAGCTTGGAAGCGGCCGGGGCCTTGCGGCAACTTTTATCGGCAGCTATTTCGGCTTGAATGTTGCGGCTCTTTTTGCCGCGCTGGAATTTGGCATTCAGCCGCTGCTGTTCAAAGCGGCGGACGGCACGCCTCTTTATTGCCCCTATCCGCTTTCCGTTTCCGTTCCTTCAATGGCGTTTGCGCACAGCTTGATTGCAGGGCCGATCGAAGGAATCGTATCAATGGCTGCAATTGCGTACCTGGTGAAGTACGCTCCGAATCTTTTCTCCCAAAACCATGTGTTGGCGCCTCAGGAGCCATCGGCTTCATTCCTGAAAACATACAAAGCGCTGTTTATTCCTCTGATTATTCTGGTCTTACTCACCCCTTTGGGGCTGATTGCAACCGGAACCGCGTGGGGGGAATGGGGCGTTGATGAAATCAGGGAACAGCTTGGATACATACCCCGGGGATTCGCTGCAATGGCCGACCGCTGGCACGCTTTATTGCCGGATTATACCCTGCCTTCTCTTGGCGAAGGGCAGGTAGGCGCCGTGACCGGATATCTTTTTTCAGCGGTGGTGGGGCTTCTTTTGATTTTAGGATTGATTCTTTTTACTTCAAAGCTGATTATGAAAGAGCAGAAGGGAAATAAATAGATTTGATGGAACAAAGCAACGGCGCCCCGGCGCTTCCCGAATGGATGCGGGTGAAAAATGAGATCGGCACGCAGGAACGTTCCCGTGGGAAATTACATTTTATTCGGAAATCAATGAAGCATCTTTCCGAAATATTTGAAAATGAGTTTTTTTGCGAGAAATACGCGGGACTGCCGCTGCTTTTACAAAAAATAGATCCCAGAATTAAGATTGTTGTCTTACTGTCTTTTCTTGTGTTCGGCAGTTTTGCCCGAAGCGTTGCCGTACTTGTTGTTTTATCATTAATTCCAATGGCCTACGCCAGACTATCCGGCCTCGAAATGAGAAATTATATCAGAAGAACCTGGTGCTATCTTCCGGTGCTGGTGCTTCTTTTGTCTATTCCGGGCGCGTCGAGCCTGTTCGTGCGGGGCGCTCCGCTTTTTTATCTTGTTCCGCCCGGTGTTCGGGGTGGAATTTACTTTTCGATCAATGGAATCGAAATGGCGCTGCGGCTGGTGCTCCGCGCAGGAATTTCGCTGTCGTTCGGCTTTTTGCTTCTGATGACCACCAGATGGTCGCACATTACGGAGGCACTTGCCGCAATGCGGGTTCCTTCTCTTTTTATCTCTATATTAAATATGGCGTACCGCTATATTTTTGTAATGTCTGCCGCCGCCGGGGACATGATGGAAGCAAGGTTTCTGCGGACAACGGGCAGCCTGAGCATGCGGGACAATCGCAGGTTTATGGGGCACAGTGCCGCGCATCTTTTTTTAAAGTCTCATTTTATGAGTGAAGAAATTTATGACGCAATGTGCTGCCGTGGTTTTACCGGTCGGCCCGTCAGTTTGCAAAAGCTTAAACTCAGCGGGAAAGACTTTCTTTTTTTGATCAATAACGGAATTATTATTTTGATGCTGATTGCGGGGGAAGCTTTGTTTTGACAATCAAAACGAATAAAACGATATTTCATATGGATCATGCCACCTTTGCCTACCCCTATGACGAACCCGCCCTGAAAGAAATCTGCCTTGAAATCCGGGAAGGGGAAAGAATTTGCGTGCTCGGCGCAAACGGGTGCGGAAAATCGACCCTGCTCAAAATATTTGCAGGTCTGCTCCTGCCGCAGCAGGGGACTTTTTCCGCATTTCAGAATCAGGTAACGCAACAGGAGCTGAATGACGACAGCTTTTCAAAAGCGTATCACAAAAGGGTGGGCTTTATTTTTCAGGATTCCGACATGCAGCTTTTTTGCAGCACAGTCGAGGAAGAAATTGCGTTCGGACTACTTCAGCAGGGGCTAGCCCAGGAAACGGTACAGCAAAGAATTGGCGATATTGTCACAATGCTCGAAATTGAGCATCTCGTTAACAAGGCGCCCTTCAAACTCAGCGGAGGGGAGAAGAAAAAAGTTGCGCTGGCTTCTGTTTTGGTTATGAACCCGGACGTGCTTATTCTGGATGAGCCGACCAATGGGCTTGATCCCCGCACCCAAATGTGGCTGATCCGGTTGCTTGATTCCCTGAGCAGAGCGGGCAAGACGATTATTTCTTCCACACATAATCTTGATCTTGTCTTGAAGATTTCGGACAGAGCCATACTGTTTTATGAGGATCACACCATTGCGGCGGATGAGGCAACCAGTGACCTGATTCAGAACGCCGCGCTGCTGAAGGCCGTGAATCTTGTGGATGAATATTATAGAGCTTGATTTGCGGGCTTTAAGAGCCAAATGGTCTCAATATTTTATGTTGTCGGATTCAGCTGCCCTGTTTAAAATGAAACCGAAGTATGATATAATAGTCTCACTATTAGACTTCAATAGACGCAGGAAGGTTCTATTGTCCGTGGCAGACGGTATTACTCAATGGATGGTGGTTAAATGCAGATAGCGGTTGTAGACGGTCAGGGTGGGGGAATCGGAAAAACAATCATTGAAAAATTACGGGCGGAACTTGGGGATGAAATTACCATCCTTGCACTTGGAACCAACGCGTTGGCTACGTCCTGCATGCTGAAGGCGGGCGCCAGCGAAGGTGCTACAGGTGAAAATGCGATTGTGTTCAGCGCACCCAAAGCGGATATTATTATCGGCAGTATTGCAATTCTTGCGGCAAGCTCCATGCTGGGTGAATTAACGCCCGCGATGGCGCGCGCCATTGCGGAATGTTCGGCAAAAAAGGTTTTGATTCCGTTGAACCGATGTAATCTTTATGTAATGGGTATCACGAATGAGCCGCTTCCGCATCATGTGGATTATGCCATAAATTTTGTAAAAAAGATCATACGGGGTGAATGATATGTGTGAAGCCAATGTGTACTTAAT
>JAEWBE010000055.1 GCA_023391275.1 Bacillota bacterium | reverse complement strand
GTGCAGGGGCAATCAGGTGTTAATCAAGGTCATGTCCTGCGGCATATGCAAAGGTGCTGATGTAGCGTTGGCAAGGGGCAGCTTTCTGTCTCGTTTTCCATTAACAAACGGACACGAATTTGCCGGTTATATTGATAAAGTCGGTGCGAAAGTCAGCACGTTCCATGTGGGCGACCGTGTTACCGCCGACAATACGGTTCTGTGCGGAGATTGTTACTATTGCCGCCGCAACCAGCCTCTTTACTGCGAAAATTTCTATTCACTGGGCTGCAACGGCCCGGGGGGATTTGCGGAATATGTGGTTGTGAATGCAGATAAAGTTTTTCCTATCAGTGACGGTCTGTCCTTCAATGAGGCGTGCTTTACCGAACCCACCGCATGTGCGGTACATACAATGGACCGGCTTCAGCTGCGCTTTGGCGATGATGTGCTTGTTTACGGTACAGGCCCGACCGGCATTATTTTAGTGCAGCTTTTACTGAATTCCTGCGCAGGCCGTGTGATTGTATGCGGCCCCAGTAAGGATAAGCTTGAAGTGCTGAATAAACTTGGGTGCGAAAATACCATTCTGATGGATCGTAATAATCCCAGCGTACACGAGGATAAACTGCGTGAAATTGCGCCGAAAGGCTTTGATGTGTTAATCGACACCACCGCCAGTGTGGAAGTGATGGAAAGCTCTGTCAAGTTCGCTAAGATGGGCGGGAAATTCATGATGTTTGCAATGCCTCATGAGGACGCAAGATGGTCGATCAATCCTGATTACTGGTATTTGCATGAACTGACGCTTCTGACAAGCTGGGCGCAGACCCACTGTTACGACAGGGCGCTTGCATATTTGGAATCCGGAAAGGTGCGGGTAAAGGACCTCATCACACACGAGATGGATTTGGCGGATTACGACAAAGGAATCCAGATCGCCGCAAAAGGCGGACCGGGCACATTAAAGGTCATTCTGCATCCAAATTATGAAAAATAAGATGAATGGGAAGGTACGATAGGCCAGCCAATTGAAGTCTTATATCAATCATATTGTTTAGAATCCCTTGTCTTTTGGAATCCGGGCAGGGGATTTGTAATTCAGTTATGAATGTATGGGAGAATAAGGAGAAAGAATTATGAAGGCAATTGGCATTGATTTGGGCACAACCAGCATTTGCGGAGTGTTAATCGACGCATCTTCAGGGCAACTGCTCAGGTCCGTTACAAAATTGAATACAGCTGCTCTGCAGGAAGGGCGCCCCTTTGAGCGGTTACAGGATTCCAATATCATCGTGACGATTGCTCAGGAAATTATTGCGCAGTTCTGCAGCGAAGAAAGTGAAATCGGGGTCATTGGCATCACCGGGCAGATGCATGGGATTTTATACATAGATAAAGATGGAACTGCAGTCAGTCCGCTTTACACCTGGCAGGATGAAAGCGGCTCGCAGATCGGCGACGAGGGAACTTGCTATGTGGACGCACTGGCGGAGAAAACGGGGTACGCGTTGTACACCGGGTACGGAAATGTTACTTATTATTCCCATGTTGTGAAAAAAGAGGTACCGGAAGCGGCCTGCGGTATCTGTACCATTGGGGATTATCTGGCGATGCGGCTTACCAACACAAAGGTTCCGGTTATCCACGGCTCAAATGCAGAAAGCTTGGGTTGCTATGCCATAACAGAAGACTCGTTTGATTTAGCGGCTCTTGCGGAAGCGGGAATGGATAAAACATTTTTTCCGCAGGTAGAGTGCGGGTATCGGCTTGTCGGAAGGACTGTGCTGGGGGTCGGAGTTTCCTGCGCCATTGGGGACAACCAGGGAAGTTTTTTAGGGTCAGTCAGGGACATGACGCACAGCATCCTCATCAATGTTGGAACCGGAAGTCAAATTTCGGCCATGGCAAAAAAAAGTGTGGTAAAGGCGGGTCAAAGGACGGATATTCGCCCCTGTGTCGAGGATTACAACTTATTGGTTGGCGCTTCCTTGTGCGGGGGAAGGGCGTATGCGATGCTGGAACAATTTTTACAATCGGTCATGGAACTTTCCAGCCGGCATTCCGCAGGAAATCTGTACGCCCGGATGGAAGAAGCAGGTTTTTTGGCCTGGAAGGAAGAGAATCATCTTCTGGTTTCCACAAAATTTTGCGGTACCAGGCAGAATCCGAATAAGCGTGGAAGCATTACGAATATCGGGACGTCCAACTGGAAGGCTGGGCCTGTGATCGTTGGATTTTTAGAGGGAATTGCAAATGAGCTGCTGGAGATGTACACGGAGATGGAAGGGAAGACAGCCGGAAAACCTGCAATTTTAGTCGGCTCGGGAAATGGAATGCGGAAAAATAAATTGCTGCAAAAAATATGTTCCGACTTGTTTCGTCTGCCTATCCAAATACCGCAGTATGATGAGGAGGCCGCGTACGGCGCCGCACTGTATGCTTTGGTGTGCGCGGGGGAATTCCAAACAATCGGGCAGGCGCAAAAAGGAATTACCTACCTGCCGGATGCCTGAATACATTTGGCGAAGTACTTCATTATGTCCATTTTTCAATTTACACGGCTCACGGTGCTTTGAATCACAAATTATTGAATTGAGGATTAGGTGCGATGGATAAAAAAATGAATATCTGGAATGTCAGTGACCCGAAATTTAGAAAGTATGGCAGGGTAATCAAAGGATACGATTGCTCTGAATTGATCAAAAAAATGGAAGAGACCCCGCTGCCGGAAGATGTTGTTTATGTTCCGGCGGAGCCGAAACTGGAAGCGCTGGAATTATTTAATGAACTTCGCAACAGAGAATTCGGAGGTTTACCGATTCAGCTGGGTTACTGCAATGGCAACAATGTCTTATTGAATGCGGTCGAATACCACAGGTCTTCTGAAGTTAATGTGGCAGCTACCGATGCGATTCTTCTTCTTGGCTGTCAGCAGGATATTGACCCGGATAACTTCAGCTATGATACTGCGATGATAGAAGCCTTTTTTGTTCCTGCAGGCACCATGATCGAAATTTATGCCACAACCCTGCATTACGCGCCATGCAACGCGAAGAAAGATGGCTTCCGCTGGGCGGTTGTTCTGCCGCGCGGCACGAACATGCCTTTGGAAACAAAGCAGGAACGCTTTGAAGACCGCTTGCTTTTCGCTAAAAACAAGTGGCTGGTTGCGCATCCGGAAACGGACTTGGGTGAACAGGGCGCCTTTGTTGGCCTTACGGGGAAAAACATTTCGGTGGAGGGACTCACATTTGCCTGAACCGCCTGTTAGAGCTGAATGCCGCAACCCGAAATATAATCCTTGTGCTGCATTCATTCTGCGAAATTCGGGGCGAGGCCTATAAAAGATTTCCGCCGTATCCAACGGAGAGACAGGCGCTGATAAATGATCCCGACCGAAAGTGAAACGCTGCCAGTCAGTGCAAATGTAACTGAGCCGATGGCATAGCACCGGGAATAAATCAAATTTTTACTGTGCTGTGAAGTGGAGTTACAAATATATCATTCTGTATGGAGGAATTAAAATGAAAAACAATATACCAAATGTAAAGTTGGGCATCATTTCAGTCAGCCGTGACTGTTTTGTCATTTCGCTGTCGGAAAAGCGCAGAAACGCCATCGTGGAAAGCTACTTAAAGACAGGCGGCTCGATTTATGAATGCAAGACAACAGTGGAGAATGAGCCGGATATGCTGAAAGCGGTTGCGGAAGTGAAATCAGCCGGATGCAACGCGCTTGTTGTTTTCCTGGGGAATTTTGGCCCCGAAACGCCGGAAACGCTGGTCGCGGGGGAATTCAGCGGCCCGGTTATGTATGTTGCCGCAGCGGAGGAAACCGGAGATGATTTAATCAATGGCCGCGGTGACGCGTTTTGCGGGGTGCTGAACTGCTCCTATAACCTCGGCTTGCGCAAGCTGAAGGCGGTAATACCGGAGTATCCGGTTGGAACAGCGGATGAAATTGCCGAAATGATTGCAGAGTTTGTTCCGGTTGCACGTGCCATTATCGGGCTGAGCTCCCTCAAGATCATTACCTTTGGCCCCCGGCCGCAGGACTTTATGGCCTGCAATGCACCGATTAAAGGCCTGTATGACCTTGGCGTGGAAATTCAGGAAAATTCCGAGCTGGATTTACTCGTTGCCTATAAGGCGCACGCGAATGATACGCGTATACAGGAAGTTGCACACGACATGGCGGCGGAGCTTGGTGTGGGAAACCAATATCCCGAGCTTTTACCGCGTATGGCGCAGTTTGAACTTACCCTTTTGGACTGGGCGGAGCAAAACAGGGGTGCAAAGCAATATGTTGCTTTTGCAGATAAGTGCTGGCCCGCATTCCCGAAAGAATTTGGATTTGAACCCTGTTATGTGAACAGCCGCCTTACCGCACAGGGAATTCCTGTTGCATGTGAGGTGGATATCTACGGCGCGCTCAGCGAATATATCGGAGCCTGCGTTACAAATGATGCGGTTACCCTGCTCGATATTAATAACTCTGTTCCGAAAGATCTGTTCGATCAGGAAATCAAGGGAAAGTACAACTATACATTGCAGGATACCTTTATGGGATTCCATTGCGGCAATACTCCGCTCTGCAAGCTCTCTAAAGGCGCGGTAAAATATCAACTGATTCAGAACAGGCTTCTTGAAGACGGCGGTACGCCTGATTTTACAAGAGGTACGCTTGAAGGGGACATTGCACCCGGCAAAATTACATTTTTCCGCCTGCAAAGCGCTGCCGACACCACGATGCATGCTTATATTGCACAGGGTGAAGTGCTGCCGGTCGCGACCCGCTCTTTTGGTGGAATCGGAATTTTCGCGATTCCTCAAATGAAGCGTTTTTATCGCCACGTTCTGATTTCAAAACGGTACCCGCACCATGGAGCGGTTGCGTTTGAACACGTTGGCAAATCACTGTATACGGTGTTTGACTATCTGGGCATTGAGAATATCAGCTTTAATCAACCGAAAACAATGCTCTACAAAGGCGAAAATCCGTTTGATTAAAATTTTCCGATGAATGTTGAAATGGATTTTGTTTTGTTGGGAGAGGCTCAGCCAAAAGCAAAGCTTTCGGCTGAAGCCTGAACGCACACACCCGATTCCTGAAGTCCCATCATCACCTGAAACGTGAACCAGCCGGCCCACCTTGAAAAAGGCGGGCCGGCTGGTTTTACAGACTTTGAGATGCTGAAAAAGATTGGTCACCAGAGCTTTTTCAGAATTTGAAGGCGACCTTGAAATCCCCGTATTTTCCGGTGGCATAGTCAAAAGCCTTTTCCCATTCATCCAGTTCGAAAATGTGGGAAACAACATCATTTGTTTTAAGTTTGCTCCCGATATTTTCAATTACAAAGGGGAAGCAGTACGGAGAAAGATGAGAGCCCAGAATATCCAACTCTTTGCCGTCGCCGATAATCGACCAGTCCACGGTAGTTTCGGAGCCAAATACGCTGAATTCCACAAAGCGGCCCAGTTTGCGGATCATCTGGAGCCCCTGTGTCACACTGGAGGGGTGGCCTGTCGCCTCAATATAAATATCACAGCCATAGCCCTCGGTTAAATCCATAATTTCCTTTACAACATTTACTTTACCGGGATTCCAAACAATATCCGCACCGAATTCCCGTGCTTTCTCCAAACGCTGGTCGACCATATCCAATACGATCAGCTTTTTGGGGTTCTTCATGCGTGCATAGGTGACCATGCCAAGGCCGAGGGTGCCCGCACCGGAAAGCACCACAATATCTTCATTTGTAATCTGTGCCCGGTCTATGCAGTGCTTTGAACAGGCATATGGCTCAATCAGCAGTGCGTCGTTCAGCGGCATATCTTTCGGAACCTTATGTATTACGGCAGTTTTGGGGTACCGCACATACTCGGCCATCCCGCCGTTGTTGTCTTTCTGGAATCCGAAGGTCGCATGGGGCTGGCACATCCAGTAACGCCCGCTTTTGCAGAATTTGCATTCGCCGCAGGGAACAATCTGGTCGGCAGTAACACGGTCGCCCAATTTAAAATCCCTGACATTCTCTCCCATATCCGCAATTACACCCACGAACTCATGCCCCGGGATAAACGGAGGCTTTACCCAGCTGGGCTGATTTTCGTCCCCCCAGAAGCGGGATGCGCCGTGCATGCATTTCAGGTCTCCGGCACAGATTCCGCAGCCCTCTGTTTTAATGATAATATCATCGGGTCCGCAGTCCGGAGTCGGATAGTTTTTTTCCAGCCGGTAATCCCCGTTGCCGTAAGCTACCAGCGCTTTCATAGACTCTGGAATCTTTTTCATAGATCTTTCACCTTTCATTAATTGATCTAAATTTACAAAATTGATTTACAAAACGAATTTACTTTATAAGTATACACTTGGCTCTTAAAATGTCAATTTGTTTATTGAATTTTTTTATTTTGTAAAACATCTTTGTAATTCGCACCAAATAATATTTGGATTGGTTGGTGAAAACATCCAAACAAAAAGTACCGCCGGTTTCCCGGCGGTACTCTCTAAGATTGATTAAATGGATTTAAGAAAAGAGTCAATATAAGGAAGTGCGGCTCCTGCTGCGATGGCCTCCGTTTTGTACTTGCAAACCTGAAGGTATGCAGCACTGTTTTCAAAAGTATTGCGTTTTGCCGCAAGGCCCCGTAATTCATCGATATAGTCATCCATGTACGCGCCCACATAGCCGCCCAAAATCACCCTGCAGTCAAACAGCATGCGAACATTGTTGACGGCAATGGCAAGGTAGTGCAGGTATTGCTTCCATTGCTCCTGAAACTGGGGGTTTCCCTCTTTCAAAAGCCGGAAAAATTCGTCCAGATTCCCGCCCGTGTGGTCGGACAGAATGGTTGCGGAGCAACAGGTTTCAAAGCAGCCCCGTTGACCGCAGTAACAAAGGGGACCGTCGGGAAGGATGGTGATGTGACCGATTTCACCGCTGCGGGGGCCTTCCCCGGTATAAACCTGATTATTAATCAGGATGGAGCCGCCGATATTGTTGCTCAGCGAAATGTAAAAAGCGTCTTTGATATCGGGTTCCAGCCATGTTTCGGCAAAGCCGCCCGCGTTCGCGTCATTGAATAAAGCACAGGGATAAGGAATGAACTGAGCGAAGGCGTCGCAGGTTGTTCCGGTAAAATCCAATATCTTACCGTAAAACACCCGCTGATGATCCTCGGTGATAAGTCCCGGCACCGCGATTCCTACGCCGAGAATCCGGGAAGTGTCTATTTTGGCACCGGGCACCAGTTCTTCCCCCAGGCTCCCAAGTTTCCTGAAATACTCCTCG
>JAEWBE010000032.1 GCA_023391275.1 Bacillota bacterium | reverse complement strand
CGTCGGCCCGGTGTTTTGCTGCTTTTATGATTATTTCAGACTGGCTATATACTTGTCAATCGATTCCTCGTTTGTCGGGCAGTTTCCGTCTGTTTTGAACAGCGAAAGATTTTCCACGTGCCGGATTCCTTCACCTGGTTCAATGCTGTAAAGCGGGCTCAGAGTTTCCATTTCAACATAATCTTTGCAAACGTATGTCTCGTAGGAACAGCCGAAGTCCGGGTACGCCGCCTGTGCGTTATGCACATAGCGCTTTACAAGGGTATACCCCTGATTACAATAAGCCGCCCAGCCCAAAACATTGTTTGTGCCCAGCTTCAGCGCGTCCTCGCGATTTGTATCGTGGCTTACCGTGATGAATTTATTAGAAATAGAAATCCGCTCGTCGTGAATATCGGTATAGGGCCAAACCGAAACCAGCCGGTTCGGAAGGATGCGGCTGCCGCCGTCCCTGTTCTGCGGAATAATTTCAACACCGCCGCCGTTCACCATTGTAATTGCCCACAAAGCACAGGTTTGTTTTTCCTTGGAACAGTTTTTCGCGCTGTGAACAACCATAATATCCGTGGCGCCTTCACTGAGCATTACTTCAAAGCTCAGCTGCATGTCGTTGCGCTTCTGGCGTGCGGGGGTAAAACTGACGCCATCCGGCAAAATTCCGTAAACAACGGGATCGTTGTCCGGATAGTAGGTTTCGGGCATCCGCTCGGGGCTCAGCCAGACCCTGTGACCGCCGTAACAGTAAAAGGCCGCGTCCTTACCGTACTGCTCGGCAAGGCTTGGGTCGCGGTTCACATATTTACGTTCTAAATCGTTATAGAGTATGTTCACTTCGTTTTCATAACCGAAGCGAACGATTCTCGGGCCGCATTCAATCGTAACCACCACATCAATCAGGCCGTTTGCAATTTGCAGGCATCTGCCGTAATTTTCATAATTAATTTCTTTTATTTCAATAGACAAAAAAGACACATCCTTTCAGCCGGTCGGCTAAACAGAAATAATACCTGTTGTCCTATCAAGTCCGCAGGGGGCTGCGGCCGGCATACAAAGTGCGTAAAGGTCGGCCGCTCTTCCCTCTAATTCAATCATATTTTTTGCCTGATTGTCAAGTGAAAAAATATCTGATGAATTGGTAATAATGGGCAATTTTGTGGTGGGTTTTGCAGAATGAAGAATTTCGGTCCCGCGGCGGTTCATACCGATCACACGCAGGTAAGGGGGGATGCCTTCGCTCATGGAAGAATTCAGCCCCAAAAAGGCGGAAAGCACAATTCTTCGGATGCGTGCGTGCGTGTACCGCTTTGATTTGGTGAATTCATAAACTTCTTTCAGGGTGCCCGCTTTACGCACGGCGGCGTAAATACGGTTTTCCAGTCCTTCGCTGATATCGGGCAGCGCAGCGAATTCTTCCCTGCCCATGGTTCTCAGCTTTGCCAGAACCGCGCGCTCAATAAAGGCGAGGCAGGCCGGCGCGTTTCCCAACGCGATTTCCCTTTGCATAATGTCCGCAGCCGCCTCCGGCATGAGCGCGGCGTAATCCCCGCCGTTTCGTGCCAGCCTGCGGATACTGGAAGCTGAAGCAATCCCGTGGGCCGCCTCCAGAGCGTCATGCGCCGCACCCACGCGCCGGATTGTAAACGGAGTGATTTTAGAGCCCAGTTTGTCCAGCGCTTTCAGATATTCAATGCCCAAAATATTATTTGGCTCCTGCAAAAAGCTTGCCGTTTCCTTTCCAAACAGGCTGCCGACCGCTTCCTGCCTGGCTCTTGCAAATGTGACTCCGCTTTTGAGTTCATGCTGCATAGCATCGCGAAACGCGGGGGAGAGTAATGCCTGAGCTGCTTTTTTTAAATCATCAACATTTCCGCGTTCACTGCCGAAGCTTAAAATGTCCACGCCAAGCGCATCTAAAAGCGCAGCGCCGCCAAATGCGAATTTTTCCGCCCCCGCAAGCGCCCACGGCAGCGGAAGCTCAATGATAAGGTCGACTCCGTTTTCCAGCGCCTGCCTGGCTCTGGCCCATTTTGAAAGCAGCGCGGGTTCGCCGCGCTGTACAAAATTTCCGCTCATTACCGCGACAATATGGGTTGCACCGGCAAGACGTGTGCGGGAAACGAGCGTCGCGTGGCCAAGATGGAACGGGTTATACTCGGAAATAATTCCGGCAACCAGCATTTTACTCTAAACTCCTTGAATTTAATTTAGCAATGTACTATTATAATATACAGCATCCGTAGTGTGGTTTCAATAGCCGCACACGGCATAAAAAGGAACTATTAGGAGGAAAAAAGCATTGAAAATTTTGGTCATTAATGCGGGCAGTTCTTCGCTGAAGTATCAGTTGATTGATATGAATACCGAAGCAATGATCGCAAAGGGAAATTGCGAGAGGATTGGTATTGAAGGGGGTACTTTCAGCCATAAAACCGCAGACGGACGCAAAAAGGATGAGAAGGTCGCAATGGCCAACCACACCGAGGCGTTCAAACTTGTTACGGCTGCTTTGGTGGACAAGCAGGTCGGCGTGATTAAAGACCTTTCAGAGGTTACTGCAATTGGCCACCGTGTTGCGCAGGGCGGCGCTATATTCAGTAAATCTCTTTATATTAACGATGATGTGATTGAGGGAATTAAAAGCCTGATTCCGCTGGCTCCGCTTCACAATGGCCCGGAGCTTCAGGGAATTCTTGCCTGCCGGGAAGTGTTTGGCCTGGAAGTTCCGGAGTGCGTTGTTTTCGATACTTCCTTCCATTCCACCATGCCCAAAAAGGCATATATGTTTGCAATTCCTTATGAATATTACGAGAAGTACAAGATTCGCCGTTATGGCTTCCACGGTACCTCGCACCGCTATGTCAGCACGCATTGTGCTCACCTGATGCACCAGCCTCTCGAGGATATCAACATGATCACCTGCCACCTTGGCAACGGCTCTTCCATTGCGGCCATCAAAGGCGGTCGGGTTGTTGATACCAGCATGGGCCTTACCCCTTTGGACGGCTTTATGATGGGAACCCGCAGCGGCTCGCTCGACCCTTCCGTGGTTACTTTTATTATGGAGAAAGAAAATCTTACTCCGGCGCAGATGGACGAGATTCTCAATAAAAAATCCGGCCTTCTCGGCATCGCCGGTTACAGTGATGACCGTGATGTAACCAAAGCGGAAATTGAAGGCGACCCAAAAGCGATTCTCGCTCATGAAATGCTGTATTATCAGATTACTAAGCAAATCGGCGCTTATGCCGCTGCCATGAACGGCGTGAACGCGATTGTTTTCACGGCGGGGCTCGGCGAAAACCAGGCTCATATGCGCTATGCAATCTGCCGCTCACTGAAGTATCTCGGTTTGAAAATTGACGCGGAACTGAATGATAAAATGGTTTCCGGTGCGGAAGGCAAAATTTCCACCTTCGATTCTCAGGTGGCGGTTTATGTGATTCCTACCAATGAAGAACTTGTCATTGCCCGCGACACAAAAGAAATCGTGGAAAAGCTGCACTACGCTTCCACCGAGGACAAAACAGTGGTTGACCTGGAGGATATCTGATTTATTCGATAGGTTATTATACCCGCATAAATAAACAAAAAAGGGGACGCGTAAAAACGCGCCCCTTTTTCTCTGCTTTTTTAAACTTCACATTTTTCAATTCCGCTGAACACAATACCACGCGCCGCGTCAAGCGTTACGGTGGTGCCGCTCTTCAAAATCTGGGTGGCGTTTTCAGCGGCGACGATTACCGGTTTGTCCAGCGCAAGGCCGACAATCGCGGCGTGAGAGTTCATTCCGCCGAATTCGGTAATGACTCCGGCCGCATTCTTGATGATGCTCAGTATGTTGTTGCTTGTCTGAGGGATAACAAGAATGTCGCCTTCCTTAAAAATCCGAAGAGCTTCCTCTTCACTGTCACAGACACACAGGTTGGCGCAGACGCTCTTTTTGGTGACACCCACGCCGGAAACGAGGACATCGCCCACAAGCTGAACCTTCAGCAGATTTGTCGTACCCGAAACACCCAGCGGGACGCCTGCCGTAATTACAACGAGATCACCGTTTTTCACCAGTCCGTGCTTGCGCGATTCATCTACCACGTGATCGAACAGCGCGTCCGTGTTGTCTTTTTCATCCACCATGATCGGAATAACGCCCCAGGAAAGATTCATCTGCCGCTGAACGGTCGGGTCGGTCGTACCGCTGATAATCGGACATTCGGGGCGGTACTTTGAAATCATACGGGCGGTTCTGCCCGATTTGGAAACTGTAAGGATCGCAACCGCGCCAAGGTCATGCGCCGTCGTGCAGGTTGCATGGGAAATGGCGGAGGTTACGTTTGGCTGCTTTGTGAAGTCCCGTCTGGCAAAGCGCGCTTTATAGTCAATATCACGCTCCGTGCGCTCGGCAATAAGAGCCATGGTTCTCAGCGCATGAATGGGATAGTCGCCCGCGGCCGTTTCACCGGAAAGCATGATCGCGCTGGTGCCGTCGTAAATCGCATTTGCAACATCTGTGGCTTCGGCTCTTGTGGGGCGCGGATTTTTTATCATGGAATCCAGCATTTGCGTTGCGGTAATGACCTGTTTTCCTGCGTTATATCCTTTTTTAATCAGTTCCTTTTGTATAATCGGAATTTCCTCAAGCGAAATCTCCACTCCCAGGTCACCTCTTGCAACCATGATTCCGTCCGAAACGCGGATGATTTCGTCGATATTTTCAACACCGTCAGAGTTTTCAATTTTTGCAATAATGCGGATCTTGTGGCAGTTGTGCGCTTCCAGCACGGCTCTTAGGTCGAGAATGTCCTGCGCGCAGCGTGTAAACGAAGCTGCGATAAAATCAAAGTCTTCCTGTACGGCGAAAACAATGTCTTCTTTGTCTTTCGCGCTGATAAATGGTAGGGAGAGTTTAATTCCGGGTACATTAATACCCTTGCGGGCGGAAATTGTGCCGCCGTTTATAATGGAACAGTGAATATCGGTTTTGGTGCAGGATTCCACCTTTAACTCGATCAGGCCGTCATCAATCAGAATTTTTGCGCCCGCGGAAACTTCCTGCGGAAGATTCGGAAAGGTGATCGACGCGATTGTGTCGTCGCCGACCAACTCTCTGGAAGTCAGGGTGAATTTATTGCCCGCCTTCAGGGAAATTTTCGGCTGATTAAAATCTTTTATACGGATTTCCGGGCCTTTTGTGTCGAGTAAAAGGGCAATGGGAAGTCCAAGTTCCTCGCGTGCCTTTTTTACCGCGTCCGCGCGGACTTTCTGTTCCGCCGCCGTTTGATGCGAAAAGTTTAATCTCGCAACGTTCATGCCCTCCAGCATTAACTGCCTCAGCACGTTAATATCGTCTGTCGCAGGACCAAGGGTACAAATAATTTTGGTTTTTCGCATTATGATAACTCCATTCCATTGAAAATAAATAATATTTAAAAATTTACCCATTTTATATGATACTACACTTACAAAATAAAATCAAATACCATACTAAATCTTGTACATTAACCTGAAAATTATATACCGGTTGAAATATTTTAATGGAAGATATACAATTAATATATCTTTTGACAAGGAGGGATGCGAAAAATGAGAAACCGGGGAGTCAGAGTAGTGAAAACCCGTGCCAGCTGGCATAAGGCCGATCAGGTGAAAAAAATTAAAATAGTGATGACAATGGTTGTTGTGGCGCTCTGCCTGTCTGTTGCCGCGGGAGCCGTGCTGTTTTGGGTGCAGGTGAAGCATCCCTTTGACCATCCTTCTTCCAGCAGTGTCCCTGTCCGGTCGGCACCCGCTTCTTCGGAAAGTGCGGCGCTTCCGGTTTATGACGATCAGTTCAGTCTGGTTTTGGTTAATACCGCTTCTCCGCTTAAATCGGATTTTACCCTGCTGCCCGAAAAGTTTCAGGGTGTTACGGTGGACTCGCGGATTCTTCCCGCGCTGAAAAAGATGATGACGGCCGCGAGCGCAGCCGGCTGCGCGTTAAAGCTGACGGGTGGCTACGTTGATGCGAAGCAGCAGGATCAGCTGTTTCATACGGCGGTTCAGAATCTTATGAAAAATCAGGGATATACGCAGGTCAGAGCGGAAAATCAGGCGCAAAACACCGTTGGGCGCGCAGGCTATAACGAAAATCAGACCGGCATGGCGGTTGTTTTTTCCGCTGAGGGTTTGGTTGCAGGTACTGATTTTACCGCGACCGAACAGTATAACTGGCTTGTCAAAAACAGCGTTTCCTACGGGTTTGTGCTGCGCTATCCCAGCGATAAGACGGACGTTACCGGCATGGCGTTCAACCCCGGCCATTTCCGTTATGTGGGCACGGAGCACGCGGTGAAGATGAGGGAGTTTGGCATGTGCCTTGAAGAATATGCCGCATATATACATCAGCAGTCCGCCAACGGCTGATTTTATTTATTATTTGCGCTTATTGTAATATTACTTGTAAATTATGCTTGCAATTTAATTAGCACTATGGTAAAATTCAAATGTTAAGTTGCAGTTTGGCTGAAAGAGGTGACAAGAATGAAGGAAGCGATCCATCCAAAGTATAAAGAGACAACAATCACATGTGCATGCGGTAATGTTATTCCTACCAAGTCTACAAAAGAGAACATCCGCGTTGAAATATGCTCGAAGTGCCACCCGTTCTTTACAGGTAAGCAAAAGCTTATTGATACAAGTGGGCGTGTTGATATGTTTAAAAAGCGTTACGGCATCGATAAGTAAACATCTCTTTATTCTTTGATTTAGCTTAGGCGGCGCAGTATCTGCGCCGCCTATTTTGTATCTTTTGAATTTTCCGTAGCGGAGGGCTTATGACAGAATATCGTACTGTGGCACAGGAGGCTTCGGCGGAGTTTACCGAGCGGCGTTCGCGGTTTATCGGTTTTGCAAGACCGGTTCAAACCGAAGAAGAGGCCATTTCGTTTATTCATACCGTTAAGACACAGCATTGGAACGCCGCACACAATGTTTATGCTTATTCCGTTCGTACAGGGCAGATTCAGCGCTATTCCGACGACGGCGAGCCGCAGGGCACCGCGGGTATTCCGGCGCTCGACGTAATTGTAAAGTCAAATGTGACCGATGTCGCCGTGGTGGTGACACGCTATTTTGGTGGAATTCTGCTTGGCGCGGGCGGTTTGGTGCGCGCCTATTCCCACGCCGTTTCCATCGCGCTGGAACAGGCGAAAATTATTACAATGCGCACCTGCCTGATGGCGGAAGTACGCTGTGACTACAACCAGTACGGCAGGTTATCCGCACTGATACCCGAAAACGGTGGGGTGGTCGATGACACCGATTTTACCGATACAGTCAAAATTCTTTTTCATATGAGTGACGGGGATTTGGATTTGTTCCGCCAAAAACTGGCCGATGCAACCTGCGGCAGGAGTGAAGTTCTGCTGCACGGAGAAAAATATTTTAAATTTTTATAAAAATTGCAGGGAACTTGCATCATTTCGCGTATATCTAATTGAAGTACATATGACAGGTGGTGTCGCTATGACTGTAAGCGAACGTACAATGAAAATAGAAGAGCAGATTCTGTCGCCCTATGCCGCTCTTTCGAAAGATACACAGGGCAGGGAAGTGCCGGAAGAAGAATGCGAGCTCAGAACGCCCTATCAGCGTGACAGGGACAGAATCATTCACTGTAAGTCTTTTCGCCGCCTGAAACATAAAACGCAGGTTTTCTTGTCGCCGGAGGGGGACCATTACCGCACCCGGCTGACCCACACGCTTGAAGTTTCACAGATTGCCCGCACAATTGCGCGGGCGCTGCTTTTAAATGAGGATTTGACCGAAGCAATCTCCCTTGGCCATGATTTGGGGCATACGCCCTTTGGCCACGCCGGTGAGCACGCGCTGAACGCTTTGTTCCCGGGCGGTTTCCGCCATTACGAGCAAAGTGTGCGGATTGTCGAAAAGCTGGAGAAAAACGGCAGGGGCTTAAACCTCACAGAGGAGGTTCGCAACGGGATCCTTTGCCATACCACCGGAACCGAGGCCTCAACGCTGGAAGGCAGGGTTGTCCGTTTGGCTGACCGCATTGCCTACATTAACCACGATATTGATGATGCCGTGCGGGCGGGGGTTTTGCTTGAAAATGATATCCCGGCGGAGATTACCTCCGTCCTGGGCCGTCGCCGTTCCGAGCGAATCGACACGCTGGTGCATTCTGTTGTGGAAAACAGCCAGAACGGTATAATTCAAATGGACCCCGCCATTCAAAAGGCTTTCGATCTGTTGTATGACTATATGTTTGAGTACGTTTATCTGAATCCGTACGCAAAGGCGGAGGAAAAAAAGGTTCCGGGCCTGATCGGTATCCTTTACGGCTATTTGAAAAATCCGGACCATCTGCCCGAAGATCTGCGCCGCGTTGCGGAGCAGGATGGGATTGAGCGCGCAGCCTGCGATTATATCGCCGGCATGACGGATCATTTTGCCATAAAGCTGTTTCAGGATATTTTTGTCCCGAAATCATGGAATATTTAGCATAACCGGCGAAAACGGGGGTGACAGAATGCCGTTACCGGAAGCTTTTTTGCAGGAACTTAAAATGCGCAGCGATCTTTCCGAAGTTGCCGCGTCTTATGTAAACCTGCGGCACAGCGGTAAAAATTTACTCGGGCTTTGCCCGTTTCACAACGAAAAAACACCTTCTTTTAACATATTTCCCGAAAACGGCTCTTTCTATTGTTTTGGATGCGGTGCGGGGGGCGACGTAATCACATTCATCCGGCGGATTGAAAATTTAGACTATATGGAAGCTGTCCGTTTTCTGGCGCAGCGTGCCGGGCTGCAGGTGCCGGAAGGAACCGCGGACGACGGCATGGGCAGGCTTAAAGCGCGAATTTTGGAGATTAACCGGGAAACCGCTCGGTTTTATAATGCGGTTCTCAATTCGGAACAGGGTTCAGTCGGCATGCAGTATTTAACCGGCCGCGGCCTGACCCCCAATACCATCCGCCGTTTCGGGCTGGGCTACGCGCCTGCTTCCCGTTATGCGCTGGCCGGTTATCTTGAGAAAAAAGGGTATACTCAAAATGAGATGATTTTGGCTAATGTCGCGTTCAAGGGAAGGAACGGACAGGCTGTTGACCGTTTTTGTTCCAGAGTGATGTTTCCAATCATCGATTTAAGGGGAAATGTTGTTGCTTTCGGCGGGAGGATTATGACCGATGAAAAGCCGAAATACCTCAACACATCGGAAACGCCGGTATTTAATAAAGGAAGCTTTTTGTTTGCATTGAATTTTGCCAAGGGCAGCTGCAGTGAACAGTTGATTTTGTGCGAAGGCTATATGGACGTGATTTCATTGCATCAGGCGGGCTTCGCCAACGCGGTCGCCACACTCGGCACCGCCCTGACACCGGGTCAGGCGCATCTGATGGCGCGCTATACCAAAGAGGTGATCGTATCCTACGATTCCGACGAAGCGGGGCAAAAGGCGGCTTCGCGCGCAATCCCGATTCTGCGGGAAACCGGCCTGCTGGTCAAGGTTCTCACGATTTCCGGCGGAAAAGACCCGGATGAATACATACGTTCCAACGGCCAGAACGGGCGCGTTAAATTTAAACAGCTTCTGGATGCCTGCGGCAATGACGTAGAATACAGGCTTCAAAAAATCAAGCAAGGCTGCAATGTGCAAAATGCCGAAGGCCGTGTCGCCTATCTGACAGGTGCGGCGGCGGTGCTGGCAACACTTGACAACCGCATTGAGCAGGAGGTTTACGCTGGGAAGCTTTCGGAGGAAATCGGCGTGGAGCGCTCGGCCATTATGCTGCAGGTTGATAAAAGCCATGACAAGTTCAAAAAAAATCAGCAGCAGAAGGAATTTAAAGTGTTTCAGCAGCAGTCGGCGGGTATCCGCGACAGCATTAATCCCGAAAAATCCCAGCATCTTAGGGCTGCAAGCGCCGAAGAGGCGCTGATTGCGTATATTGTGCAATACCCGGAGCACGCTATACAAATATATCATGCTTTACCGCCTGAAAAATTTGTCACAAAGTTTAACCGCTGTGTATATCAGGTAATAATGGGCAGAATTATAGACGGCAAGGCAATTAGCCTTACAGATATTGCGGAAAGCTTCTCTATTGAAGAAATGGCAGCGATTGCAAAGATTATTGCAAGGTTTCATTCTGTTTCCGCCACAAAACGGGATGCGGATGAATATATAACGGTAATTACACAGGAAAACGCAAAGAGAAATGTTGAAAATGTTGCTTCAACACAGACGCAGGACATACAGGACTATCTGCGCGAGCTGAAGTCACAGAAAAAGTAGGGGGACTTATTATGGGAGCACCGGATAAAAAAACGGTAATCAGGGAATTAATCGAACAGGGGAAGAGCAAAGGGCAGCTTTCCACCAAAGAGATTTTAGACGCAATCGGCGAACTGGACTTTGATCCGGAGCAGATTGAAAAATTTTATGATACGCTGGAGTCACAAGGCGTGGAAATCATTGAAGATTTTGCGGACGCGCCTCTGGACGATCTGGATTTGAACATTCAGATTGATGAAAATGAGGATATGGAAGCCGCGCTCAGTACCGAAGGAATTGCGATTGACGACCCGGTTAAAGTGTATCTGAAAGAAATCGGCCGTGTGCCGCTCCTTTCCCCCGAAGAGGAAATCGACCTTGCAATTCGGATCAACGAAGGGGACGATGCCGCGAAAAAACGTCTTTCAGAAGCAAACCTCCGTCTGGTTGTCAGTATTGCAAAGCGTTACCTCGGCCGCGGAATGCAGTTTCTGGATTTGATTCAGGAGGGGAATCTCGGTTTAATCAAAGCTGTTGAGAAATTTGATTATACAAAAGGCTTTAAGTTTTCCACTTATGCCACATGGTGGATTCGTCAGGCAATTACCCGTGCCATCGCCGATCAGGCCCGGACGATCCGCATTCCGGTTCATATGGTCGAAACAATCAATAAAGTGAAAAAGGTATCCAGTCAGCTTCTGCACACGAACGGGCATGAGCCCACGGCGGACGAGATTTCTTTGGAACTGGATATGCCGGTCGATAAAGTACGGGAAATCATGCGCGTGGCGCAGGAGCCTGTTTCCCTTGAAACGCCGATCGGTGAAGAGGAAGACAGCCACTTGGGGGACTTTATTCCGGATGATGATGCTCCCGCCCCGGTTGACGCGGCTTCCCACATTCTTTTAAAAGAGCAGCTTGCCGATGTGCTCGACACGCTGACTCCAAGGGAGGAAAAAGTGCTTCGTCTTCGGTTCGGACTGGAGGACGGCCGTTCCCGCACCCTAGAAGAGGTTGGCAAGGAATTCAACGTTACCAGGGAACGTATCCGTCAGATTGAGGCAAAAGCGCTTCGTAAGCTGCGTCATCCGAGCCGCAGTAAAAAGTTAAAAGATTTCTTGGATTAAGGGGATGGCATAAATGGTCATGACGCTCGAAACCGACTATGCGGTCCGAATTGTGGAAACGCTGGCGGAGTCTCACAAAAAAATAGACGCGCACACCATTTCCGAAGAAGCACACGTTCCGTTAAGGTTTGCGCTGAAAATTCTGCGCAAGCTGGTTGCCGGGGGATTGATCGTATCCTACAAAGGGGCACGGGGCGGATATATGCTTGCCCGAGAACCGGGGGAGATCACGCTCCGTCAGGTGATTGAATCGGTTGAGGGTCCTTACATGATCAGCCGCTGCCAGCAGGACGAGTATGCCTGTTCGCATACTGCCTGCCGTTTTCATCAGATTTATGATGAGATTTCATCGGTTGTACGCACAAAGCTTGATTCATACACGTTTGCTTCCCTCAACGCCCCCGATTTGACGGAAAATAAACCGAAGAATTCAAAATAAATAACAAATCAGCCGGTGATCAAACGATCACCGGCTGATTTTAAATAATCAATAAAAAATATTGCTTGACAAACACTATATATTGTAATAAAATAATATACTGCATCATCATGGAAACATATACTCATGCCTATCCTCAACTATAATATCACAACATATGAAAAAAGGCAAGAGAATATCACAAAAGCTTATAAAAGCAATGATGCATGCAGACTATTTTTGTGCTTAATTTATGCCGTGGATGGTAAATATATGAATGGAGTGATTGAGCCAATGGTGAATGTCAAACCGGTGCAACTTGGCAAGAATGTCCGTATGAGCTTTGCGCGTATTGATGAAGTTCTGGATATGCCGAATCTGATTGAGGTGCAGAAAAATTCTTACAAGTGGTTTCTGAATGAAGGCCTCAAAGAGGTTTTTAAGGATGTTTCCGGCATTACAGACTATACAGGCAATCTGGTGTTGGACTTTGTGAACTACAAGCTGGATGACGATAAGCCGAATTACAGCGTGGAAGAATGCAAAGAGCGTGACACAACCTATGCTGCCGCTTTGAGAGTTACCGCCCGCCTGCTCAACAAGGAAAGCGGAGAAATCAAAGAGTCTGAAGTTTTCATGGGCGATTTCCCGTTGATGACTGACAGTGGCACTTTTGTCATCAATGGCGCCGAACGCGTCATTGTTTCCCAATTGGTTCGCTCCCCCGGCGTTTATTATAAAATGGAATACGATAAGACAGGCAAGGAGCTTTTCAGTTCAACCGTAATCCCGAACCGCGGTGCATGGCTTGAATATGAAAACGACGCCAACGATGTCTTTTATGTGCGCATCGATAAAAACCGCAAGATTCCTGTGACTGTGTTTATCCGTGCACTCGGTCTGGGCACGGATGAAGAAATCCGCGAGTATTTCGGCGACGACGACAGAATCAACGCCACAATCGAAAAGGATCCGTGTAAAAATACGGAAGAGGCTCTTTTTGAGGTTTACAGAAAATTAAGGCCAAGTGAGCCGCCGACCATTGAAAGCGCCCAGTCACATATTAACGGCCTGTTCTTTGATGCACGCCGCTATGACCTTTCCAGAGTCGGCCGTTACAAATACAATAAAAAACTGAATCTTACCGGCCGCATTACCGGCCAGCAGCTCTCCCGTCCGATCATAAATCCGTTTACCGGCGAGCTGATTGCCGAAGCGGGCGAAATCATTTCACATGAAAAGGCCAGGCAAATTGACAACGCAGGAGTTTCCGTTGCGTTTGTTACCGTGAACGAGCGCGAAGTCAAGGTAATTTCCAATGGTATGGTCGACATTAACGGATTTGTCAATTTTGATGCGAAAACCGAGTGTGATGTAAACGAGCGGGTTCGTTTCAGTGTGCTTGCTGAAATTCTGGGTTCCGCTTCCAGCGACGAGGAAATCAAGGAAGCAATTAAGGCAAGAATTGACGAATTGATTCCGAAGCATATTATCATTGACGATATTTTTTCTTCCATCAACTATTTGAACTGCCTTGGAATGGGCCTTGGCAATATCGACGATATTGACCATCTTGGCAATCGCCGCATTCGTTCCGTGGGTGAACTTCTGCAAAACCAGTTCCGAATTGGTTTTTCCCGTCTTGAGCGTGTAATCCGTGAAAGGATGACGCTTCAGGCACAGGATCTGGAGGTTTTAACACCGCATTCCCTCATCAATATCCGTCCGGTTGTGGCGGCGATTAAAGAATTTTTTGGTTCTTCACCGCTTTCGCAGTTTATGGATCAAACCAACCCGCTTGCGGAGCTGACGCACAAACGCCGCCTTTCGGCTTTGGGCCCCGGCGGTTTGTCAAGAGACCGTGCCGGATTTGAAGTGCGCGACGTTCACTACAGCCACTATGGCCGCATGTGCCCGATTGAAACGCCGGAAGGTCCTAACATCGGTTTGATTTCCTATCTTGCAACCTTCGCAAGAATTAACGAGTATGGCTTTATTGAAGCGCCGTTCCGCCGTGTAGATAAAAAAACCGCGTGTGTGACCTCAGAAGTTGTCTATATGACCGCGGATACGGAAGATGATTACATCGTAGCGCAGGCGAATGAGCCTTTGGACGAGCAGGGGCATTTCCAGCACAACAAGGTTAACGCGCGTTATCGCGATGAGTTCCTTGAAGTGGAACGCGAAAAAGCCGACTATATGGACGTTTCGCCAAGAATGGTTGTTTCCGTAGCTACCGCCATGATTCCGTTCCTGGAAAACGACGACGCCAACCGCGCCCTGATGGGTTCCAACATGCAGCGGCAGGCTGTTCCGCTGCTGAAAACCGAATCACCGATTGTCGGTACCGGAATGGAATACAAGGCCGGCGTCGATTCCGGCGTTTGCGTCATCGCAAAGCGTTCCGGAGTTGTGCGCAGCGTCAGCGCGAATGAAGTCAGGGTCACCTGCGACAACGGCGAGATTGATGTTTATCACATTATAAAGTTTATGCGTTCCAATCAGGGAACATGTATCAATCAGGTTCCTGTTGTATCGGTCAATCAAAGAATTGAAGCCGGTTCGGTCATTGCTGACGGCCCTGCCACCAAAGACGGTGAAATCAGTCTTGGCAAAAACGCTCTGATCGGGTTTATGACATGGGAAGGCTACAACTATGAAGACGCTGTTCTGATCAGCGAAAAAATTGTACGTGATGATGTTTATACTTCCATTCATATTGAGGAATATGAGATAGAATCCAGAGACACGAAGCTTGGGCCGGAGGAAATCACGAGAGATATTCCGAACGTCAACGAAGACCTGCTCCGCGATCTGGACGAAAACGGAATTATCCGCGTTGGCGCGGAGGTGCGCGCGGGTGATATTCTTGTAGGCAAAGTAACTCCGAAGGGCGAAACCGAACTGACCGCAGAGGAACGTTTGCTGCGCGCCATCTTTGGTGAAAAAGCCCGTGAAGTCAGGGATACTTCCCTGAGAGTGCCGCACGGCGAGTCCGGTATTGTTGTGGATGTTAAAGTATTTAACCGTGAAAACAGCCATGATGAGTTAAGTCCCGGCGTCAATAAGGTGGTTCGCTGTTATCTTGCCCAGAAACGTAAGATTTCAGTCGGCGATAAGATGGCCGGCCGCCACGGCAACAAGGGTGTTGTTTCCCGTATTCTTCCGGTGGAAGATATGCCGTTCCTGCCGGACGGCACCCCGCTGGATATTGTTTTGAACCCGTTGGGCGTTCCTTCCCGTATGAATATCGGGCAGGTGCTCGAGGTTCATCTGGGCTACGCCGCCAAGGCGCTCGGCTGGAAAATCATGACCCCCGTATTCGACGGAGCCCATGAAGGCGACATTGTTGAATGCTTTAAAAAGGCGGGCATCAGTGAGGACGGCAAAACCATTCAGAAAGACGGCCGCACCGGCGAATTCTTCGACAACCCGGTTACCGTGGGCATCATGTACTACCTTAAGCTTCACCATTTGGTTGACGATAAAATTCATGCCCGCTCCACCGGCCCGTATTCACTGGTTACGCAGCAGCCTCTGGGCGGCAAAGCTCAGTTCGGCGGCCAGCGCTTCGGCGAAATGGAAATTTGGGCTCTGGAAGCTTATGGCGCGGCTTATACCCTTCAGGAAATCGTTACGGTGAAATCCGATGATGTTGTTGGCCGCGTAAAGACTTATGAAGCAATTGTGAAAGGCCAGAATATTCCGGCGCCAGGCGTTCCGGAAGCGTTCAAGGTTTTGATTAAAGAGCTTCAGTCCCTCGGTCTTGACGTTAAGGTGCTTGATAAGAACAATGAGGAAATCGATCTGAAACAGAACTTCGACGACGATGATGATATCGGCTTCAATCCGGCGGAGGCGGCTTTTGACGAACAGAATGTTGCCGACGATCTGGAAGGCTATTCCGTAGACGAAAATGCCGAGGATGACGGCTTGTTTGATGATACGGACGGATATGTGGATGAAGACGACAGCGGTGAAGATGATTTTGATAAGGACGAACCCTTTGACATTACTTCCGAAGGCAGCGACGAATTAGAATAGAAGGGGGATACAAAATGGAATTTAATATTTTTGAATCAATCAAGATTGGACTTGCTTCACCGGAAAAAATCAGAGAATGGTCACACGGCGAGGTAAAAAAGCCTGAAACGATAAATTACCGTACCCTGAAACCGGAACGCGACGGGCTTTTCTGCGAGCGCATTTTCGGGCCTCAAAAGGACTGGGAATGCCATTGCGGAAAGTATAAGAGAATCCGTTACAAGGGCAAAATCTGTGAACGCTGCGGTGTTGAAGTGACAAGGGCCAAGGTTCGCCGCGAGCGCATGGGCCACATTGAACTTGCTGCCCCGGTGTCTCATATTTGGTATTTTAAGGGGATTCCTTCCAGAATGGGTTTGATTCTGGATATTTCTCCCCGTATGCTTGAAAAAGTGCTTTATTTTGCACTTTATATTGTAACCGACCCGGGCAATGTGCGTGAACTCCAGAAAAAGCAGCTTCTGAATGAAAAAGAATACCGCGATATGCGCGAAAAATATGAGAATGATTTCGAAGCCAGCATGGGCGCGGAAGCGATTAAAAAGCTTCTGGCTGAAATTGATCTTGACCAGAGCTCTGAGGAATTAAAGGATGAGCTTGAAACTGCTTCCGGTCAAAAGCGTGTTCGTATTTTAAAGCGCCTTGAAGTGGTGGAGGCGTTCCGCCTTTCCGGCAACCGTCCGGAATGGATGATTCTCGACGTGGTCCCGGTTATTCCGCCGGACATCCGCCCCATGGTTCAGCTTGACGGCGGCCGTTTTGCGACTTCCGACCTGAACGACCTTTACCGCCGTGTCATTAACCGGAACAACAGACTGAAAAGACTGCTGGAACTTGGTGCTCCGGAT
>JAEWBE010000016.1 GCA_023391275.1 Bacillota bacterium | reverse complement strand
TCCGTGTTCTGCTTACTGATCTGACTTTTCCGTTTCATCCTGCGGATGAAACGGAAGCTGAATCTTGACGCGCCAACGAAGAAAAAGGTAAAAATCCAGCCGATAATATAGACGGAAATTGGAAAGCGCTTTACCTGCAGCACCGGCCATGAAATAGTAAAGCCAAGAATCGTCACTAGTAAACTGGCAAGCGTGGTTCCGTAAAAAATGAGCAGAAGCTCGTCCAAGCTGGCGAATTGCCACATTGTGGTATAAAACCGAAACACAGTAAACGTGGCGATAAAAATAATGGTAACCCACGGAATCCATGCACAAAATGACTCCAAATCATATCGATTTGGAAAAACCTGACCGTCATAGCGTAATAAATACGAAACCCAATAGCTGAAAAAAACGCAGATAATATCTATTATAATTTGTGGCAATGAATTTTTTAAAGTTACTCTTTTATTCTTCATACAATTACTCCCACTAAAAAATTTACAACCGGCTAAGTATATCACATTTGCTTCAAAAATTAAATACAAAATACCAGTTATATGCATATTATTGCATACTGTGCGGAGAAATGTGTTAACATTTTGTAATTGTATTCAGAATTTTAACGGGAGGTCCACTCAAAACATAAGTGATATCGGCGAGGGATTCCGCTTCCCTTTTATCGTGTGTAACCAAAATCTTCAGCACGCCGGGCGTCTTTTCCCGAATCAGGGCAATCACTTCCTTCTTGGTATGATCATCCAAAGCATGGAACGGTTCGTCGAGCAGATATAGATCCCCGTGATAGGCGAGCGCGCGCGCAATTGCAACCCGCTGACGCATTCCGCCGCTCATCTCGTCCGGGCGCTTTTCTTCTTCCCCGGCCAGCTCCACCAGCCGGAGCCATTCCACCGCTTCCTGCACATTCCGATTCGTGCTGCCGCGGAGCACGGCGGCCACGTTCTCTTTTGCGGAAATCCAGGGCAGGAGCCTGTCTTCCTGAAACAAATACGAAATTTTATGATTTTCCGTTCCGATAATTTCTCCGGAATCCAGACTGTCCATTCCGGCAATACAGTTTAAAAGCGTTGTTTTACCGCAGCCCGAAGGGCCAAAAAAGCAAACAACACCGCTTTTCGGAAATTCCAGTGAAAAATCATTTAATACCGCTTTGCCGTCAAATTGTTTACATGCGCTTCTAATTTCCAGTTCCATTCATTGTCCCCATTATAAATTCACATTATATTTTTGTCCGACTTTTTTCATAATCGCCACCATCAGTCGTTCCAAAATCACGCTCATTACAATAACGACAGCCGTCCATGCAAAGAGGTCGGCTGTTTCAATGTAGATTTTTGAATCATAAATCTGCCCCCCTATTGTAGCTTTTGTATTCGACAGCACCTCGGCGGCAATTGCGGTCTTCCAGGCAAAGCCCATTCCCGTTGTACAGGCGGCGGTAAAATACGGCATAATGGAGGGAATATACACCCGTCTGACGGTTCTGGCAAAACCAAAGCGGTAGGAATGAGCCATCTGCAAAAGTCTTCGGTCGGTTTTTGCAATTCCGTTTGCCACATTGCCCAGTACGATGGGTGTCACCTCAAGAAACGCGGTAAAGGCCGGCACATGAGCGGACTGAATCCACACAAGAGCCAGAATGATAAAAGAAACCACCGGTGTCGCCTTAATAATGCTGATCACCGGATGAAAAAGATCATACATAATCGGGAAAGCGGAGGTCAGCACCGCTAAAACCACCCCCACCGCCAGTCCCGCCAAAAAACCGTTCAGGACATGGACCATGGAATTCAGTGCGGCGAACCAGAATGTGCTTTCGTGCGACAGTTCAAACAGTCTTTGTAAAACACGAACAGGAGATACGATTAGTATCTCCTGTTTTATAATCAGACACAGCAGCTGCCAAACAGAAATCCAAACTACGGCAGCCAGAAGCTTTCCGGTTATCTTCGGATAAGCAGCATTTTTACTTTGCATAGTAAAAGTCGTCACCGGGCATTTTCCCTCCAACGGACTTTGGATTGGCCTGAAACAGTACATTCAGGAATTCGGGGATTTTCGCTTTCATCTCGGCACCGTCAATATAAACGATATTGGAGTTTGGAATTGCCTTTTGGGCAATCGCCGCCGGCATAATCCCGTATTTTTCCGAAAGGCCGGCCGCCTGTTTTACATCCGTATTGGTGTATTCGGTGGAGGCCTTGTATTCGTCGAGGAAAGCGTTGAAAGCAGCCTTATTCTTTTCTGCAAAATCCTTGCGGACAATCAGGCAGCCCATGGTGAGCACGCTCTTGTCGCCTGCAACTTTATTCCATTCTTCCGTAATGTTCAGTGCAATCTTAACATCCTTATTTTTTACCATCACCTGAGTTACGAAGGGTTCGGGCAGAACAGCAGTCGTAACCTTGCCGGAAATCATAAGGGTGGCAAGCTCCGCATGTTCTGTAACATATTGTACCTTAACATCCTTGCCAACTTCAAGCCCGTTTTGCTTTAAAATATAATTTAATGCGTATTCCGGGGTGGAACCCTGCCCGGAAGCGTAGACTGTCTTACCTTTTAAATCTTTTACACTGGTAATTTTTTCGCCGTCTGTTAAAAGGGAAAGCACGCCCAGCGTGTTGATCGCCGCAAGCTGAACATTCCCGTTCGTCTTGTTGTACAGGGTCGCGGCCAGGTTGGTCGGCACAGCCGCCACATCGATTTCGCCGGTGGAAATCTTGGATACAATCTCATCGGGTGAGCCGACAAGGCTGATTTCATAGTTGTTCGCCGCAGTTTTTGCATCGTTATCGCTCATCAATTTCAGCATGCCAAGGCCGGTGGGGCCTTTGAGCGCGGCCAGCTTAATCGTGGCCTTCTCCGTGGGTGCGGAGCTGGGCTGCTCACTGACTACCGACGCACTGGAAGGGGCCGCACTCGCCACAGAACCTGAGGAAGCCGCCTTTCCATTATTACAGCCCGCAGCTGCCGATGCAAGCAGAAACGCCGCAAGCGCCAGAGCAGTGATTTTTTTTGTTTGTTTCATCATATTCCCTCTTTTTCATAAAAAATCTATAATTGATTAAAATTGGCCGGTTTTTAAACGGTCAAGATCAACAATGGTCATTTTTCTGCCACTGCGCCGGATCACCTGTGCGCCGGATAAAGCATCCATGGCACGGTAGAGCGACGCACGACCCACATCCAGCGTGTTGGCAAGCTGGGTCACGGTACACGGCAGGTCAAACAGAAGCGGATTTTCACTCTGAGCGGAAAGGGACAGAAGAAAAGCCGCAAGGCGGCATTCAGCGCTGCCGCCTGTAAAGTTATCTATCCGGCTGTTCAAAAAGCAGATTCTGTTGGAAAGATAGCTGATGTAATTTTCTGCGATCATAAAATTCTGTTCAAAGAGGCGGTGCAAAAGAGTCTGCGGTAAAAACAGCACTCTGCTGCGCTTGACCGCGGCAACCTCGGAAACGTAATGTTTTGCATTATTAAAAAGCCCTGCCACCCCGAAAACCCCACCGGAAAAAAAGGTGTTCAAAAGCAGACTCGTTCCGTCAGTTCCCGGTTTGCACGCTTTCAGTTCCCCTGAAAGCACGATACCGATACTTTTTTTAAAATTGTTTTTGGTATAAATTTTTTCATCCGGCTCAAATTCAAGGCAGGAACAATCTTCGCTTGAAAAAGCTTCCCTTACCGTATTATAGTCAATGCCGTTAAACAAAAAGCTTTGTGAAAGCAGCAGACAGTATTTTGTTTGTTTATGGATTGCCTTCATAATTCATCCCACAATTTTGTATCATTTGGTACATTATTTGAGTATATTATAATACTTATCATTGCGGTTTGTCAATAGATTAACAAAAAAGGGCACCGCTTAAGCGATGCCCTGATGAATCTGCTTTATCCAATTATTCGTGGTTGCAGTCTTCACAGCCGCAGCCGCAGTCTTCCTCATCCAAATCGAACTCCAATGTTTCACCGCAGTTCGGGCATTCCATCTGACCGTCTTCAATGATTTCTTCAGACAGGCAAATCGTTTCATGGCAGTTTGGGCAGGTTACTTCATAATAGCAGTCGCCCTCATCGTCGTCGTCATCCTCGTCATCGTCTTCCGCATCGTCATCTTCATAAAAATCATCTTCCAAAGAGCCCAGATCTTCATCAACTGCATCGAGCTGGTCGGCCATGTCGTTCATATTTTCTTCCATACCGGAAAGAGAAAGTGCCATATCATCCAGCAAATCGATCATCGCATTGATGACTTTAACTTCCTTTTTGCTCTCGTCAAGCTCAAGGCCTTCGGCTAAACCGCGAATGTAAGCAACCTTTTCTGTATTTGTCATGATTTCTGCCTCCCTTAATTTTTAGTTATGAATACGCGAACATGCATAGTGTTGGTTATGCACGCTCCATATATTCGCCTGTTCGGGTATCTATTCTGATTCTTTCGCCTTCATTGATAAATAAAGGAACCCTGATTTCCGCGCCGGTTTCCAGCGTAGCCGGTTTTGTGGCGTTTGTAGCCGTGTCACCCTTAAAGCCGGGATCGGTTTTAATAATTTCGAGTTCAACAAAATTAGGAGGCTCGACACCGAAGACATTGCCTTTGTAGGAAAGTACCTTGCAGTCCATATTTTCTTTCACGAATTTAAAGCTGTCACCCATCACACTTTTGTTAATCGGAATCTGCTCGAAAGTTTCGGCATCCATGAAATAGTAAAGATCACCGTCACTGTAAAGGTACTGCATATCCTTGCGCTCAATGAAAGCAGTGGGATACTTATCATTCGGGTTAAAAGTTCTTTCAACAACACTGCCTGTAATCACATTTCTGATTTTTGTCCGAACAAAGGCGGCGCCTTTGCCTGGCTTAACATGCTGAAACTCGATAATGGAAACTACGTTTCCATCCATTTCAAATGTTACGCCGTTTCTAAAATCGCCTGCAGATATCATGGTATAATCCTCCAATAATTTTTTCCTGTTATCATCTTATAATATTTTATGATTTTTTTCAAGAGATTTTTTGCCTACATTAAATCCTGAAGCGCTGCAAGTGCAAGAAAATAGCTGTTTTTGCCAAATCCGGCAATTTGACCCGCGCACACGGCCGAAATTACGCTTTTGTGGCGAAATTCCTCGCGTGCGTAAATATTGCTCATATGGGTTTCGACAAACGGGATTCTCACGCAGGCAATCGCATCACGCAGCGCATAGCTGTAATGTGTAAGAGCGCCGGCGTTGATTACCACACCATCATATGTTCCCCTGGCCGCGTGTATTTTATCAATAATGTCCCCCTCGTGATTGGACTGAAAAACATCGCAGTCATAGCCCAGCTTTTTTGCATTTTCAACGATTTGAAGATTAATACTTTCACTGGTTTCATCGCCGTAAACGCCCTTTTCCCGTACACCAACCATATTAAGGTTTGGCCCAAGAATAACCAGAACTTTTTTTCTGCCCATCTGAAACATCCCTTTAATCAAAGTATTTTCTGCCGCGCTTTGAAACTTCTATCAAATGCCGCAGCGGCTTCTCCAGCCCGCGCCGAATCGTAAAGGAAAGCGAATTTTCCCCACCCGCGGGCACCAGCAGAATTGACTTCATAAATGCCAGATTCGCGCCGATTACATCCGTAAAAATCTGGTCGCCGACCACAACAACATCCTTATGCCGCACACCCATCTTACGTATCGCGAGGTGGTATGCAAGAGGAATGGGCTTTAACGAAAGGTACATAAACGGCAAACCATACTTTGCAGCGAACGGAGCAACCCGTTTTTTAGAGTTGTTTGACATAATAATGATGTTAAAGTGCTGACTGCGCATGAAGTGTGCCCATTCAATCGTACCTTCAAACGGTTCCTGCGAACCATGGATGGCCAGCGTATTGTCCACATCAAGGATAATTGAATTGACCTTCATGGCACCAAGCAGCCTCGGTGTGATATCCGTCACCCTATCTACGGCAGCCGTAGGTAAAAGCAGGGCCAAAAGAATCCCTCCGTTTCAGAATTGCACAGGAAGAATCAAAGCTAAAAAAGCGGGCTTAAAGCCCGCTTTTCCAATCACATTCGTATTGCAGTGAAACTTTACTTAAACTTACGCTTGCGAGCTGCTTCGGATTTCTTTTTACGCCTGACAGAGGGCTTCTCGTAAGCTTCTCTCTTGCGAACCTCAGCGATGACTCCAGCTCTTGCGCATTGCTTCTTAAACCTTCTCAGCGCACTATCCAAGGATTCGTTGTCTTTAATTCTAATCTCAGCCATTTATCTTCCCTCCCATCCGCCATTAGGCAGGGGTATTAGTAAATCATATTACATAAAAATAATTATACATATTCAGTCTTGATCTGTCAAGTCAAATATACGAACTTTACTCAAACGTGATTGAATTTTTGTATTGACATAAATTGCAGAAAATGATAATATTATATCCGCGGTTCAAAGTGACCGCAGGATACAGGGGTATAGCTCAGCTGGTAGAGCAGTGGTCTCCAAAACCACGTGCCGAGGGTTCAAATCCTTCTGCCCCTGCCAGAAATAAAGCCTGAAAACGCAGCATATATGCGGTTTTCAGGCTTTTTTCATACCATTTTTTCAACAGGATTTTATTCTTCCCGGTAAAAACTTTTTCTATGCGGGGCAAGCGGCAATCACCATGAACATTGTATCTTTACAGGTATGGGTAAGGGTGCTAAAATTAAGTATGACTTTTACCGGAATCAGGATAGTCGTCAGCCTGATTTCTCCGTTAAGACTGCCTGACCGATTTATGTACGGAAAAAATTATCCGCATTATTTTATAAATCAGGAGGATCTTTATGTCAAATTCACTGTTCATAAGGAATATACACGACCTTGTTACCTGTGATAAAAACGACCGGCTGTTAAAGAATACAAACATGCTTGTGGAGGACGGAGAGATTGTCTATATTGGAAATGAAATGCGGGAGGCAGACCGAACCATCGACGCATCAGGCATGGCGGTTTATCCGGGTCTGATCAATACGCATCACCATCTTTATCAGACCTTTACCAGAAACCTTCCGCAAGTGCAGCATTTGGAATTGTTCCCATGGCTGAAAGCGCTTTATGAAATCTGGAAAAACCTGGATGAAGATGTGATGCAGTACAGCTCTTTGACGGGAATGGGAGAGTTACTGAAAACCGGCTGCACTACCTGCCTGGATCATCACTACGTTTTTCCAAAGGCGGCCGGAGACAGGCTGCTTGATACACAGTTTGAAGTTGCCGGGCAGCTTGGTATCCGTATGCATGCGACCCGCGGGAGCATGGACCTCAGCAAGAAAGACGGCGGCCTTCCTCCGGACAGTGTTGTACAGACCGTAGATGAAATTTTAGCTGATTCTGAAAGAACCGTTACGAAATATCATGATCCCAAAAGATTTTCAATGCGTCAGGTTGCTTTGGCACCCTGTTCCCCATTCAGCGTTACCGGCGAATTAATGAAGCAATCCGCTCAGCTCGCCCGGAAACTGGGGGTCCGGCTGCACACTCATTTAGCTGAAACAAAAGATGAAGAAGGCTATACACTTCAGCGCTTTGGAATGCGCCCACTCGCTTATATGGAAACACTGGGGTGGGTGGGGCCTGACGTTTGGTATGCGCATGGAATTCATTTTAATGAGGATGAACTGAAGAGACTGGCGCAAACGCAGACCGGCGTTGCTCACTGCCCCATTTCGAATATGAAGCTTTCCTCCGGGATCGCCAGAATACCTGAGATGCTCAGGCTTGGTATCCCTGTCGGATTAGGGGTTGACGGAAGCGCCAGCAATGATGGGTCCAACCTGATGGAAGAAATGCGGGTGGCGTATTTGCTGCATCGGTTAAATTCCAGTCAGGACGCGCCAACCGGGTATGATATTTTGAAGCTGGCGACCAACGGGAGCGCCCGTATTTTAGGCCGGAGCGACCTTGGGGCGCTTTCCGTGGGAATGGCTGCCGACTTCTTTATGATCCGTTTGAACCGTTTGGAGCTTGTTGGGACACAGTTTGATGTGAAGTCGCTTTTCGGAACGGTGGGATTCAAAGGCAATGTTGATTATACTGTCGTGAACGGCAAAGTTGTGGTCGAAAACGGAAAGCTGATTACAATTGATGAGGAAAAGGTTGCTGCGGAAGCAAACCGGGTGGTCGAAAGATTTATTGACAGGGCGGACCTCTAATTGGATTAACTGGACATCAGCAAAATATCTTTTGGAAGAATTTTGAGACAGATGAGCTCCCGATTTTTTTCAAGCTCCTGATAGGACTTTTTGTCCAGCTCCCAGCGGATACACGAGTGAGCCCCCTGTGTACCTGCGCATTGAACCATTATAATGATAGAAAACGGGCCCTCCGTAACACGCGTAATTTGTCCTTTGACAACATTGCCCTGACCCGAGTGCTCCGCAGGAATAAAATAATGCGCGCGGACTCCTACATACTGCAGATCATCCGGTATTTTCCGTTCCGCGGTCAAAACAGTATTCCAGTCCAGCGCTTTCAGTGTAAAGTCCGAAAGCTTCTGCGCTTTGGATATGTTTTTGCATCCGGTCAGCAAGGCGGCGGCAAGCGTTTGCGGATTTTCAAACAGCGCGCGCTTTTCACTGATTGCTTCCAGCTTTCCGTCTGATAACACTGCAATGCGGTCGCAAAGGCGGTAAACCTCGTCGCGGTTATGGGAAACGAACAGCGTTGTTCCTTCAAATTTTTCAAGCACGCTGCTCATTTCCTGCTCCACCTGCCACCGAAGGTAACTGTCAAGCGCGGAAAAAGGTTCGTCGAGCATTAAAATATGCGGCTCGGAAGCCAGAATTCTTGCAAGTGCGACGCGCTGCTGCTGCCCTCCCGAAATTTGAGAAGGATAATGCTTTGCCAATCCCTCCAAATAAAAAGCCTTTATTTTTTCTTCGACAATCTTTCCTTTTTCCCGTCTGGGAGCGCAAATGCCCGCAGCGATATTTTCTTCCACCGTCATATTCGGAAACAGCGCGTAATTCTGAAATAAATATCCTGTTTTCCTTTTCTGGGGAGTTAAATTGATCTTTTTTTCCGAATCAAACAGAACCCGCCCGTTTAAAACAATTCTGCCTTCATCCGGTTTTTCCACGCCCGCAATACATTTGAGCGTCATACTCTTCCCACTTCCGGAAGCACCCAGCAAAGCGAGAATTTCATCCTGCGCTTCAAAGCATACGCTTAATCGGAAAGCCCCCAGAGTTTTTTTTATATCAACAGAAATTGACACGGCAGTTCCTCATTTCTTTAGTACCTTGCAAAGAAGATTGTTTTGCGTGGGAAACCATGGGATGTTCATTTATTCAAAACGGTTTTGTTCCATTTTCTTTTTCTGCATGGTTTCCCAATAATTCATTCCGGCAAGCACCACACAGGAAATCCCGGTGATAACCGCCACCCAGATGCCGGCTGTGCGCATATCCCCGGCAGCGGTTGCATAGTAAATTGCAATCGGAATGGTCTGTGTCCGCCCCGGAATATTGCCCGCTATCATCAGCGTAGCGCCAAACTCCCCCAGCCCGCGCGCAAACGAAAGCACCGCGCCGGCCAATATGCCCGGCCACGCCTGCGGGATCATCAATTTTAAAAATATTTTTGGCTCAGACATGCCGAGCGTTTTCGCCGCCCAGATGGTACTGATATCCACCTGTTCAAAAGCGCCCTTAGCCGAGCGATACATGAGCGGCAGAGACACAACCACCGCCGAAATCACCGTTGCCTGCCATGTAAAAATGGGAGATGCGTCAATCTGGTCAAGTAATCGGCCGATAAAGCTGTTTTTACCCAAAAGAACCAACAGGAAAAAACCAACAACAGTCGGCGGCAGCACCAGCGGCAGTGTAAAAACAACATCCACCAGCCATTTGATTTTGCTGCTGATATTCAAAAACAGCCTTGCGCACAAAATTCCCACCACAAAAGTGATGAGGCCCGCCAGGCACGAGGTGCGAACAGAAATCCAAAATGGCGAGATGTCGATATTCATATGCCGCCTCCGATCATGCTAAAATATGTGTTACACCAGGGAAGAAAAGCCATACTTCGTAAATACTTTTTTGGCATCTTCCCCCAGCAAATAGCTTAGGAACTGCTGCGCTTCGTCCGGGTGCTTGCTGGCTTTTACAACACCAACCGGGTAAATAACCTTATCATGAGAATCATCCGGAGCAACACAGCTGATCGCAACCTTGGAACTGATTTTTGCGTCGGTTTCATATACGACGCCGGCCTGTACATTTTCGGTTTCCACCCAGGAAAGCACCTGACGCACATCCTGCGCATAAACGATTTTGGAGGAAAGGGCGCCGGTCAGCTTCATTTTATCAAAGACCTGTTGAGTATATTGCCCCACCGGCACTGTTTTTAATTCCCCGACAGCGATCTTTTTGATATCCGCATTTTTCAAATCCTCAAAGGACTGAAGCTTCTTACCATCCTTTGGGGTAATCAAAACAACTCTGTTCTCCAATACATCCTTTACCGAATCGTCAGAGACAAGGCTCTTATCCTGCAGGGCCTGCATCTGCTTTTTACCGGCGGAGAAGAAAATATCACAGGGAGCCCCCTGTTCAATCTGCTGCTGAAGGGCACCTGAACTGCCAAAGTTGTATGTAATGGTCACGTTGGGATGCGCCGCAGTGTATTGCGTTTTGATCTCATTCATGCAGTCCGTCAGGCTCGCCGCTGCCGAAATCATCAGTTCTGCCTTTTCTTCGGGTTCGGACTCCGGTTGGGATAACACGGAGGAAGCAGGCTGGGAAACCGTCTGGGATTCCGGGGCTGCCTGAGAGACTGCGCTGCCTGCATCCTGTGAGGAACACCCGGCCGCAAAAATCATTAGTCCCGCCAAAAATGTGCAGAAAGTCCTTTTCATAAACACCCTTCTTCTCCATTTATTTAGAGATGAGCAAAATACAGGAAATATACAATGAACACGGTATTCCGTTGAATTATCGGAATGAAATATTCCTGCTCAAAATCTCCGCTTTGCTCATGACCATTCCACAATTACACATCAGGCCATAGTTTCAAGTTGACATAACTCAAACATTTTTCCAGACAAACAGCAACAACCCAACCAGCTGATTTGTATGATACCGCATTTGCTTGTTATTTCACTGCGCAGTCGGAGACATTTCCTTTCAGAACTTCAAGCCCGTGGGGCAGTTCCGTAATAATAAATTCGAGGTTTTCCCGCACCGCCTTGGGGCTGCCCGGCAGATTTATAATCAGCGTTCTGCCGCGGATAGCGGCCACCGCGCGGCTAAGCATCGCGCGTTTCGTTATTCTCATTGAAGAATAACGCATAGCCTCAGCAATGCCCTGCGCCTGCCTTTCCGCAACATCAATCGTCGCTTCGGGGGTGCAGTCACGTGGGGAAAATCCCGTCCCGCCCGTGGTAAGCACCAAATCCGCGATATCATTGTCACACAGGCGCTTCATTTCGTCCGCAAGCAGCTTTCTGTCATCTGGCAGGACGATGTAGCTTGTGACCTGGTATCCGTTTGCAAGCACAATTTCTTTGATGACCGCACCGCTTGTATCTTCGCGCTTTCCCGCGTAACCGCTGTCGCTCGCTGTGATAATTCCGACCCTAAACATTCTGTAATTTTCCTCCTTTTACTCATCCGGAAGTTCCTGTGGTATGGGGTGATGCACTTCCATGGTGTCGCCGACCTGAATGTAACCGCCCTGTTCCACAACGGCAAACACGCCTTCCGTGGGCATAATACATTCTCCCATTTCCTGAAAAATCCGGCAGCCGTGATGGCACTCTTTGCCAATCTGTGTCATACGCAGCCTTACCCCGCCGCAGGTAAGCAAGGTGCCGACGGGCAGGCTGCGAAAATCAATTCCTTCCACCACAAGATTTTCGCCGAAGGCGCCGTCTTCCACTTCAGCACCTCTTTGCTTAAACGCCAGTATTTTATCATACGAAAGCAGGCTCACCTGCCTGTGCCAGTTGCCTGCATGCGCATCATTTTCAATTCCGAAGTTCTGAATAAATTTCGCCCTGGCAATGTTTTTCTTCTGTGTGCCGCGTTTCTCACTGATACAAACCGCCATTACCGTTCCCACTTTTCTCACCTCATCCGCCAATTTGCGACATTCCCTTTGTTTCCATGCTGCCGTCCGCTTCTCCAGAAAAGTTGTGGTGCGCCGGTTTGTTTAAGATAGCTTCATGAATCAGCCGCGTCAATTCTTCATCGCCGATACCGCCGCGCAGGGGACCCTTTAAATCAATACCCGTGTCATGGTCCAGACAAAGCTTTAAAAATCCGGTTGACGTAAGCCTGACCCGGTTGCACGCGGCGCAGAATTCATGGCTTACCGCGCTGATAAATCCGATTTTTCCTTTGAACCCTTCCAGTGAATAATATACGGCGGGGCCATTGCCCTGCGCGCCGTCAAAAGGAGTAAGCGGGCCGAAGGCCTGCCGCAGTTCCTCCCTGATCTCTTCGCTGTAAATCGGTGTAAACATTTTACCGTATCCAACAGGCATCAGTTCGATAAAACGGACATCTACCGGATTTTCTTTTGCCAGCGCGGCAATCTCCGCAAGGCCGCCGCCGTTTAGCCCGCGCACGGGCAGAGTGTTAATTTTAACTTTTATCTTTTTTTCAAGCGCTTTTTCAACTGCCTTTGTCACACGGTCCAGCCCGTCACGGCGTGTTATTTTTATAAACTGTTCCGGATTCAATGTGTCTAAGCTAATATTAACAGCGTCCAGACCCGCATCCGAAAGTTCGTCCAGCATATCATACAAAAGGATGCCGTTGGTGGTAAGCGTAACCTGTTCGATGAGCGGAAGCGCCTTCACCGCGCGCACAAGACCGACAAAACCGCGGCGCACCAGCGGCTCGCCCCCAGTCAGCTTAATTTTGCGCACACCGAGCCGGGACGCGCAGCCACATACGCGCACAATTTCCTCAAAGGTCAGAATCTGGTCATGTGGTACCGGCGCAACGCCCTCCTCGGGCATACAATAAACACAGCGTAAATTACAGCGATCCGTTACCGATACACGCAGGTAATCAATATTTCTGTTCTGTAAATCGTACATATCGCCGCTCCTTTCCGCATTTATTCCTCATTCGGGTTTACAAAGTCGCCGCTTTTACCGCCGGATTTTCGCACCAGATGAATGGCTTGAATCTCCATCGTCTTATCAATAGCCTTGCACATGTCATATATCGTAAGCAGGGCAACGGAAACGCCGGTGAGCGCTTCCATCTCCACACCCGTCTGACCGGTTACTTTTACGGTGCAGGCGGCTTCCACCTCCAGATTGTCCGCGTCGATGGAAAAGTCCACCGTACATTCGGTAAGCATCAGCGGATGGCAAAGCGGAATCAGTTCCGGTGTTTTTTTTGCCGCCATGATACCCGCAATTCTGGCCACGCCCAAAACGTCTCCCTTTTTGGCGGTCCCGCTGCAAATGGCTGTGAATGTTTCCGCATTTACCTTTATTTTTCCTTTGGCAGTTGCAATGCGCCGTGTAACGTTTTTCTCCGTGACATCCACCATCACCGCGCTGCCGCTCTGGTCAAAATGGGTTAATCCCCGGTTTGCACCTGTACTGTTATCCTGCATTCTTCAATCACACTTTCCAAAACCGCACACGGGATAACGGCACTCCGCGCAGCCAAGACAGAGACCGCCGTGACCAAGCTTGACTAAATCCCGCTTTGTAAGCTTTTCACCCGCTATGATACGCGGAAGAACCAAGTCGAAAACCGTGCGCTTTGCATACATTACGCAGCCCGGCAGGCCCATAACAGGGATTGTGCCGTGATAATACGAAAGCAGGAACATTGCTCCCGGTAAAACGGGTGCGCCGTAGGAAACAATCTCCGCCCCGGTCGCTTTAATAGCCGCGGGTGTGCGGTCGTCCGGGTCAACGCTCATACCGCCGGTGCAGACAACCATTTCCGCACCGTCATCCAAAAATTCAAAAATTGCCTGTGTAATTTTCTCCGGTTCATCCCCAACAATTTTTTGTCCGAGGACGGTTACGTCAAATTCGTTTAATTTTTCGATTACCGCGGGGCCGAAAGTATCTTGAATCCGGCCCGTGAATACCTCGTTTCCGGTAGTGACAATGCCTGCTTTGACAGGATGATACGGCAGAATGGAGAGGAGCGGCGTATCGCCGGCAATTCGCTTTGCCTCCTCCATTTTTTTCTCGTCAATCACAAGCGGGATCACCCTTGTACCCGCCAGTTTATCCCCTTTTTTCACCGGATAATTGTTGCTGCGCACAGCAATCATAATCTCATCCAGTGAATTGACCGCATCCAGCTTATCAAGATCGACCTGAAATACGCCGTCAATATTGGCAATCAGCTCAATCTTGCCCTCCTTAACGGGGGTGGCGGTCATATGGTCGTTTTTACAAATATCACACAGGATTTGCGCGGCCTCGTTTTCATGAAGCATGCCCGGCTGTTTTTCCCAGATATACAAATATTCCTTACCCATAGAGAGCAGCACGGGGATATCTTCCTCACGCACAATATGCCCCTTTCGGAATGCCGGACCATCCTTTATACCTTTTATAATCTGTGTCATATCATGACACAGCACCTGCCCAACCGCTTCGGTTGTTTTTATTCTTTTCATGGTCACTCCTCTTCCCATAAGCTTTACAGTGCCCAAAAGATTCAGATTTTCTGCTGCGGCAAAGTAAAATCCCCAAAATATTTTTTAAAAAGAACATCGGTAGCTTCACACGATTCGAGGTAAAAATGCTCGTACCGGGTAACAAAATCTTTGCCGCGTTCCGTAAGCTGCGAACTGCCGCCGCCCACACCCCCGACACGCCGGTCCATAAGTTTAAACCCCAATTCCTTTTCCGCGGCGCGCACAATTTTCCAAGCCTTGCTGTAGCTCATTTCCATCGTGCTGGCGGCTGTTTGCAGCGAATTTGTTTTTTCCACCAGCTGCAAAATTTCAAGCACGCCTATTCCGAAAAAGTAATTTATCCCCTTCAGCCGCAAGCGGACGGAACAGGTCAGATTAACATCCTGCCGCTTCCCCAAACAAACCACCCCGTTTTATAAATGCGTTATTTTTATTGTAACATATCGACCGTCATAAAAACCCTGTGGCTTATGAAAGTCACAGCCGCACAAAGATCTGTTTTAAAAAATTTTGTGCAACTTAATTATTAGTAATACTATATATTCGAATTTATAATAATCTATTCCGTACAGTCTTTCAAGATGAATTCTGCATAATTTTCTTCGATTTTTATAGATTATTTTTCATTGAAATACTATTCCTGTTGATGAATCAGAATGGTAAAACAACGACCGCACACGGATATTCTTACAAAGCCCACTGGAATGCGGCTTCCGGTGGGCTTTCATTTATTATGTGGGGGTTACGAGTGAATGACGGTGCCGGTTTGCCCCGCGATGCCTTCGCGCGCTTTTCCCAAAAGCGTAATCAGTGCGCGGCGCCCCGGTGCCGAGTCGGCAAACTCAACGGCAGCCTGTACCTTCGGCAGCATAGAGCCCGGAGCGAAATGACCTGCGGTTATGTATTCTCTGGCTTTGTCCGTAGTCAGGCTTGAAAGCCACTCTTGATTCGGCTTGCCGAAATTTACGGCAATCTTCTCAACGGCGGTCAAAATAATCAGGTAATCCGCGCTGACCATCTGTGCCAGTTTTGAACTTTCGAAGTCCTTGTCAATTACCGCGCCGACTCCTTTCAGGTGGTTGCCCTGCTTCATGACGGGAATTCCGCCGCCGCCACCGGCGATTACTACCTGGCCGGCTTCAACCAGCGCTTTCACTGTGTCAATTTCAATGATATCCACCGGGCGCGGAGAAGCCACTACACGGCGGTAGCCGCGGCCGGAGTCCTCAATGACGGTGTAACCCTTTTCCGCGACCGCTTTATCTGCCTCCTCTTTTGTCATAAAGCGGCCAATCGGTTTGGATGGTTTATCGAACGCGCTGTCGAGCGGGTTCACAAGCACCTGTGTAATCACCGTAGAAACGGGCTTGTAGATTCCCCTGTTCAGCAGCTCTTCACGCAAAGAATTCTGCAGATCATAACCAATATAGCCCTGACTCATTGCAACGCAGACGGAAAGCGGGGGCATGGTGTAAGTTGGATCAGAGCGATTCAATTCATTCATGGCAAGTTGGATCATGCCTACCTGCGGACCGTTCCCGTGGGAGACAACTATTTCATAGCCATCTTCTATCAAATCCGCAATCGCTCTGGCAGTCGTTTTTACCGCCGCAAACTGCTCGGGAAGCGTATTACCCAATGCATTACCGCCCAAAGCGATAACAATTCTTTTCTTCATACCATATTCTCCCCATAAAAGATAAGACAGGCAATTAATTTTACAAGGCTGCGATGACTTCCACTTTGACAATTACGTTTTTACTGCGCTAAATGCGGCAAAATCGGCCATTTTAATTATTTAAATACGCGCGGCAGCCCGTGTTTTTCCAGGTTGAGCAGGGTCTGCTGTGGATTTTGGACTTTACTGAGAAAAATCATGGCTGCAATAATATAAGGCTTGTAGCTTGCCTCTTTGTAAAGAGGAGCGCGGTAACGGTCAAATACGCTTGCAGCGACTTCGCCCTGTTTGCAGCTTACGCCGGAAATATCGGCAGGCAGGCAGTGCAGGTACAGCGCCTTTCCGTTCCTTGTCTTTGCCATCAGCTCTTCGGTGCACTCCCAATCCTTATGATTGGCGTTTTGTGCAAGAAGTTCTTTTTCCAGCTTGTCGATTCCGGCAAAATCGCCTTCGCCGTAAAGGCCGGTGCGTTTTTCCATCGCGGCATACGGTGCCCAGCTCTTTGGGTAAACAATATCGGCATCTTCAAAGGCTTCGGCCATACTGTTGGTCTTGGTAAAGCTTCCGCCGGATTCGGCTGCGTTTTTGCGGGCGACTTCTTCCACTTCCGACATGACATCGTATCCCTGCGGATGTGCCAACGTGACATTCATGCCGAAACGGGTCATCAGCCCGATCACGCCCTGCGGGACGGAGAGCGGTTTTCCGTAGGACGGCGAATATGCCCAGGACATGGCAACTTTTTTGCCCTTAAGATTTTCAATGCCGCCGAACTCATGAATGAGGTGAAGCGTATCGGCCATCACCTGTGTCGGATGGTCGATGTCGCACTGCAGGTTTACCAGGGAGGGGCGCTGCTCCAGCACGCCGTCCTCAAAACCTTCCTTTACGGAGTCGGAAACGGTGTGCATGTAGGCGTTGCCTTTTCCAATATACATATCATCGCGGATACCGATTACGTCGGCCATAAAAGAAATCATGTTGGCCGTTTCGCGAACCGTTTCCCCGTGTGCAATCTGCGATTTCCCCTCGTCCAAGTCCTGCACTTCAAGGCCGAGCATATTACAGGCTGAGGCAAAGCTGAAGCGGGTACGGGTGGAATTGTCGCGGAAAAGAGAAATTCCGAGTCCGCTTTCAAAAATCTTTGTCGAAATATTGCTGCGCCGCATAAAGCGCAGGGCATCCGCTAATGTGAATACCGCTTCAAGCTCCTCATGGGACTTTTCCCATGTCAGGAAAAAATCATTCTGATACATCTCTTCAAAATGGAGTCGATTCAACTCATTAATATAGTCATTCAAAGAATTCATTGAAATACTCCTTTACGTTAATTGAATAAAAATTTATTTGCAGTACATGGTTGGCACCGCGGCATAAACAGCGGCGCATTTTACTAGGTCCGCTTTCCAGGTAATCTCGTTCGGCGCATGTGCCTGCGCCTCTTTTCCGGGCCCGAAGCCGATGCAGGGAATTCCAAAACGGCCCATAATGGCAACACCGTTCGTGGAGAAAGTCCATTTGTCAACCTTTGGATTGCCGTACATACCCTCATAAGCCGCGACCATTGCTTTGGTGGCGTTGTGATCTTCCGGAATTACCCATGTCGGGAAATATGCCTCGGTTGGGTACGAAAGACCGGTCCAACTCGCACGGTCATAGTCGTACATGGTAACCACGGCGTTATATTTTTGTACGGAAGGCAACGCTTCAATCTCTTTAAGCGCCAGCTGATAGGTTTCGCCGTCTGTCAGGCGGCGGTCAATAGAAATTGCGCACATATCCGCAACTGCGCAGCGGGACGGAGATGTAAAATAAATTTCAGAAGTGGCAAGCGTACCCTTCCCGAGGAACGGGTCAACATGAAGCTTACCGTTCAGCGCACGAACTTCCTGTAAAATATCAGCCATTTTGTAAATCGCATTATCGCCGCGCTCCGGGGCGGAGCCATGGCAGGAAACGCCCTTGACTTCCACACGGATTTCCATCCGGCCGCGCTGCCCGCGGTAAATGTTCCCGTCCGTTGGCTCGGTGATTACGACGAACTCCGGCTTCACCTTATCTTCATTAATAATATACTGCCAGCAAAGACCGTCGCAGTCCTCTTCCTGAACGGTGCCGGTGACAAGAACCGTGTATTTATCACTGAGCAGGTCAAGATCCTTCATAATCTTCGCGCCGTAAACAGCGGAGACAACCCCGCCGCGCTGGTCGGAAGCACCGCGGCCGCCGATTTCCTCCGCGTTTTCATAGCCTATGTAAGGATCGAATTTCCAGTTGCTGATTTCACCGAGGCCAACGGTATCCACATGGCCGTCAAAGCAGATCAGTTTTTCGCCATGGCCCATGTAGCCCATTACATTGCCCATTTTGTCGATTTCGACCTTGTCGAATCCAACCGATTCCATCTCCTGTGCGATTCTCTTAATAACACGCTCCTCATTACAGCTTTCACCCGGGATTGCAATCAAATCACGTAAAAATTTGGTCATGGCAGCCTGATAGCCTTCTGCCGCCTTTTTAATCTGAGAAAAATCCATCATTATTCCCTCCGCATCATTTTATATATTGAAATGATCATGCTTTATTCTGTGCTTGGATAAGCGCCGTTCCAAACAATATTGCGGTAGCTTTCAGGGTCGGTGTCGCCTTCCGTGGAAAACATCAGAATTTTTGAATTTTTATCAAGCTTCAGCGCCTCGCGCAGATCCTTCAATTCTTCCATCTGCATAATGGAAGCAATCAAGCCCATCGCCACGGCGCCGGACTCGCCGGAAACCACCCGCGGGTCGCCTTTCAGCGGAGCCCCAAGCATACGCATTCCCTTTGCAGAAACCCAGTCGGGGCAGGATACAAAGAAGGAACTGTGGTTTTTAAGAATATCCCATGAAATAGTATTGGGCTCGCCGCAAGCCAAACCGGCCATAATCGTTTGCAGATCACCCTCCACAAAACGAATTTTACCGTCTTTTTCCGCCGCGGAACGGTAGAGGCAGTCGGCGGCCTGTGCTTCCACAATGACAGTAGCGGGGCAGTCGTTCGGAAAAAAATTTGCAAAGAACCCCTGAACCGAACCTGCAAGGGAGCCAACGCCCGCCTGCACAAAAATGTGGGTTGGCCGTTCGCAGCCGGCGGCTTTCAACTGTTCCGCGGCCTCCATTGACATGGTGCCATAGCCCTGCATAATCCACGCCGGAATTTCCTCATAACCGTCCCATGCGGTGTCCTGCACCATTACGCCTTTGGGCGTTTTCGCGGCATCGGCGGCAGCCATGCGCACACATTCGTCGTAATTTACTTCCTCAATGGTAACCTTTGCGCCTTCCTTTTGGATATTGTCGAAACGCGTTTTCGTACTTCCCTTTGGCATATAAACAACTGCTTTTTGTTTTAATTTATTCGCTGCCCAGGCAACTCCTCTTCCGTGGTTGCCGTCCGTAGCGGTAAAAAAGGTCGCCTGCCCGAATTCGCTGCGAAGCTGATCGGAGGTTAAGGTTTGATAGTCAAGCTCGGAAATATCACGGCCGGTTTTCTGTGCGATATAATTTGCCATTGCAAAGGAACCGCCCAGCACCTTAAAGGCATTCAATCCGAACCGGTAAGACTCATCTTTCACAAAGAAATCCCCGACTCCCAGATACTGTGCCATGTTTGCGAGGTGCACGAGGGGAGTTTCGCTGTATTGCGGAAAACTCATGTGAAATTTTTTTGCCTTTTCCACATGATCCAGCGCCATTACTTTCAGCTGCGCGTCCCCTGTTTTCGGTAGCTGATTTGACGTCCATTTAATTTGATTCATAAATCCGCCTCCAAGCTGTTTTGGTAAGGGTTTAACGGTTATAAACCCGGCTGATACTCTCATCTTAGCACGAAAAAAAAATAAATCAATTGATTTTCTAAAAAAATTTTATTATAACTAAAAAAAATTAATGTCAATCCAAAACTTACCGTTTTTCTATTGCATACGTTATTTTTTTATGCTAGACTATCATTAGTAATACTAATTATTTTATATTAAATAGTGTTCATCTTTCTTCATTGCGGTTGCCGCTCTGTGAAGCAATGTTGATTCGGTGGACATTTCTATTCGATGAAATAGTACCCGCCTTTTATAAATAAGGGGAAAATTGAGGTGCTGTAAATGTTTGAATTTACCGTAAATCGACAGAGTATTTGCACAGAAAAAGACGAAAAGCTTTTGCCTTTTCTAAGGGACACCCTGCTGCTGACTTCCGTAAAAAACGGCTGTGCCGAAGGAGCCTGCGGTGCGTGCATGATTTTAGTCGACGGGAAACCGACCAAGTCATGCGTGCTTACCACAGCCAGAGCGGCCGGTAAAAACATTGTGACGATGGAGGGCCTTACTTCCCGCGAAAAAGAAGTTTATGCTTACGCTTTTGCGTATGTGGGCGCGGTACAGTGCGGTTTTTGCACACCCGGAATGGTGATCAGCGCCAAGGGGCTGATCGATCAGGTTCCCGGCCCTGCCGCACAGCAGGTAAAGGAAGCAATTAAAAATAATTACTGCCGCTGCACCGGATACAAAAAAATTGAAACGGCAATTCTGCTGGCTGCAAAAATGCTGCGTGAAAACAGCCCCATCCCTGCACAGGAACCGGATGGCGCACTTGGCAGGAACCTGCCGCGCGTTGACGCGCACGACAAAGCGCTGGGCACTGCGGAATACGCCGATGACATTCATCTGGAACATATGCTGTACGGCAGCGCCGTACGCAGCAAGTATCCGAGGGCAATCGTGAAGAGCATTGATACAACACAAGCAAAAGCCCTCCCCGGCGTGGCAGCTGTTCTGACCGCCGCGGATATTCCCGGAAAACAGAAAATCGGCCATTTGAAAAAGGATTATGATGTCATGATTCCCGTGGGCTGCACTACTCATTTTCTGGGCGACGCCATCGCCCTCGTCGCTGCCGAAGACAGGGAAACGCTGGAAAAGGCAAAAAACCTGGTGAAGGTGGAATACGAGGAACTGGAACCGGTTCTATCCCCTGCGCAGGCCAAGACGCCGGGTGCTCCGCAGGTTCACAAAAGCGGAAACCTGCTTTCCCGCGAGCATCTTGTGCGGGGAAACGCGGATGAGAAAATAAAAAATTCAAAATACGTGGTTATACGGCATTACTCCACACCTTATACGGAACACGCTTTTTTAGAACCGGAAACCGCTGTAAGCCAGCCGGACGGAAACGGAGGAATTCTGATTTACAGCGGCGATCAGGGCGCTTTTCAAACCCGCAGGGAGTGCGCGGAAGAGCTGAACCTCCCCGAGGATAAGGTGCGCGTTATAACTAAGATGGTGGGCGGCGGTTTTGGTGGAAAAGAGGATATGAGCGTACAGCACCATGCGGCGCTGCTGGCCTATTACACCCAGCGTCCCGTAAAGGTATCCCTTTCCAGACAGGAAAGCATTTTGGTCCATCCAAAGCGCCACGCGATGGAAATGGACTTTACAACCGCCTGTGATGAAAATGGATATCTGACCGCGATGAAAGCCGTTATTCTTTCCGACAACGGCGCTTACGCATCGCTTGGCGGGCCGGTCCTGCAAAGAGCCTGTACCCATGCCGCCGGGCCTTACAATTATCAGGATATTGATATTTTAGGTGAAACATATTATACAAACAATCCGCCGGCCGGGGCATTCCGCGGCTTTGGGGTGACCCAGAGCTGTTTTGCGATTGAGAGCAACCTGAATCTTCTGGCTGAAAAAGCGGGAATTTCTCCATGGGAAATACGTTACCGCAATGCTATTCGCCCGGGTCAGGTGCTGCCTAACGGGCAGATAGCCGATGAATCCACCGCAATGGCGGAAGCACTGGAGGCGGTGAAGCCCTATTGTGACGCACACCCCAGGGCGGGGGTTGCCTGTGCGATAAAGAACAGCGGGCTGGGCGTCGGAATTCCGGACACCGGCCGGTGCAGGCTGATTGTTAAAGATGGTAAAATTTATATTTATACCAGTGCCTCTTGCATTGGGCAGGGCATGGGTACCGTGGTGACGCAGTTTGTCTGTGACGTTACCGGGTTTTCCACGGACAAAGTGGTTTACCAAATCCCCGACACCGGCATGGCTCCCGATTCGGGCGACACCACCGCTTCCCGTCAGACTCTTTTTACCGGCGAGGCAACACGCCGCGCGGCTCTCGCTTTAAAAGAGGTGCTGGGCGGCCGCCCGCTGAGCGCGCTTAATGGCAGGGAATTCCGTGGGGAATACTGCGGTATGACCGATAAATTAGGCTCCGACAAGGAAAATCCGGTGAGCCATATTGCATACAGTTATGCTGTCCATGTGGTCGATCTGGATGAAAACGGGCGTCTGCGCAAAGTAATTGCGGTGCATGACGTTGGCAAAGCCATCAACCCCATCAGCGTGGAAGGGCAAATTGAAGGCGGGGTGGTCATGAGTCTGGGCTACGCGCTGACGGAAGACTTCCCTCTCTCGAATGGAATGCCAACCGCCAAATTCGGCACGCTTGGACTTTTCCGTTCCACTCAGGTGCCGGAGATACAGCCCATCATTATAGAAAAAAGCCATTCGGCGCTGGCTTCGGGTGCAAAGGGGATCGGAGAAATTGCATCCATTCCCACCGCCCCCGCCGTCGCGCTGGCTTACTACAATTACGACGGAAATTTCAGAACCAGATTGCCGCTGGAGGGAACCCCATACAGCAGGAAAAAGAAGTAGAGGATAATGATAAAATGAAGCTGGCCTGCATTTTTCTTGCCTCCGGGCATTCAAAGCGTTTTCACAAAGACAAATTGCTAACCGAGTTTAATGGCAAGTCGCTCGTTGCTTCCGTCTTTGAAAAGCTCCCCCGGGAGTCTTTTGACACGGTGATTGTGGTTTCACGTTCCGGTGAAATACTGCAGCTGGCTCGAGATTGTGGATTCCTGGGGGTGAAAAATGAAGATACGACCGACGATATCAGCCGGACGATTGCGCTGGGTATGGCCAGCGTACCCGAAGACGCACAGGGCTGTATGTTTTCGGTTTGTGATCAGCCCCTTCTGCTGACAGAAAGCATTCGCAACCTTGCGGATGAATTTTGCGGGAATCCTGAAAAGATTGTCGCGCTGAGTTACGCCGGCCGGCGCGGTAATCCTGTAATTTTTCCCAGAAGTCTGTTTCCGCAGCTTCTGGCACTGCAAAGGGATCAGTCCGGTAATACAGTCATTCGGGAAAATCCGGAGCTTCTTACGCTTGTTCCCGCACAAAACGAGCTGGAAATGATGGATATTGACAGCGCGGAGGATTACGCCGATCTGGCCGAAAAGGCGCTGCACAAATAGATACGGGGAAAACTAAAAGGCGGTTCGCTTCCACGGAAGCGAACCGCCTTTTTTCTGTGCGCATGCCACGCCCGCTAAAGCGGCTGCGCGCAGCACTGACCGCCATCCATCGTGATGCCGTAGATGGCGTATGCATCTTTCTCCGGGCCAAAAACCTCTATTTCCGCTCTGACAGCGCTTAAAAGCTCCGGTGCAAATCGAACGGAAATGCCGCAGCCCATGGAAATTTCCCGCAGAGTGGGCATCAGCTCAACCGCGAAACGCTCGGCAAGATGCTTGTGTACGCTGATGGCGGCGTGTGTGGAGGTAAAGGAAATAACACAGTAATCCAAGTTCATTTCCCCTTTTTACACCGTGATAACCTTGTCGGCCATCTGCATTCTTTGCGTGATATCGTACATGTTGCTTACTGTGCCGACTTTAAGCTGGGGGGTAAGCTCGAAATAGTTGAGGCAGGTACCGCAAACCAAAATCTCGCTGCCCTTCTGCTGCAGTGCCTTCAAGTGCTCGACCACCTGCTCATCCTGCGTGGGAAGCTTCACACCGGAGTTCATGAAAAGAATGTATTTAGGAATATCTTCCGACTGGGAAAGAGTGTAAAAGAACATTTTAATTAAAGAAGCACCGAGTTCTTCGCTGCCTTCCCCAATTCTATTTTTGCTGATGAACAGGGCCCAATTTCCGGTTTTTTCATGCGGTTCAGGCTGTTTTTGACCTTCCGTGGGGGCATCTCCGGTTTTAGAAAAGGTCACTTGATAAATGCCGCCTTCCTCCTTTGCAGATGAAGAATAGCCCTGATTCTCCGCGAGTTTTTTCAAATTCTCAACGGCAATGGTTTCATCAACCTCCACAATAAAATCCCTGTTTCCGACATCAATTTCCTTTTTTGCCATTATAACCGGAATCGGGCAGTTCTGCCCCTTCGCATCCACCAGTTTTCCCATTGCAATCTCCTCCATATTCTTAAGTTTTTTCCATTATACTCCTATTTTTATAATGAAGTATATAATATTTTATTCGTTCCATTCACGATGAGGCCATTGTGCAGCGCGGCGGAAACCCAAGCCGGGACTTGAGACGCAACGTAGAATACGCCGGTCTGCGTTATTTGTGATTATTAAAATATTCGCTTGGGCCGCGGTGTACATAGTTTCCGCATTCTTCGGCAATAACCCGGCCATCGGCAACCACCTGTTTGCCGTGCAGCAACACCATCCTGGCCCTGCCCGTTACGGAAACACCCTCATAGGGGGTATAGTCCACATTCTGAAGCTGTTCCGCAGCGGTGATTTTGCCCTGATAATTCGGGTCCCACAGTACAATATCCGCGTCGCTGCCTACCTGCAGGACTCCCTTCTGCGGGAACATGCCGAACAGCCGCGCCGTATTTTCGGAAAGCATGGCCGCCATCTGCTCCTTTGTAATGCGTTTGCCGCATACGCCGTAGGTGTACATAATTGCGGGGCGATTTTCAATGCCGGGCATCCCGTTGGGGATTTTGCTGAAGTCATCCCTGCCGAGTTCCTTTTGCCCCGCAAAATTAAAGCTGCAGTGGTCGGTTGAAACGGTATCAATCTCCCCTTCCTTCAACGCGTTCCAAAGGCTGTTTTGATCCTCCGGTTTGCGCAGCGGCGGGGAAATTACGTATTTTGCACCCTCGAATCCGGGCAGCGTGTAGCGGCTTTCATCCATCATCAGATATTGCGGGCAGGTTTCCACATAGACCCTCTGGCCGCGGCCTCTCGCTTTTTCAACTTCCTCCAACCCTTTTTTGGTGCTCAGATGAACAATATTCACAGGAGTATCAGCTATGGAAGCAACGTAAAGGTAGCGGGAAACCGCTTCCGCCTCAACACTGTCCGGCCTTGATTTCGGGTGTGCCGCCGGGCCGAGCTCACCGGCTTCACGGCATTCCCGAACCAGTTCATCAACCAAATCTCCATTTTCGCAGTGTACGCCCACAATGCCGTGTATCTGCTTCACTCTTTTCAGAATCTGATATAATTCCTTGTCGTTTACACGCAGCGCGTCATACGCCAGATATAATTTGAAAGAAGTAACCCCCGCATCGGCCATGGTTTGAATCTCCCTTGAAACGGATGGATTCCAGTCGGTTATCGCCATATGGAAAGCATAGTCGCAGAAAGAAACCCCATCGGCTTTTTGATGCCAGTTTTGCAGCGCCTGCGAAAGGGTCTCCCCTTTTTCCTGCGTGGCAAAATCGACAAGCGTTGTGGTGCCGCCGGCAATCGCCGCGCGTGTTCCGGTGCGAAAATCATCGGCCGTTACCGTCGAGCCGATCGCCGCGTCAAGATGCGTGTGTGCATCGATGAATCCCGGAAAAAGCAGACAGCCGGCGGCATCCGCAAGCTCGGAGCCGTTTAAGGGCAAATCTGTGCCAAGTTCGCTGATGATGCCGTTCTCCACCCGAATATCTGAAAGGAAGCTTCCCTTAGGCGAAACGACCGTTCCGCCTTTAATTAATACAGACATAAGTGACCCTCTCATTCTGCGCCGCAATTCTGCGGTTTGCCGTATTCTAATTATATTTCATTCTGATAAAAAAGATAAGTGTAGTTTTTAAACACAGCCATAATCAATGCGCGGATATCCGCCGGAAGCCCGGTTTCCTCATTCAGTGAAACATCCGTCACAGAGCCGCATAAACGCACGCGGAACAAGCCCTTTGCGCTGTCAAGGCAGAGGAAGCCCTGATTTGTGCTGTCCTCAAAATCAGCTTCATTGCCGAACAAGGTAAACTTGTCGCGGTAAGGCGCGCTGTCGTACGGGCAGAAGGTGGCACAGTTGCCGCACTCATTGCACATACCGTCCATATGGATAATCTGGGGCATAGGATTGCCCGGCACCCGAACGGCAATATTGGCGCGGTTCGGGCAGACCTCCACACAGCTTTCGCAAACGGTGGCGCACTCAAGGCAGCGTTCACTTTCCCTGCACGAGTCGCATCCGGTGGTAAGAACACCTTTTTTCATTGTAACTTCGGAAGGAGCCTCGCTGACATTCAGCGCTTCATAACGGCGATTCCACAATTCCGTAATCGCACCGGCACATTTTGTCGCGTCGGCAATTGCTTCCACAACAGTTGCGGGGCCGCGCAGGCCGTCGCCCGCCGCAAACACATTCTTCAAATTGGTTTCCAGTGTAGCCGGATTCACCTTCACGCGGCCATGCTCATCCACTGCAATTCCGTTTTTCAAATAGAATTCCGTATCCACTTTTTCGCCGACTGCAGCAATGACGGTGTCCGCCGGTATTGCGACAATTTCGTCTGTCTGCACAGGGCTGCGCCTTCCGGAAGCGTCACGCCCGCCTAAAATCATTTTATAGCATTTCAAAACTCCGTTTTCTACGCCGATTGGCGAAAGCAGCTCGCAAAACTCAACGCCGTCCTCCACGGCAAGCTCAAGCTCCTCCTCGTCCGCGGGCATATACCGCTTCGTGCGGCGATACACAAGGGAAACTTTCTCCACCCCCGGAACCCGTTTCGCGGCTCTTGCCGCATCCATTGCAGTGTTCCCGCCGCCGACAACCACCACATTTTTTCCCAATTCCACACTTTGCGGCGCGCACCTGAACTGCTCTAAAAACTCGAGCGCATTCACAGCATTGCCGTATTCCATGGGAAGGACGCCGGGCTTCCATGCGCCGATGGCAAGCACAACATACTCATAGCCCTGTTCACGTAGTTCCTCCACGGAAGTCTTTTCGCAGCCGGTTATCAATTCCACGCCCATCAGGCGAACCAGCGCAATATCATTGTCAATTGCCGACGTGGAAATTCGGAATTCCGGAATCACATTGCGCACAACACCTCCCGGCTGTTCCGACTTTTCAAATACGGTTACCCTCCAGCCGGCGCACGCGAGGAAATACGCGGCAGAAAGTCCGGCCGCTCCGCCGCCGATTACGGCGATTTTTGCCGCAGCGGTTATTTCAGGCCTGTGAAATTCAAACAAGAACTGCTCATAAGCATTCTGGGCAGCTTCCAGCTTTACGGCGCGAATATTCACCGGTGTTTCGTAGTAATTACGCGTGCATTTCTCCATACATTTATGACTGCAAATTGTACCGGTGATAAACGGCAGCGGATTCCGTTCGGTTATCACACGAAACGCTTCCACATATTCGCCTTTTTCAACCAGACGGAGGTAGGCAGGAATATCCTGTTCAATCGGGCAGCCGCCGCGGCAGGGCGCGGTAAAGCAATCGATGAGCGGAACTTCCCGGCGCAGTTTGCGGGACGGAAGCGGTTTCCCCTGCTTGCGGTAATGCGCGTCTTTCAGCGCATCCGCCGCAAACGCATGCAGAGCGCCCAAATCCACACCGCTGAACGGCTTGTAGTCACAAGCGTTCAGCACTTGCGCAATTTGCAGCATACGCCGATATCCGCCCGGCTTGAGCACCGTTGTGGCCAAGGTAATCGGCCATATCCCCATGGAAAACAGCTTTGCAATATTGAAAACATCCGCTCCGCCGGAGAATGAAATTCTCAGCTTTCCCTGAAAAGCATTGGAAAGCTTATCCGCAAGCGAAATAGTCAGCGGAAAAAGCGCACGGCCGGACATATACATTTCGTCACCCGGAAGTTCATTCTGACCGATTTCTACCGGGAAGGTGTTGGTAAGCTTAACGCCGAACACAAGTCCATTTTCCTGCGCAAGCTTCAGCAGGCGCTGAATCATAGGCACCGCATCTTCAAAGTGCAGGTCATCCCTGAAATGATGGTCGTCGAAAATCAGATAATCATAGCCGAGCGCATCCATAGTCCGGCGGGCAAAATCGTAGCCAAGCAGAGTCGGATTGCACTTGATAAACGTGTTCAATTTTTTCTTTGCAATCAGGTAGGACGCAATGCGTTCAATTTCCTGTGGCGGGCAGCCGTGCAGTGTGGAAAGCGTAATAGAGGTGCAGATTTTCGGGGAAATCCGCTGAATATACTCGGCGTCAATACGCTGAAAAAGCGATAAATGGGAAAGGGCATACCCTCGGCATTCCTCCCAGACTGCAGTATTTTCCGCATTTTTGAGCCCCTCGATGAATGTGTCAATCTTCTCGGACTGAATGCCTTTTAAATCGTAGCCAACACTCATATTGAATATGAAACCGTCATCACTGCCGAGTTTCCATTCGTGGGAGATCAGTTTTAACACGAACCACGCCTTTACATACTCGTCAAAAGCCCCGGGAACAGTCAGTTCGGTGGACCATTCCACATTGTAGCCTTCATCGCTGGCGTTGATACAGGGCTTTGCAACCGGCAGATCCTCGCCGTCCAGCGTCTGTACGGTTTTCAGTTCAAAGAACCGGCTCCCGGCCATATAAGACGCGATGATGTTCTGGGCCAGCTGAGTGTGAGGGCCGGCCGCAGGGCCGAACGGAGTTTCCAGCTTTTCTGTAAAAAGGCTCAGCTTCTTATCATCCGTTTTATGAAACGCTCCCCGCACACCAAATACACAGGACTGCTCTTTGGCTTCGGTCAAGACCCAGTTTATCAATTTATCAAAAGAAATAGGGCGCATTCTGTCACTCATGGTATTTCTCCTGTCTTAAATTATTTGTGTAATGATGCTCTTATATAAAGAGGAATCAACCGTTCAGGCGGTGCCAAAGGGACACAGCCTGCTCCTTCGCTTTCGCCGTGATTTCCGCTTCGTCAGCGACAAGCTCCCTGTTTTTCATCAGTACTTTTCCGTTTATAACTGTTCCGGTGACGCTTCTGCCGTTCATGCCAAATAAGATGTGCGAGTTGCAGTTCGTTTCATCCATCGGCGTAAAGGGATCATAGTCCAATACGATCACATCGGCGGCGGCTCCGGCTTTCAGTATGCCGACAGGAGTTTCAAAATAGCGGCCGGCAATTTTTGCATTGTTTTCAAACAGCATGGATGGGATTTCCCCCCACGCGACACTGGGGTCACATGCGTTATGCTTATGAAGAATGTTGGCGACCTTGTAGGACTCGATCATATCGTTGGTGTAACCATCAGTGCCAAGGCCGAGCAGGATTTCTTTCTTCATCATTTGCAGTACGGCAGGGCAGCCCACCGCATTGCCCATGTTGGATTCCGGATTATGTACGACCATGGTATCGGTATGTTTCAAAATATCCATTTCCGCAGGATTTACATGAATGCAGTGGCCGGTGATGGTTTTTGGCCCCAGCAGATCCATATCAAACAGACGGTGAATAATGCGCTTATTGTATTTTTGCAGGCTGTCGTACACGTCGGCCATTCCTTCCGCAACATGAATATGGCAGCCAACCCCGTCCGGCGTATTTTCGCGGCAAAGCTCCAAAGTTTTATCCGACAGCGTAAAAGAGGCGTGCATACCCATCATGCCTTTTTGCATGTCGGATTTATCTTTCAGAGCCGCGTTGATAAACGCCGCGTTCTCATGCACAGCCTGCTTCATTTTGACTTCGCCATCGCGGTCGGATACCTCATAGCACAGGCAGGTACGCACGCCCAGCTCACGCGCGGCGTCGGAAATCGCGAAAAGGCTGCCGTCAACTGCACCATAACTGGCGTGATGGTCAAATACCGTAGTTACTCCGTTTTTGATGCAGTCAAGGTAAGTAACCATCGCACTGTACTTTACGTCATCCAGATTCAGTTCGCGGTCGATGCGCCACCAGGTGCCTTCCAAAATACCCATAAAATCTTTCGGGTTATTGCCTTTGATGGAGAGTCCCCTTGCAAATGCGCTGTAAATATGATTATGGGTATTGATCATTCCCGGCATAATCACACCGCCCCCGGCATCCAAGAAATCTGCCCCGGGGTATTTCGCACGCAGTTCCGCCGTGCTCCCCACCTCGGAAATCAGACGACCCTGCACACAAACACATCCATCTTCAAAAAAAGGTTTACCGCTGTCCCTGGTAATGACTCTTCCGTTTCCAATCAATAGCATCATTCATTCTCCTCTGCAATCAAAATATAGGCAATAAATTAAAAAAGCGCTCATCCTGCATCCGGCGCTGTAAAAGGCGCCAAATACGAAATGAACACTCACAGTACGCAGAGGGTAAAATGCGCAACCGAACCACGTCACCTGTGAGTGAACATCAGCCCGTGCGCAAAGCACTCCGTTGCAGCTATCGTTATCAACCGCATCAATTAATTTATCTGATTTTATAAATCCATATTATCATTTATTAGCAATAAAATCAAGCCGAAAAGCGTGACTAAAAATTTTTTTTTAGCAAATACTTTTTTTAAGATTACAGTTGATTTATTTTATGGATATGTTATTATGATATTCATTATATAGGGAAGCAGAAATATGCGCTGTAAAAGTGTTGCAAAAAGAAAGGACACAAATCATGTTACAAGGAATTACTCTGGAATTTTTGGCCCAGCTGGCAAAAGGAATTGCCCGGCAATTTGGGAACAACTGTGAAGTCGCAGTGCATGATTTAAGTGAAAATTACAAAGAGAGCTCCATTGTCATTATTGAAAACGGCCAGGTAACTTCGCGGAAGGTGGGCGACGGCCCTTCGCTTGTTGTACTGGAGGCTCTGCATGGTGACCAGAGCAAGTTGAAGGATCACTTCAGCTATCTTACCAAAACAAAGGACGGGCGCATTCTAAAATCCACCACAATCTATATCCGGGATGAAAACAAAAAAATAATCGGAATTTTTTCCATCAACTTTGACATCACCGGCCTGCTGATGGTGGAAAGCGCATTAAAACCAATTATTTCTGTCGAGCCTACCGAAAAAGAGCCGGAGCGGATTCCTCAGAATGTAAATGATTTGCTCACAGAACTGATAGAGCAGTCCGTACAGCAGGTTGGCAAGCCAGTGGCGCTGATGACCAAAGACGATAAAATTAAAGCGATTCAGTTTTTAAACAACAGCGGCGCTTTCCTGATTACCAAATCAGGCGATAAAATTTCAAAGCACTTTGGAATTTCAAAGTATACGCTTTACAGCTATATTGATGCCGCCGGATGACTGTACGGCGAAACAGCGTTCCATCAGCTGTAAAATTTCATGCATACTCATTAAAACAACCTGGGAGGGCGGATAAAACCGCCCTCCTTAAATTATTTAAAGATTATTGATTCTCTTTACCGGCGTAGCGATATGTTTCGTTGACGACTCTTTCCAACGCATTCAAAATGTTCTCGTAACCGGTACAGCGGCAAAGATGCCCGGAAATCAGTTTTTTCAGTTCCTCGCGGTTATACTTTTTTCCGCTTCCCACAATTTCCACCGCGGACATAATCAACCCGGGCGTGCAGAAGCCGCATTGTACGGCAGCTTCCTCCACAAAAGCCTGCTGGATGGGGTTTAACTCGCCGTTTGGCCCGCGCAGCCCCTCCACGGTAAGGATACGTTTGCCGTCCGCCCATACCGTAAGGTAAATACAGGAATCAATCGCTTCCCCATCAACCAAAACGGTGCAGGCGCCGCACTCACCAACCTCACAGCCCCTTTTTACACTGGTAAGTTCAAGCCGCGTGCGCAGGGTTTCCACCAGGGCTTCGCGGTCATCCACAGCAATTTCTATGGGTTTATCATTAACCGTCATATGAATTATTTTAATCATTTACCGTTCCTCCCCCTAACACGATTGCCTGTTTGAGCACTCGCTGGCTCAGTTCTTTGACCAACTGCAGGCGAAACTCCCTGGAGGCGCGCCATGAAGTTCTGGGGTTCACTTCGGTGAGCGCCGCATCCGAAAAAGCCTTAAGTGTTTCAAGCGAAGTCCCGGCGCCCTTCACCGCCTGTTCAGCCTCATGGCAGCGTATCGGCACAGGTCCGGCCACGCCGAAAGCAAGGCGCACATCCTCAATACGGTCTTTTGCGGAATTCAGTTTGCAGTTAACCGCACAGCCGAGCGTCGCAATATCCATTGCATTTCTCATGGCGTATTTAATGTACTGTCCATAAAATCCTTCGTAATTCTCCCTGGAAATACGGATTTGGGTCAAAACCTCGCCGTGTTTTAAATCCACCCGGCCGGGGCCTTTGTAGTATTCCTCGATTGGCAGCCGGCGCTTGCCCTGCGGCCCGGTGATTTCGAGCTCCGCATTCATGGTAAAAAGCGTGGACGCACTGTCTGCGCTGGTAACCCCGTTGGAAATATTGCCGCCAATGGTTCCGATATTGCGGATTTGCGGCCCGCCCACCTGATCCACCGCGTCGCCCAGCATGGGAAGACATTTCTGAATAATTTTGTTGTAGGTTACGTGGGAAAATGTGGTTGCGGGGCCGATCACAATGGTTCCGTCTTCCTCCATTGCAACGCCCTCCAGCTCTTTGATTCCGTGGATGCTTACCAGCGAGCATCCCGCCAGTTTTCCCTCGCGAATTTTTATTAATACGTCGCTGCCGCCGGAGATGATGATTGCCTGCGGATCCGCAGCCAGCGCGGCGATTGCGTCGGGCACATCCTTCGCCTGATACAGCTTTTCAATATCATACATACTTCTAACCGCCCCTTTCTTAGATCAATCCGGCCTGTGAGAATTTTTCAACCAGTCTCTGCGGATTCAGCGGTAATGTGTTAATTGCCACACCCGTTGCATGAAGCACCGCATTGCGCACCGCAGGTGCAACCGGAATCGCCGGCGGTTCGCCCAGCGCTTTGTTGCCATACGGGCCGCTGGGGTCGACCGTTTCCACAAAGGCAACGTGCAGCTCCGGTGTATCCATGCTGGTCGGAAGCTTATAGTCCAAAAAGTTATTGTTGAGCGGCTCGCCCTTTTCGTTATAGAGCAGCTGTTCACTCAGGGCATAGCCAAGACCCATGCTCATGCCGCCGTGCACCTGCGCCTCGGCAAGCTTCGGATTAATCAGAACGCCGCTGTCATGCACATTAATTACATTCAGCACCTTAATTTTGCCCAACGGAATATCGACCTCAACCTCTGCAAAACAGGCGCCGAAAGCAAAGGTGTTGTCCTTGCACTGGTTGGTTGCTTCCGCGGTGATATGTACGCAGTAATCAAGGCTGTAAAACGCCTCCATTGCCAAATCACCCATGGAAAGCAATATTTTTCCGGTTTCTTTTTCCACAATATTGCTCTCGTGGATATCCATCGTTTCAACCGGCAATTTTAACATGTAATTCGCATAATCTAAAATTTTGGTTTTAAATAGCTCACCGGTTTTCTTGACCGCCATACCGCTAACATAAGTCTGGCGGGAAGCGTACGCGCCGGTGTCAAACGGGGCGACGTCCGTATCCTGTGTGGAAACGATATTGATATCTTCATTATTGAAGCCGACCGTTTCGGCGGCCATCTGGGTTAAAACAGTATCGGCACCCTGCCCGATTTCCGTAGCGCCAAGCTGAAGTTGCGCCGTGCCGTCCTGATTCAAAATCAGGCGCGCGCTTGCGGTTTCCAGTGAAATCGGGTACACACCCGTTTTATAGCTGAAAATTGACATGCCGACGCCGCGGCGGACCGGCCCGGTCTGATTCCTGTATGCCTCACGCTTTTCATCCCAATGAATAAAATCCCTGCCCTTTTGTATGCACTCGCTCAGCCCGCTGGAATAGCAGGTGATGGTGGTAAGCGGGTCTTTGTACCCAAGCTGCATCTGATTCTTCTGGCGTAACGCAATCGGGTCAATACCAAGTTCCCTGGCGATATCGTCCATATGGGACTCGCAGGCAAAGGCCATTTCCGGAATACCGTAGCCACGCATTGCGCCGCCGGTGGAAATGTTGGTGTATACCGTGTACGCATCCGCTTTCAGCGCTTTCTCATCCTGATAAAGATGACGGTAGCTGTTGATTGAGTTTGCGACAATCGCATGGCCGTGGGAGGCGTAGCCCCCCTGATTGGAGTAGGCGTAAAGCCTGCGGGCAACCAGTCGGCCGTCCGGCCGCACGTAGGTCTGCATTTGAAATTTAATGGAATGACGCACGCGGGTACAGGTGAAAACTTCTTCTCTGGTAAGCTCCAATTTTACAAGGCGGCCGCCTACCTTTGTGCATAAGAATGCGTTCAAAGGCTCATATAGAACTTCCTGTTTATTGCCGAAGCCGCCGCCTATATACGGCTTAATCACTCTGATTTTACCCCACGGAATATCCAATGCCTGCCCGATTACACGCCGGACAATGTGAGGAATCTGTGTAGAGGAAACCACCACAATTCTGCCCTTTTCCATGTAAGCGTAGGAACAGGCCGGCTCAATATGGCTGTGCTGCACGACTTGTGTTTCAAATTCACCTTCAAAGCACCGCAGACCGGGCTCTTTAATCGCCTCGTCGTAATTACCGACTTCAAAGGCGCTGTGCGCCAATATATTGTCCGGATGCTCCTCATGAATGACGGTGGCGCCCGCGCTCATCGCGGCCTGCGCTGTAAGAAGCGGCAGGTATTCCTCATACTCCACCTTAATCAGCCGCAAAGCGCGCATGGCTGAAATCTCATCATCCGCCACAACGGCAGCGATATCGTCACCGTATATTCTGACACGCTGGTTCAGCATCTTGCGGTCAGAAACATCCTGATGTGCTTTCTCCACCGACCACGGATGGCCGGGGGTAGGAAACTGAATATCCGGAACATCAAAACAGGTTATAATTTTAACGACGCCCGGCACCTTTTCCGCTTCGGAATAATCGATGTTTTTCACCAAACCATTTGCAATCGTACTGTGCAAAACCTTTGCAATCAGGGCTGTGGAATTCACAAGGTCATCCGTATATTTCGCGCCGCCGGTTACCTTTTCAAAAGCATCAACACGGTTAATGCTCTGTCCGATTCCCATAAAAAATTCCTCCTTGTCGGTACACATTAAATTTATTATCTCACAGTAGGCCGCCGTCGCATTATGTATGCTCCGTTATTTTTTCCCCGGCAATATATTTTGCTTTTATATTGCGATCATCGCTCAGGTAAATCAAGCGCTCAAGGCGCTGTTCCACACTTAAATCCTCCGCTCCGCCAAGGTTTTCATCGTTCAGCACCACGGCGTCGAATTCGAAGCCCGATTCAAAGCTGCCGACTTTTCCGAAGAATGAACCGCCGCCCTTGGTTCCCATAAAGAACACCTCCGGAACCGTAAGGGGCTTCAGTGATTTATCCTTTAAAACCCAGCGCAGCTTGGAAGCCTGCACGGCATCGCTCATTGCTCGGAATATAGAAATTGAAAAGCCGCCCGCTACATCGGTACCCAGGCCCACATGCATTCCACGGTCAAGATAGGTGCGCACAGGAGCCGCGCCGCTGGAAATATTCATGTTGGACTGCGCGCAGTGGGCAATGTACACGCCCCGCTCCTGCATCAGACTTATTTCTTCTTCCGTGGAGTGTACACAGTGTGCCATGATAGTGGGGCATTCCCCGCCAAACATTCCGTAGCGGTCATACGCGCCGCCGTAGCAGGTGCTTTCGGGGTGCAGCTGCTTTACCCATTCAACTTCCTCTTTATTTTCGGAAAGGTGGGACTGCACCGGTAAATGATATTTTCTCTGAAGAACACCAAGGTTTTCCATTAATTCATTGGTACAGGACGGAATAAACCGCGGCGTTAAAATCGGCTTAATATTTTTATACTGACCGTCGCATTCCAAAATCCATTTTTCCGTGTCGCTAAACGACTGTTCCGTCGTTTCACGCAGAGTATCCGGGCTGTTACGGTCCATGTTCACCTTGCCGACCAGCGCTTTAATCCCGGTTTGATCCATGATGCGCATCAAAAGGTGGGTCGCCGGCACATGCAGTGTGGAAAAAATGACGGCGCGTGTGGTAGCGCTGGAGGAAATTGCTTTGGCGAAAGAGCTGTAACGCTTTTCCGCATAGGCAAGATCCGCATATTTTGCCTCTTCACGGAACGCATAGGTTTCAAGCCATGGCAACAGTTCCATATCCATGCCCATGCCGGCGAAAGCGAACTGCGGCGCATGCACGTGCAAATCCACCAATCCGGGAACAATGAGCTGCTCACCGTAGTCTACCACCGGGATTGAGGTGAATTTTTCAGGAAGCTGTTCGAAAGCCCCGGTACAGTATCCGTTTTCGCACACCAAATAGCCATGAGGAAGGGAAACAAGCGTGGCCGTATCCACAGAATAGATAAGATTCCCCCTGAGAATCAACGGACTCTTTTTCATCATTCTCCTCCTTTCGGTCTGAAAACTCCAAACACAACAAACAGAAAAGCCGCATTGCCATTTTCACCAAATTCAAGTATAATGAAAGAATCACACCAATTAGACATTCATTAAAACAATTTTGTACAAGTTTATTATTAGTAATACTATTGCTTTTTGTTAATAATAGTCTATTCCACAGCACCTTGCAAGATAAATTTTGCATAATTTTTTTTAAATTTTATATATTATTTTTCTTTAGAAAACAGGAGGTTCATTAATATGACCGGAGAATATCCGCTGTCTAATTTGAGCAGTAATCTAATGTCTACGCAGGTCAGCCTGCTTTTAATGAAAGAGCTGAAGGACGGCATCTTCGCGAATGCCGAGAAGCTCCCCGCTGAAGTCGAGCTTTCAGAACAGCTTGGCGTAAGCCGCACGGTAATTCGCGACGCGCTCTCCGATATTGAGCGGGAAGGCTATATTGAACGTACACGCGGTGTGGGCACCGTAATCAACCGCAGTATCGTTAACCTGACCAACCGGCTCGACTTGAAGCTGGAATACAATGACCTGATTTTGAATTCCGGTTATACCCCCACCCCCGACCGCATCAATGTGCGGCTGGAAACAGCGAATGAAGAACTGGCGGGCAAACTGGACATTGACCTCGGCGCCGAAATCATTGTGTGCGAGAAACGAATTTTAGCAGGAAAAATCCCGGTGATTTATTCCCTTGACTATTTACATGCAGAATTATTCAATGGCACAGACTACAGAGTCATCGACTGGAGCCGCTCTATTTTCGATATTCTTGAACATTACTGCGGCGTTATGGTCACCACGGACATTGCCAAAGTTCGGGCGACCAACGCGGATGAATATATTCGCAGCAAGCTGAACCTTCGCTCCGGCGAGGCGCTGATTCTGCTGGACGAGGTCGGCTATGAAAAGCCGAACAGGCCCCTTCTGCGCTCACTCGAGTTCTATACCGATTTCTTTGATTTTTCTATTCTGCGGAAAAAGTTCTGATTCTTTCCGCAATGTGTTGAATGTACGGATGCCGATGCACAAGAATCAGGGCGGCACAGGCGACTTTCCATCATCAGGAAATTGATAAGAGTTTCGGAAAAATCAGATGCGGAAATAATTCAGGTACAGGCGGCGCTCAGGGCAAGTTAAATCTTAAATTTATTATAGAATAAAAATTTAAAAAATAGTATAATAATAGAAATCGATTGTTGAAAATTTCAATTCAGAGGTAATTCATTGCAGAAGATATATTTGGACAATGCAAGCACAACCTTTCCAAAAGCGCCCGGGGTTGTGCGGCAAATGCAATTTTTCATGGAAGAAGTCGGCTGTAACATCAACCGCGGCGGATATGGGAAAGCCTACGGTGCCTCCGAAACAGTACTGGATACCCGGGAAAAGCTTTGTTCGCTTTTTCATTTTGAGGAAAGCCGGAACGTCATTTTCACCATGAATATCACTACGGCGCTCAACGAGCTTTGCAAGGGCCTTTTAAGACCCGGCGATCATGCTCTTGTAAGCGCAATGGAACATAACGCGGTGATGCGTCCGCTTGTACAGCTTGCCGCACACGGCGTGGAATTCGACCGGATTCCCTGCAGCCGGCAGGGTGAACTGCTTTTGGAGCAGCTGGAGCCGATGATAAAACCCAATACCCGCGCGGTATTCCTTACCCACGCGTCAAATGTGTGCGGCACACTGATGCCGCTGAAGCAGGTTGGTGCGCTTTGCCGCCAGCATGGACTGTTTTTCATTGTGGACAGCGCGCAGACAGCCGGTATTTTCCCGATTGATATGCAGGAGATGCAGATTGACGCACTGGCTTTTACCGGCCACAAGGGGCTGCTGGGGCCGCAGGGAATTGGTGGATTTCTGGTCAGCGACCGGCTTGCTGCGGAGCTTGAACCACTGATTGTGGGGGGAACGGGGAGTTTTTCACATCTGGAAACCACGCCCGAGCTTTTACCGGACAAATTTGAGGCCGGCACGCAAAACCTGCCCGGCATTTACGGCTTAAACGCCGCTTTACAGTACCTGCAGCACCACGGCATCGATGCCATCCGGCAAACCGAGCTTTCGCTGGCAGCCCGGCTGAGCAGCAGTCTTGCCTGCTGCGGAAAGCTCCGTATTGCGGGTGTGGAGGGCGAAAAAGCGCCCATCGTTTCGGTGGACTTCACCGACCGCGACAACGCGGAAATCGCCTACCTTTTAGACAGTAAATGCGGCATTATGACGAGATGCGGCCTGCACTGCGCGCCTAACGCGCACAAAACGCTGGGCACTTATCCGCAGGGAACGGTCCGCTTTTCCATCAGTCACTTCAACACAGTGGAGGAAATTGATGAAACGGCAGATTGTGTCCGCAAAATATTGGAGCATATTATTACGGATGCATAACTTAATGCATCCGGAGCAGAAGTACAGATGAAAAACCATTCATTGGTGATACACCGCGATCCGCCGAAAAGGAGGCGACAGGAATGGCAGAAAAACAGGAACTGCTGCGCAGTATTGCAAAAGTGGACGAGCTTTTGGAGAATCCGGCCATTGCTGAAAAAATGGAGCACTGCGCCCGCGCGATTATTGTACGCGCAGTCCGGGAGGAACTGGAAGCGCTCCGCCAGCAGATTTTACAGGGGAATTGTATGGAAAGTCCATCTGTCGGCACATTGGTCAATTGCATTTTAACTCGTGCAAAAAAGCTGGAAGAAACCAGCCTGCGGCGTGTAATTAATGCCACCGGCGTAATACTTCACACTAATTTGGGAAGGGCCCCGCTGTGCCGAAGCGCGGTGAAAGCGATTACCGAGGTAGCTGAAGGCTACAGCAATCTGGAATACGACCTGCAAACCGGCACACGCGGCAACCGCAACCGGCATGTGGAGGATTTGCTCTGCACACTGTCCGGCGCCGAGTCCGCCCTTGTTGTCAACAACAATGCCGCCGCACTTTTGCTTGCGCTTTTCACCTTCGCAAAAAATAAAAAAGTACTTATCTCCCGCGGGGAACTGGTGGAAATCGGCGATTCCTTCCGCATTCCGGATATTATGGAGCAGAGCGGCGGAATCATTGCAGAGGTGGGAACCACAAATAAAACGCACCTTCGCGATTATGAAAACGCGCTGAAAGGCGGAGATGTGGGCGCGATTCTGAAGGTGCATACAAGTAATTATAAAATAGTGGGATTTACCGAGGATGTTTCAATCCGTCAATTGGCGGAACTTGGGAAAAAGCAAGGGATACCTGTGCTGTATGATTTAGGCAGCGGTGCAATTTTAGATGCCCGGTGGTATCCTTTTCTGGACGAACCGACGGCGCCGCAGGCGGTTCGGGACGGAACGGACATTGTCATGTTCAGCGGAGACAAGCTGCTTGGAGGGCCTCAGTGCGGCATTCTTCTGGGTAACGCAGAGAAAATCGAACGCATGCGCAGGAACCCGCTTGCACGCGCTCTGCGAATCGACAAGCTGTCGCTTGCCGCTCTGGAAGCCACCCTGCGGCTCTATATCGAACCGGAACGCATGGATGAAATTCCTGTTCTGCACATGATGCGCTCTGATTATTTAAAGCCAAAAGCAGAAGATTTGTGCCGTCAAATCAGGGATCAGGGCACCGGGTGCGAGGCGGAGGTTCTTGCAGAGGAACGGCAGATCGGCGGCGGCTCAGTGCCGGCACAGCCGCTTTCGGGTTATGTTGTGGCAATCCGGCCGCACGATATTTCAGTGTTTGAACTGGAGCGGCGGCTGCGTGGGCTTACATTGCCCATTATTGCGCGCGTTGCCAAAAATCAGCTTTTACTCGACGTTTCTACGATTCAGCAGCCGGAACTTCCCCTTGTGGCACATGCGGTCGCTCAATGCACCGGAGGAAACAAGGAATGAAACATATGATTATCGGGACAGCCGGGCACATCGACCACGGGAAAACCTGCCTGATTCGCGCACTCACCGGCATCGACACCGACCGGCTGGAGGAAGAAAAACGCCGCGGCATCACCATTGACCTTGGCTTTGCACATATGATGCTCAACGGCGATACGCTCGCGAATATTATCGATGTTCCCGGACACGAAAAATTTGTACGAAATATGCTCGCAGGGGCGGGGCAGCTGGACCTGGCGCTGATGGTAGTTGCGGCAGATGAGGGTGTGATGCCCCAGACTATGGAACATCTGGATATTCTTTCCCTGCTGGGTGTTCACCGCGGCATTACCGTAATTACAAAATGTGATTTGGTTGACGAAGAAATGGTCGCGCTTGTACAGGAAGATATTGCACAGCACTTTACCGGAACTTTTCTGGAACACGCCCCCGTATCGGTAGTTTCCGCCCGCACGGGAAAGGGCATTGAAGGACTGCAATGCTTGCTGCAGGACGAGGCGCGAAGGGTTCAGCCGCGGGCGTGCGGGCCTCGGTTTCGCCTGTTTATCGACCGCGCTTTTACCATGCAGGGTTTCGGTACGGTCGTGACGGGCACGCTGGCGTCCGGAAAAATCAGTTTGGATGACGACGCTGTGGTCTATCCGCAGGAAAAAGCCGTCCGCATACGCGGCCTGCAAAGCTGCGGGCAGGATGTTCAGCTGGGATGCCCTGGGCAGCGTGTGGCCGTGAATCTGGCCGGCATTAAAAAAGAGGAACTTTCCCGCGGGGAGGTACTGGCAACCCCCGGTTCGCTGAAAAAAACATATTTGCTGGATGTAAAGCTGGTCGGCTTAAAAAACGCGGAATATGAGATTGCGAATAATGCCAGGCTTCATTTGTTTCTTGGTACCGCAACACTGCTGTGCCGGGCAAGGCTGTTGAACACGGATACTCTGCACGCGGGGGAACAGTGCTACGCGCAGCTCCGCCTGGAAGAACCGGCAGCCGTGGAAAACGGAGACCGTTTTGTAGTCCGTTTTTACTCCCCGGTTAAGACCATCGGCGGCGGAGTGGTACTGGATTGCTGCCCGCCAAAACGCAAGCGGTTCGACAGTACGGTGCTCACACGCTGTCAGCTGTATGACACAGGCAGCCTGAAGGAACAATTGATGTGGGAGCTTTCCTGCCAGCCGACGTTCGGCAAAAGAATCCGTACAACGGAGGAAATACAAAACTGTTTTTCCCAGCTTGACCCAACCGCTGTTGACTCCGCCCTGCATACTTTGCTGGAACAGAATATGCTGGTCGCCGTAAGCGAACAAATTTTACTCCCGCCGCAAATACTTGCCGCTGTACAGCAGGAAATTTGCGCCGCTTTAGCAGAATACCATTCCCGCTTTCCGCTGAGGAGCGGACTTCCTTTTCCCGAACTAAAAGGGCAACTTTTTGCACAGGAAGATCCGCAGACAGTGGAGGCCATCCTTACTTTTCTGGAAGGCAAAGAGCAAATCATCCGGAGCGGGCAATACATCGCGCTGGCCGGTCACTGCCCGACAGAAACGGAATTTTACCGCAAAACCAGCGCCGCGGCAGAGCAAATTTACCGGGAGTCCCTTTATGCCCCGCCGGATGCCGATTCTGTGGCAGCCCTGCTCCCCTGCTCCCCTGAGGAAGCTTGGGAAACGTTTCGGCTTATGCTCGGCCAAAACAGGCTGGTACAGGTAAAAGACGGTTCTTTCCTCCATGGGGAAGCCTACCAAAGGATGCTTCTGCTTCTAAAAAAATTTATAGAGCAAAACGGCAGCATCACGCTGGCGGAATTCCGTGATTTACTGGGTACCTCTCGTAAATATGCAACGGCAATTCTGGAATTCCTTGACAGGATAGGCGTCACAGTAAAGCGTGGTGATGAGCGAATTTTAACGTATTCAACCAAAGAATAAAATATGGGAGTAGATAAGTGCTGGTGTGCTTTGTAGTCTTCAAAACTATTGTGGGCATTAAAACTGCCTGGGTGGGTTCAATTCCCACATACTCCCGCCAAACCGAGGATGATTGCAAAGAGGCCGGATGTTCCGGGTTAATTGGACAGGAAATAAAAAAGGCTATTGCAAAACATCATTCATTTACACAAGCTGGCGCCGTTTTTTAATTGGCGTCAGCTTTGTTTTCCTCAATATCCATTTCTCTGGTTCAGTTCAACTACAGCAGGCCTTATTTTTGCGCATAAAATTGTTCGGGAGGCCCGCAAAGGCGCTCCCGAACAATAAAAGAAGAAAATGATTATTATAAGAAATTCCAAAGCTCGCTGTGCGGAGAACCGATGACGGAACTTGCAACGAAAACGCCCTGTTCCTTTGCATACACGGAACCGGTTTCCACCGCCGCAGTAACATCCGCAATTTCACCGGTCAGGAAAACGATGCCCTTTCCGCCGACTCCTCTTGCGGCCCTGAGTTCAACAATTTCGACATTCGCGGCCTTAACCGCTCTGTCGGCGGCAAGAATTGCACTTGCGATAGAATATGTTTCAATCGTGCCAATCGCACCATGCTTGGGCTGCGGCTGAGCGCCCAAAAGCGCCTTGACAACACTCGGTTCAATTCTGCCGAGCAGAACGGAATCGATAAGATTGGAGGAATATGTATCCCTGATCTTTTCCACGGCGGCATTCACCTGAGCAAGTTCGCCGGTTATAATCAGTTCAAATTTTCCGGGGCAAACAGGCTGAGCCGAAATCAAACTGATTCCTGCAGCCTTGAGCGCATCATCGGAAGCCTGAATACCTTTTGCGATGCTTTTTAATTCCAATACGCCTACCGAATAATCCATCTTACTTCACCCCTCCTGTTGCAATTTCTATGTAGGAATCGGTCACCGCAAGCACTTTCCCCGAAACCGGAGTATGCAGCGCGGCTGAAATTCCTTCCGCTGCCTTTGCGATTTTTTGCCCCGCATCAACCGCATCCCCGGCGGTTACCACCGGAACCGAAGGTTTGCCGACATGCTGGGAAAGCGGAAGCTGAAAAATCCCCTGTTTCACCGAAAAGTCTTCTGCGAACCGGGCCGGTTTGTCAAACTTTGCAACGCCAATGCGGCTTTTAAATCTGCTGACCGGCACAAGGCGGTTATCCCGTTCAGGATCCGGTGTGACAGGCTCGCTGCTCCGGTATGCCAGTTTGTTTTTGCCCAGATTCCTTTTGACCTCCCCCATGGTGACGGAAGGAGCAATCCCCTGACAGCAGGCCATCAGGGTACAAACCCCGCATCCGCTGCAAAGCGAAGCGGTAAGAAGATCATCCGGGTGATTCAACTGCGCGGAAGCGACCGCCCGAATTGTCTTGTGCGACTGAAGCGGATAGCCAATCAAATGCCTGGGGCACATATCCGTACAATAAGAACATTGGCAGCAGGCTGAAGAAGTTCGTTTGAGCATCCGCTCGGTTGTGATTGATTTAAATGCAATCGCTGGAATCTCATCCGGCAGAATCAACAGCGATTTTGTTTTCTTTGTTATTTTTGCAGTGGCCGGATTGATAATCCTGCCCATCGCAGGGCCGCCGTCAAGCACCGAATGACCGGCCGGAACCGTAACTCCGGCGGCTTTCAGCACGGCAGCCACATTACAGTTAATCGGAACTTTTACCACCATCGGCTGCGGAACATTTCCGCCGATCGTCAGCCACTTTTCCGTTACCGGAACATCATGCAGACTGTTAAAGATATTATACGCTGTTTCCACATTGATTACGACTACCCCGACCGCGGAAGGAAGCTGCCCCGGAGGAACAATTCTTCCCAGTGCCTGATAAATCAAAATAATCTCGTCCCCAACAGGGTATATATCCGGCAGGATTTTCACACTGGCAGATTCACCAAGTTTTTCACCGTCCTGAAAATCCAGGCCGGCGGCGGTGTGCGACTTCATTGCAATAACGGCCTGTTTCGCGCCAAGTGCTTCCCGAACCGCCTGGGCGCCGGCTGTCACCTGATCCATATTCCGCTGCATAATGGCAAAATCCGTGTACAGCAGCGGTTCACATTCCGAAGCGTTCACTAAAACGGTATCGATGCCCGGTACAAGCTTCATGTGGGTTGGAAAACCTGCTCCGCCCGCCCCGATGACCCCGGCCGTTTCGATTTTCTGTTTCAGTTCTTCTAATTTCATTGGACGCTTCCCTTCATGCATTCAATAGTAATTAATCGATAATTCCGACAATCACCGCGTCGGTCGGGGTACTGACATTGTCCAAAGCAAGCCTGGCGCCGCTTCCGGTCGTAATCAGTACCTTTTCCCCAATCCCCGCGCCGACTGTATCGATCGCTATGATATATTCACTCGTTTCTTTTCCAGCATTAAAAAGCTGCACTTCAAGAAATTTTGAACCAACAAGAGATTCGACTTTTCTTGTTGAAACAATGGTACCGACCACTTTTCCGCTTAACATAATTACATCGTCCCCTTCAGTCGGATAAAAGCAGGATGAACTACCTTTTAAACATGGTAACTTCGGTTTTGCCCTTGAATCCGATTGCGTTGGCATCATCCGTGTCAATGTGCATTTCGAGCGTGAATTCGGGGCTGACTCTGACCTGCACCCCATAAAGCATGGTTCTGCGTTCGCCCTCGGCCAGTACATTCACGTAGTCCCCGTCCTTCACGCCGTAACGCGCGGCATCAGCCGGTGACATGTGGATATGCCTGTTCGCAATAATGCAGCCCTCTTCCAGTTTAACGACCCCTTTCGGGCCGACGATGCTGATACCGGCTGAACCCTTCAGATCACCGGAGGGCCTTACCGGCGGCTTCACTTTCAGCACAAAGGCATCCGTACAGGAGATTTCCACCTGAGTTTGTTTTCTGAGCGGGCCAAGCACCCGAACTTTTTCAATCGGCCGCAGAGAAGGCCCGATAATGGTAACCTGCTCCTGCGCGGCAAATTGCCCGCCCATCAGGTCTTTGATAGGGGTAAGCTCACTGTCTTTCCCAAAAAGCGTATCCATGTCTTTTCTGGAAAGGTGCACATGCCTCGCGGAAACACCGACCGGTATAATCGGAAGTTCATTGCTTTCCGCCTTTGCTTCAACGTTCTGAACAGCCTTGGCGGCAAGGATCTGCCGAACAATTTCTTCTACTAATCTCGTATCAACTGCCATTAAAAATCCGCCTCCGTTGCAATATTGCGGCAATTTAATTTTGCAAAAGGCGAGCAGGGAAAATTCCCTCCCGCCTTATGCAGTCAGGTTTTTGCAATCCGCTGTAGAACGGATTATTGGACGGAAGGAAGAATCTTTTCCACATCCGAATGCGGCCTCGGAATAACGTGGGTTGCGATTACTTCGCCAAGTCTGGCGGCAGCCGTGCCGCCTGCTTCAACAGCAGCCTTAACAGCGCCGACATCGCCGCGCACCATAACGCTCACGAGTCCGGATCCGATTTTTTCCGTTCCGATCAGGGTTACGTTTGCAGCCTTAACCATTGCATCAGCCGCTTCAATTGACGCTACAAGACCTCTGGTTTCCACCATGCCCAATGCTTCCATTTGTAAACTCTCCTTTTTCGTATTATAATCCGTTTCCGGCTTTTTCTTTGCCGGCTGGGACGCTTTTTCCGACTGTGCGGCAATTGACTTTTCAACCGCCTTTAAAACTTGCGGAGAAGTAGCCGCAATTACCGATTCATTTACAACCGGCTTGATCAATTTTTTCTCACTTTTTTCATTTGGAGCTTGCATAACTGACTACACCCCCATATCTGTGTAGATAAATTTTTTAATTTCAGGGTGAGGACGGGCAATGACCTCACAAAGCTTTACCTTGCCAACTTTTTCAGCGGCCGCTTTGCCTGCCAGTGCAGCCGCCTGTACATCCGAAACACTGCCGTCGACGACGATGGTAACCAATCGTCCGCCAAGCCTGCGTTCGATATGTACCAGACGGACATCCGCTGCTTTCAGCATGGCGTCCAGACCGTCAATCGCCGCAACCAGCGCTTGCACCTCCAGCAGTGCTATTGCCTTTTCCACTAAGAATCACCCCGCAATTATTTTATGGAAGGAAGGATCTTTTCCACATCCGAATGCGGCCTTGGAATTACGTGAGTCGCAATGACTTCGCCAAGTCTTGCGGCAGCCGCGCCGCCCGCTTCGACAGCGGCCTTCACAGCGCCGACATCGCCGCGCACCATGACACTTACGAGTCCGGAACCGATTTTCTCAGTACCGATAAGAACAACATTCGCAGCCTTAACCATTGCATCGGCCGCTTCGATAGATGCGATAAGACCCCTGGTTTCCACCATACCTAATGCTTCTAACATAATCATAATCTCCTTTTAAAATTATATTGTTTGATCAATTGCGGTCGCGCAATTATTTCTCGGAAGGAAGAATCTTTTCCACATCCGAATGTGGCCTTGGGATAACGTGAGTTGCAATCACTTCGCCGAGTCTTGCTGCGGCAGCGCCGCCTGCTTCCACGGCGGCCTTCACAGCGCCGACATCGCCGCGCACCATGACGCTTACGAGTCCGGAACCGATTTTTTCAGTGCCGATAAGGGTTACATTTGCGGCTTTGCACATTGCATCAGCAGCTTCAATGGATGCGACGAGACCTCTGGTTTCTACCATACCTAACGCTTCTAACATAATCATAATCTCCTTTTAAATGTTTTTTATTCTCCGACCGGGTTAATACTCAAGGATGTTAAATTTATCGCGGCCAACCGCATTAATTTTTGCCATTTTTTTTGTATCTTCCGCTTCATTGGTAATGATATGGGACAATATGAACTGACCCTTTTCTTTCGCAACTCTTTCGCCTGCTTCCACCGCCTGTTCCACCGAGGCAACATCACCGTTAATTTTAACGACCATAATCAGCGGAACTTCGGCCGCGTCGCCTGCGGCAGGTTTGTTTTTGTCCAGCGCGACTATGGTTACATCCCCGGCCTTGGCAGCCGCGTCCGCAACAACAATAGACGTTGCAAAGCCGTACACTTCAATCATTCCCAGTGCCATAATCTCACCTCGTTAAGCGCGGAGCCAGCTCCGCCCAAATATTACCGTGCCGTATAGCAAATTTTAATTCCCTGTTGGGTCAAGTTCATTTCCATAGCCTCGTTCATCTGGTCGAGCGGATATCTGTGGGTAATCAGATCCTCCAGAGGAACGCCCATGCTCTTGGCGCGGCGCAGGAACGCCATCGTAATCGGATATTCGCTTGCGCTGTACGTCCAGGAGCCGACCAGCATGATCTCTTTATTGCAAAGATCGAAATGCGGATTGATCGTGCATTCGCCGTTGTTGACAAAGAAGCCCATTTCGCAAAGACCGCCGCCGCGACGGATATATTTGTAGACGTCCGATGCGGCGCCCGGATTGCCGGTGCACTGATAAGCAAAATCCGCTCCCGCGCCGTCCGTAATATCCTGAACCGCTTTAATGCGCTGTTCCAGGGTCGGAAGTTCTTTAAAGTTAACGGAGTGGGTAGCGCCCAGCTTTTTAGCAAATTCAAGCCGATTTGCATTGCCATCAACCGCTATAATCTGATCGATTCCCGCAACATGCAGCGTCGCGATCATCATCAAGCCGACCGGGCCGCAGCCCTGAACGACAACCTTGCTGTTGAAGTTGAGGCGGCCGGTTTTTTTACCCTGCTCCAGCGCATGCGTTGTAACCGCGGCAAGCTCAAGCAGCATCCTCTGATCCAGGGAAAGATCATTTACCACAAAGAAAGTGGAGCCTTTGGTAATACGTAGGTGGGTAGAGAACCAGCCGCAGAGATGATTTTTCTCATTGTCCGGAATCAAACCGTAAACGCCCTGATTGGCGCAAAGCTCGGTTTGGTCGGGATGCATCAGGCAGGTGTGGCACTCCCCGCAGGAAATTACCGAAGTAACAAGCTTGTCGCCTACTTTTATTGCATGCCCCTGTGAATCGTGACGAATGTTTTTGCCCAGCGCCAATACTTCCCCGGTTCCTTCATGACCAAGAACAAGCGGGATGTAACCAAACGGGTCACCCTTCCACTCGTGAACATCGGTTCCGCAAACACCACAGCCTTCCACTTTAACAAGGATTTCATCGTCCCCAATCTGTGGAATCGGGAACTCCTTTACTTCAAAATGCTTCGCCGCTGTGAGCATCGCGACCCTCGCCATGCCCGGAGTGCCGACGGATGAGGCGGAATCCATTTTGGAAAGCACGGAACGAACAATACTTTCAATCTGGTTTGCATTGATATCCATAATATATGGCCTCCTTTATTATTTTAACATATTACCGAAATTTTTAAACAATTCGGAAGGAATCCACCATTACGCATCTTCTGCGGCGGGTGAAGCTCTTCGCGGAGGTTAAACCTTCACCGGTCGGACCCGCAATCGTAAAGGTGCAGTAGCCTTCGCCGCCGACGCCGATGCCCGCGTAGGACGGGGCATTTTTAACAAAGATTGTGGTTTCAATCGCTTTGGCGAACCGGGTGAGGTTATCAATATTCTTTGAATGCATATGCGCAGTATGGCGGTTACCATGTTCGGCCCGGACTGCCCATTCAATCGCCGTATCCACATCGGGCACCCTGACAATTGCCAGAATGGGCATCATCAGTTCAATATCGACAAAGTTGTCGGTGTCTTTGGCCTCGCAGATAACGCAGTGGATTTCATCGCCGACTTCAATACCGATTGCTTTTAAAATCAGTTTCGCGTCACGGCCAACCCATTTTTTATTGATCACGGGCTTGCCGTTTTTGCCTTCCTGAAGCACTACTTTTTCAAGCTGGAGCATTTGCTCACGGTTAATCAGATAAGCGCCGTTCTGCTGCATATAGTAAATCAGCTCATCGGCAATCGGCTGAAGTGCGAACACTTCTTTTTCACCGATGCAGGGCAGATTGTTGTCAAAGCTGCAGCCGTCAATAATATCCTTGCCCGCCTTCTTAATATCCGCTGTTTCATCCACGATGACCGGGGGATTCCCCGCTCCGGCACCGATGGCCTTTTTACCGGAGGAGAGCATCGCCTTAACCACGCCCGGGCCGCCGGTGCAGCAGAGCATCCTGATATACGGATGCTTTACCATAACATCGGAGGTTTCCATGCTTGGCTTTGCGACGGATACCGCCAGATTCAGCGGAGCGCCAACCGTTTTGGCCGCACGGTTAATCAAATCCACCGCATAAAGCGAAGTTTTAACCGCGCCCGGATGCGGGTTAAAAACAACTGTGTTGCCGCCGGCAATCATTCCAATGGAATTGCACAGCACGGTTTCACTCGGGTTCGTACTGGGAGTAATTGCGCCAATGACTCCGAACGGCGCCATTTCAACCAGAGTCAGTCCCTTATCGCCGGAAAAAGCTTCAGTGGTCAAGTCTTCCGTTCCCGGAGTCTTCATCGCCACCAGGCGGTGTTTCAGAATTTTATGCTCCACCCTGCCCATTCCTGTTTCCTGTACCGCAAGCTTTGAAATTGCCGGGGCCTCTTCCAGAATCAGCTTTCTGATCTCTGCAATAATACCTTCCCTTTGTTCAAAACTCATGTCGCGAAGCACCTTTTGCGTTTTGTAAGCTGCTTCAATCGCTTCATTCATGTCATTAAATACACCGAGATATGTCTTACCATCGATCACAAGTCCTTCGGAAGCTGTTGATTCCGGTGTGCCGGACATGCTGGCTACGACCTGCCGTACGATTTCGGCAATCTCTTTTTCCTGTATTTCCATGGCATATACCTCCTTATCTGTTATCAAAAATTTCTTTTGCGTAATGTGCCAATGAAGTATCCTGTTCGGCTGAACCGCCGCTCACTCCAAACCCACCGATCAGCCTGCCGTTTTCATAAAGCGGAATCCCACCCCCGAAAATAATGATCCTGCCCCCGTTGGTGTTTTGAATCCCGTAGAGCGGACCGTTTGGCTGACACAGGGTCGAAAGCTGTTCTGTTGACATCTGCACCGAAACGCTGGTAAACGCCTTGTTCTGCGCAATATCCACGCTTGCAATATACGCGCCGTCCGCGCGGAGCAGGACGACCGGGTTGCCGCCCGCGTCACAGGCCGCTGTTACAACAGGAAGGCTGCTCTCTTTTGCCTTATTTAAAACCTGCTGGCAGAGCCAAAGACCGGTTTCCATAAAATCCGAACCGGGCGGAGCGCCTTCGGCGGGATGGAAAGCCCCCGGCTGATTTACCTTTGCTGCGGGCTGCCCCGTGGACCTGGCATCCATCAACCGGGCAAGTGCATAAATCAAATCCGAAAGACGGTTCCCCCACATCATCGCTTCCCGGCTGATACCCCCGGTCTGCTTGCTGGTGACCAGCTCCCGTTCCGCCCTTCTTGCAACAGTTCTTGCAAGGTCCAGCGCCGCGCCGGCGGTACTGTTTCCCGGCGTAACAAAAGCGGTGATCTGGGGAACGGATTCCATAATCAGGTCGATGGATTTTTCCATGCCGGCTACTTTTTCCTTGGTGACGAACCGCTCTCCCCCGGCAAGTTCCGTACAAAACGAAATAATATCCTGCTGGATGGAACGGACAATTTCGCCGGTATCGGCGGGCATTTTATTCCTTGCCACACCCAGAGCGGAATTAAGCTCATCCAAAGTACCGAGCAGGGAAAAAATCGGGCTGTTCTTTGGAATCATTCTGCGCGTCATGGTGCTGGCAAAGCCGGTGTCGCCGTTTTTAGTATAAATACTCATTCTGAGGCATTCCTCCTTTGGAAGGAATCTGGTTTAGAGTTTATCCGGAAGAACGTCTGCCTGTTTTATGATAAGCTCTAATCCGAAAGTGCAAGGCCCAAAGCGACCGCGCTGTGCGGGGGCAAAAAGCCAAGAAGATTCGCTCGGCCCGCCGCAATACGGTAAGCACTGAGATATTCTGAAAGTATATCGGGGATCTCAAAGTCCTGTGAACTTCCGCCCACCAGCACCACGGAACCGATCCGGCGGATTTCCCCATCCGGAGCAACTGCCTTCAGTGCCCTTTGGGCGTTGGTGAGAAAAACTTTTTTCTTCGCCTGCCGGCGAACTGAGGCAATTTTATCCACCGTAAGCTTTTTGTCCGAGCGAATGGGAACCAGCCCTTCATCCGTAACCACGACGACCCGCGAAAAGAACTGGGGCGGCAGCGGCTCGGAAACAAATTTTACGCTGGAATCCTCAAACCGCAGATACAAAAGGCCTTCTACCTTTGCGAGCGGAAACTTTTTGATCAATTCCGCCGTATCCCTGTCCCTGAGATTCAACTCAAGGTTAATCATTCGTGTTACCATCTCGCCCGCGCCCGCGTGATGAATGGAAGTGACTTTGCCGCTTCCGTCAATCAATGCGGCGTCAGTGGAACCGCCGCCAAGGTCAAGAATGGCCAGCGGAGTTTCGGAACCCGGCGTGGTAAGCGCCCCTTTCAGGGCCATTTCCGCTTCTTTTCCGGAAACGGTGACCGTTACTCCGGTTTTACTCTGAAGTTCCGATGCAATCCTGTTCATGTGGAGTTTGGAAGTTTGTACCATGGCGGCGAGCATGACGACATTTTCCATGGCATATTCATCCGCCAAAGCTCCCCCAACCTTTGTCGCGGCAAAAGTGTCGGCCGCGAGGATGTCGGATATTTTCATATCCTGTACGGGCCGTTCCGTCAGTTCCGCCATCGTCTTCTTGATGGAGCTGACCAGACCGCCTACATTTGTTCCTTCTTCACCGAACGCATCGGTCAGGGTTCCGGCCTGTTCCAGCGCCGCCATAATGGCGTCCGCGCCGCGGTTCACATCCAGCTCAACAGTCTTTTGACCGCCCGCCAGCTTTAAATTGCCCGCGCGGATTCTGCGGGATTTTACCTGAGCGCCCTGTGCCCGGATCACCACACCGGAACGGCAACCCGTAAGGCTCCTCGCTACCGGAATGCTGTCCTTGGTCTGCTGCGCGTCAAGCTCAAACAGACCGGCGATGCCGTAAGGATTGGAAAGGGTTTTTATGCTTTCTCCGTTTCTTGCCACTTCAACAGCGGCCGGAACATGCATTTCTATCTGATCGATTCCTTTTACCTCATCGACAATCGGAATCTTTCGGGTTAAGCGGTTTGCAATCAGTACGCCGTCATCACTTTTTACGATTGCGCCGACCACCTTGAATCCCCGTTCAAAAGCACGGTTCAGGATTGCGGCTGCTTCATAATAAGGGCAGTTGTCAATCACTGCGATCAGATCATCCGTTTTATCGGCAAGCTCGCGGATTGGGGTTGTCAGGCCCAGTGCAAGGCCTTCGCCTCCCGGCGTGTCCGGGTTATGCCCAATCATAGCCGAACCGATTACCACCGTTTCACTGACGGTATCCATGGAAAGATCGCTGATGACCGGCGCCGCCTGATTGATACGGATAGAATTCAGATTGCTTCGTTTCAGTCCCGCGGCGTTGAGCGCCTCATCCAGCGCCTTCAGGCAGCCCTCCACATTGCGGAGCGTGCCCTTAACACCGGTAGTAGGCGTCATCGCGGAGGAAAGATACACAGGTTTTTCATGGCTTTTATCGAGAATCACCGCTTCGGTGGTTGAATTGCCAATATCAATTCCGGCAATCAGTTTTGTACTGAAGGTATAGTTCGGTGTAACACTCATGCGCTTCCCATCCTTCCTTTAAACAAGAAGAATGTGTCGTTTTTCGTAAACCGCGGCAGCTTCCCGAACCAGCTGCGCGCACACCGGCGCATGATACCGGTCAAGCAGCGTTTGAGCCAATTCCTCAAGCTGCGCCTTTGTGGAACGGTTCGGGCGAAGCATATCATACATTTTAATGATTGTATCGTCCGGAACCTGAGTCAGTTCCGCGGCCCGCTTCAGATTTTCACCGAGCTGCTTTTTTCCCGCGCTTTCGGCGATCTGTGCCTGCGCGTGGAGCATCTCGCTGGAAATCCTGACGTCTTTAATGTTTATGCTCTCATTTAAAACATTTTCAAGGGTGATTTCACCGATACTTCTGCCTGTAGGCGTTTTGACCGCATCCCCGTGCTTTTTCAGCATCGGATAATCAGCCTGAGTATAAGTCCCGTTCCCTTTTGCGGGAACCGCCTGCTGCGCCTTGGGGACTTCCCCTGCTTTCAATTCCTTTGCAAGCAGCGCGACTAAATTTTCAATATTATCCATTGCGCCACTTCACCTCCAGCGCGACAGGCTTTTGGCCGGGGCGAATCTGCTCCGTCTCCTTAATGTGCAGGATAGCCGCTTTCGTTTGATAAGTCGGGCGCACCATAGGGTCG
>JAEWBE010000014.1 GCA_023391275.1 Bacillota bacterium | reverse complement strand
GTCTTTACAAAGACTGGGCCGCCTCTTCTATTTAACAGTTCATCCATGCCGGTTTTAAACGTTGCGATCAATCCATTGTCTGAATCATCATGTACCGCATCTTATTTTTTTTAAGTCATCATGTTTTGTAAAACAGACCGCCATAAACTGTAATTTTACTTTGAAATAAAAATTTCGTGCTGTGGCTTGAGCAGGCCGGTTACTCCTGATTTAAGCCGGCGGAAAAGGACAAGCGCACGGTAGAAATCGGGGCAAGTATAAAAAGGAACGTAAGGGGGAATTACAAGGATACGGTTTTTATTCTGCACCCGGACTTCGAAACATCTAAGCCAGTCACCGTATATGCGCCGGGTGTAAAAATAAAATTTGCTGTTTTCAGCCGGAAAATCCGGCAAAGGACAAAGAACATTGTATTATTTCAGGAGGTCGTTTTAAGATGCCGTATCCAACCAGAATAAAAGAAATTAAGCGGGCCCGCATTGGGCTTTACAGCGCCGGATTGGAAGCTTATTGGGCCCAGTTCGAAGGGCTGTACGACTGTCTGATGGGTTATAACAAATTCCTGGCCGACAGGCTGTCCCGGTTTGGCGAAGTATTTAATTTCGGTATGGTGGATACAGAGCTCAAAGCAAGAAGCGCGGGGGAGTTCTTTTCTGAACATAATGTGGATATTGTGTTCAGTCATGCGGCAACTTATTACACCAGCGCCTGTGTGCTCCCTGTGCACCAGGTCAATAAAGCGCCGGCTGTTATTCTTAATTTGCAGCCCGCGGCTGAAATGGCTTATGACAAAACTTCAACGGGAAAATGGCTTGCGCAATGTGTGGGGTGCTCCATTCCCGAAATTTCCAATGCATTTAACCGCGCCGGTATTCCGCTGCGTGTGGTAAACGGCTTGCTGGGCCTGCCCGAAACACCGGGATTTTCTGTTTCCAATGAAGTTACCGCCGAACGCCCCGAGGCCGTTCGTGCCTGGAAGGAAATTGAAGAGTGGTGCCTGGCCGCGACTGTGAAACGCAACCTTCAGCATGCACGGTTCGGCTTTCTGGGCGGGTATTACAGCGGAATGCTGGACATGTACAGTGATTTCACCATGATCCAGGCACAAACGGGAATTCATATTGAAGTGCTGGAAATGTGCGACCTTGAAAAATATTTGCATGACGTTCAGGCACACGAAGTGAGAAAAAAGCTCGATCAGGTTAAAGAATTTTTTGAAATTTCAGGCGATTCTCCCTCCGATCCGATTGCGCGAAGGCCCACTGAAGACCAGCTGGAGTGGGCCTGCAAAGTAGCGTGTGCGCAGGAGAAAATGGTGCTTGACCATGATTTGGATAGTTTAGCATATTATTATCATGGGCAGGATAATAACTATTATGAGCAAATTCAAAGCGGATTTATCGTGGGCCATTCTCTTCTTACCGCCGCGGGCGTCCCGTGCGCGGGGGAAGGGGACATCAAAACCGCTTTGGCGATGAAAATCTGCGATCTTCTGGGCAAGGGCGGCAGTTTTTGCGAAATCGTTGCGGCCGATTTTAACCGGAATACTATGATTTTAGGGCACGACGGCCCGTTCCATCTTGCCATTTCCAATGGGAAGCCGCTTCTTCGGGGAATGGGCGTGTACCACGGGAAAAAGGGCAGCGGCGTTTCCGTGGAGGCTAAAGTGATTTCCGGCGACGTTACCACGCTGGGTGTGACACAAACGCTGGATGGAAAACTGAAGATGAATATCAGTGAGGGAGTTTCGACCGACGACCCGATTCTTATGATCGGAAACACATCCACTCATGTTCGCTTTCCGCTCCATCCCGCAGAATATATGGACAAGTGGTTTGCACAGGCGCCGACCCATCACTGCGCGTTGTCCATTGGGAAGAACGAAGCGCTATTCCGTAAGGTCGCGGAGTTCATGTCCATTCCCTACGCGGTAATCTGATTTGGGCGGCCATTGAAACAATATGAATGTTCTGCTATAAGAACTGAAAAGAGGAGTTTGTATGAGCAAAAGATTTGCATGGACCTGGAATGTGAAAAAGAAATATTTGGATGAATACGTTCAGATGCACCTTAATCCATGGGAAGACATGATGGAAGAGCATTCAAAAGCGGGAATCAGAAATTATTCTATCTTTCAGAATGGGAATCAGTTTTTTTATGTTTTTGAGTGCGACGGCGAAGAGGCCGCCGGCAAAGCGTTTGCTTATCTGGCAAACAGTGAAATCTGTCAGCGCTGGAATGCAATAACTTCCAAAATGGTGGAAGGTTCTTTCGACCTGGGGCAGGAGGTTCCGGTACAATACTTAAAAGAAGTTTTTTATTTGCAATAGGCAGCCCAAAACCAACTGTAAATTCTTTGGAGACCTTAATTTGGAAAAGCGAGAGGTGTGAATATGGCCGAATACATTCTGGAACTGAAGGGAATCAGCAAATACTTTCCGGGCGTCAAGGCGTTGGACAATGTGCATTTTCAACTGAAGCCGGGTGAAATTCATGCGCTGATGGGTGAAAACGGCGCGGGAAAATCCACTTTTATCAAGGTAATCACCGGAGTCCATAAACCGGAGGAAGGGGAAATTTATTTCGAGGGCCAAAAAGTGGAATTCAAAAATACTAAGGAAGCACAGGCCCTGGGAATCGCGGCGATTTATCAGCACATCACGGGTTATCCGGATCTGAGCGTAACGGAAAATATTTTTTTGGGCCATGAAAAGGTGGATTCGGGAACAAAACGTCTTTTATGGAAGCAGATGAACGAGGAAGCACAGAAGCTTCTGGATGAACTGGGCGCGTCATTCGATGCAAAAACAAGGATGGATGCACTTTCCGTTGCACAGCAGCAGATGGTTGAAATTGCGAAGGCACTTTCCACCAATGCACGTGTCCTGATTATGGATGAACCGACAGCCGCCCTGAGCAACAGGGAATGCGAGGAACTGTATAAGATTGCGCTCAAGCTGAGGGACAGCGGCGTGGCGATTATCTTCATTTCCCACAGACTGGAAGATATGTATCGGCTGGCAAGCTCCGTTACCGTTTTCCGTGATTCACAGTATATCGGAACATGGGATGTGGATAAACTTTCAAATGAAGAATTAATTGTGGCGATGGTGGGTCGCGAAATCAATCAGCTTTTTCCGAAAAAAGAAATACCAATCGGCGACGAAGTGCTCCGTGTGGAAAAATTGTCGCAGACAGGCCATTTCGCCGATGTTTCCTTTATCGTGCACAAAGGTGAAATTTTAGCCCTGACCGGTCTGGTGGGCGCGGGGCGAACGGAAGTCTGCGAGGCAATTTTCGGAATTTCCCCGATTGATTCCGGCAAGGTGTTTCTGGATGGACAGGAAATTCACGTTCATCATCCGTCGGAGGCTATCCGGGCCGGCATCGGCCTTCTTCCCGAGGACCGCCAGAAGCAGGGGCTTGTGCTGAACTGGGAAATTTCAAAAAATATTACGCTGCTTAACCTGAAAAAATATGTGTCGGGCGGTTTTTTCGACGTAAAGAAAGAAAATTGGGAGTCCAAGGAACTGTCCGAAAAACTTGGGATTAAAACTCCGAGCATATTTACAAGCGCGGAGTCTCTTTCCGGCGGCAATCAGCAAAAAATAGTGGTTGCCAAAATGTTAACCTCTGATTTGAAAGTGATTATTCTGGACGAACCGACCAAGGGCGTGGATGTGGGCGCGAAAGCGGCAATTTATGAAATTATCGGCACGCTTGCGGAGCAGGGATATGGAATCATCATGATCTCTTCGGAAATGCCCGAGGTTTTGGGTATGAGCGATACAATCGTTGTCATGAAGGACGGCCGTGTAACAGCTACGATGGCTACCCCGACCGTAACGCAGGAAGACATTCTTCACGCGTCGATGCTCGTTGAGACGAATCAGAATTAGAGGTGAGAAACATTGAATAATACGGAAAATAAGAAATCGCGGAACCCCGCAGCATTCCGGGAAGTTGGGCTGCTTCTTTTTATCATTATCATTTCAATTATTATTCAGGTTCGTAACCCGAGCTATTTAACGATTGAAAACTTTATGGACCTGTTGACCAATACCGCGATTCTGGGAATTCTGGCAGTCGGTATGATGATGGTTCTGCTGACGGGGGGCATTGATCTTTCCATCGGCGCCGTGCTGGCGCTGGGCGGTATGACTGCGGCCATAGCTGTGTCGCGCATGCCGGGCCTGAATCCGGTCGTGTGTGTTCTGATTGGCTGCGGAGTCGGTTTGGCAGCCGGTGTTATTAACGGATTCTTTGTTGCAAAGTGCCACATTCTTCCGATTATTGCCACGCTGGGCATGATGAATGTTTTCAGGGGGCTCACCTATATTGTCAGCGGCGGCAAATGGATCAGCGCCTATCAGATGCCCGACAATTTCAAGGCGATCGGAACAACCAGGGTTCTGGGCATCAATATCCTGATTATTATGGCAATCATCATTTTTGTTGTCTTTTATTATTTTATCAGTTACACTCGTACCGGCCGCTATATTTACGCAGTCGGTTCCAATCCTGTTTCAGCGGAAATCACAGGAATTAACAAAACAAAAATTCTGTGGCTCACCTACGCGCTGATGGGGATCATCTCCGGATTTGCCGGTGTACTTTGGGTCAGCAAATTTGCTTCGGCTCAGGGCGATACTGCTTCGGGCTACGAAATGAATGTAATCGCGGCGTGTGTGCTTGGCGGAGTCAGCGTATCGGGCGGCAGCGGAAAAATTTCCGGCCTGCTTCTGGGCACCCTGCTTCTGGGTATTTTAAACAACGCACTTCCGTTAATCAACGTTTCGACCTTCTGGCAGAATTTTATTCAGGGCGCGGTGATTCTGTTCGCAATCATCATGAATGTATTGGTGAAGCGAAGAGCCGACCAGGCAAACCTGAGAAGGAGGAAAATATAGATTATGGAAACAAGAAAAATCGAAGGCACCAGAGTATTCAGTGCGCGCACTTTCTTCCTTCAATGGGAATGGCTTTTAGTGGTGCTCTTTATCCTTATTAATGTTTTTAACGCCGGAATGTCGCCGTATTACCTGCAGGTGGATACCTTCACGGACGCGCCGACAAGCTTCCTGGATAAAGCCTTTATGGTTATGCCCATGGCGTTCGTCCTGCTGCTTGGCGAGATCGATATTTCGGTGGCTTCCACGGTCGCGCTGTCTTCCGTGCTGATGGCGGTCAGCTACAACGCGGGGCTGCCCATGCCGATGGCCATGGTGCTGTGCCTGCTGGTGGGCACTGTCGCCGGGCTGATCAACGGTCTGATCCTTGCAAAATTCCGGGAACTGCCCTCCATGATTGTTACGCTTGCCACCATGACAATGTACCGCGGCATTGCGTTGATTATTTTGAAAGATCAGGCATCCGGCGGTTTTCCAAAATGGTTTAATTACCTCGGGTGGGGTTATGTGGGGCCGATTCCGCTGATGATGCTCGTATTTATTGTATTTGCAGTCCTGTTTGGGGTTTTGCTGCATAAAACATCTTTTGGCCGCCAGCTTTACGGTATGGGCAACAACCTGAGAACCTGCCAGTATTCCGGGGTAAAGACCAGCCGCAATAAAATACTCGTTTACACCATGCTTGGCTTTATGGCCGGGGTTACCGCAATATTCCTCACTTCCCGAATGGGCAGTACAAGGCCGAACGTGGCGACCGGCTATGAACTTGAAGTCATCGCGATGGCGGTACTTGGCGGGTTCAGCACCTCGGGCGGCAAGGGCAATATGATCGGCGCGATTATCGCGGCTTTTGTAATCGGATTTTTGCGCTATGGCCTTGGAATCATCAACGTATCTGCCCAAATTATCCTGATTGTTGTCGGTCTGCTGCTGATTGGTTCCGTTCTGGCTTCCAACTTTAAACCGGGCGGAAAAAAGAGGCCGATTCAAAAAGGAACATGACAACTGTTCGTTCATAAAGTCGAAAGACTTTTTGATAAAAATCTTAGAATATTAATTAAAAAGAATATGAAAAAGGAGAAGCTTATTATGAGAAGAAAACCCTTAGCACGCGTTTTTTGCGCAGCAATGGCTATTTCCGTATTATTTACCGCGTGCGGCAAAGCAGGCACCACATCCTCCGCAGTTTCGGGTGCGGCTTCCGGCGCTGCATCCGCTGCAAGTCAGGCGGCAGGCGGTGGAAGTTCAGCCGGTAAGAAATATGCAATTGTCGTGAAGAACACCGGCAACCCATATAATGAAAAAGAGTCGCAGGGCTTTCAGGATACTGTTAAAAAGCTGGGCGCACAGGCAATTGTAAAGGCTCCGGACCAGCCGACCGCCGAGGCGCAGATTTCCATGGTAGAAGAGCTGATTGCACAGAAGGTCGACGGCATTGCAATTGCAGGTAACGACGTTGACGCGCTGCAGCCTGTTCTGACCAAGGCAATGGGAAAAGGCATCCATGTAATCTCTTTGGATTCCAGCGTAAACAAGGACAGCCGTGAAACCCACGTGAACCAGGCCGACCCGGTCGCAATCGGCAAAACACTGGTAGAGGCTGCCTATGACATGATGGGCGGTTCAGGCGAGTTTGCAATTCTTTCCGCCACCAGCCAGGCTGCCAATCAGAATGCCTGGATCGCCCAGATGCAGACAACGCTGAAAGACAGCAAATACAAGAACATGAAGCTGGTAAAAATCGCTTACGGCGACGATCTGCGCGACAAGTCCACAACCGAAACCGAAGGACTGATTAAGTCCTACCCGAATCTGAAATGCATCGTTTCCCCGACTACCGTTGGTATTGCCGCTGCTTCCAAGGTTGTTGTTGATAAGAACCTGAGCGACAAAATTAAGATTACGGGCCTTGGCCTTCCTTCCGAAATGGCAGATTACATTGAAAAAGGGGTATGCCCCTATATGTATCTGTGGAACCCAATCTATGTGGGCTCTCTTGCCGCCTACACGCTGGACAACATCATTCAGGGGAAGATCACCGGCAAAGTAGGCGATACCTTCACAGCCGGCGACCTGGGTGAAAAAAAGGTAACTCAGGCGGGCGACGGCGGAACCGAAGTCCTGCTCGGCGAACCGTTCAAATTCGATAAGGCCAATATTGGCGAGTGGAAGACAGTATATTAATTTGAAATAAATTTCTGTTCAAAAGCGCCGCCCCGCTCTGTTCAACCGACAGAACGGGGCGGATTTTTGCTGCTTAATAAAGATCGGTGCAAAAAGGGAGCCGCTGCGAACAGCGGCTCCCTGCATATAATATTTTATTTTCTCTTTGAAAGCACATCAGTCTCATATTTTTTTACGCTTTCAAACCACTCTTCTTTCTGCGGAACATTGTTCAGTTCGCAGAAATAATTCCAAACGTCACCGAAAGGATACAGCTTGAGTTCCTCATTGATTACCATCAACTGGGTGAAATCAGCGCTGTCCTGCATCGCTTTCAGTTTGTCATTTGGCTGAAGCATTGCAAAAAGCAGTGCCTTCTGCATGTTCCTTGTACCGACAACCCATGCGGAAATACGGTTGATGCTGGCGTCGAAGAAGTCAAGGCCGATCAGCACGCGGTCAAGCGCGTCGTTGCGTACAATCTCTTTTGCAATTTCCTTTAATTCATCATCGAACAGAACCACATGGTCGCTGTCCCAGCGTACCGGGCGGGTAACATGCAGCGCAACCTTGTCCGCAAACAGCAGCATGGAGGAAATCTTGTCGGATACAACCTCCGTCGGGTGGAAATGGCCGTTATCCAGCAGGCAGAGCACATTGTTCTTTGCCGCGTAATTCAGATAAAACTCGTGGGAACCCACAGTGTAGGACTCCAGGCCAATACCGAATACCTTGGATTCCACGCTGTCGATTACATAGCGCTTGTCAACCTGCTGGGAGAAAATTTCATCCAGAGATTCTTTTAAGCGCATGCGGGGGCCAAGGCGGTCAGCCGGAACATCTTTTAAACCGTCCGGAATCCAGATGTTGTTAAGGCAGGGCTGGCCGAGCTCCTTGCCGAAATACTCCGCAATTTTGCGGCAGGACTGGCAATGCTTAATCCAGTATTTCCTGACTTCCGGGTCGGGATGGGACAGGGTAAGGCCGTCCTTCATCATGGGGTGAGAAAACAGGGTCGGGTTAAAATCCAAACCCAGGCCGCGCTCCTTTGCAAATTCCACCCATTTGGCGAAATGCTCCGGCTTCAGGTCGCTGCGCTCTACTTTTTCCCCGTTGGTAATCGCATAAATCGCATGCAGATTAATTTTCTGCTTGCCGGGAATCAGGCTGAGCGCCTTGTCCAAATCGGCCATTAACTCTTCCGGGCTGCGCGCTTTTCCCGGATAGTTCCCTGTTGCGGCGATCCCGCCGGAAGTCCCTCCAAAGTTTTCAAATCCGTTTACATCGTCACCCTGCCAGCAGTGAATGGAAATTTTTGTTTTGGAAAGCTTCTGAATTACCTCGTCGGTGTCAATACCGAATTTCGAGTAAGCCTCTTTTGCTTCCAAATACCTTTCTTTTACCATAATAACCTCTCCTTTATCGTTAATTTAGTAGTCCCGGCTAATTGAATTCTTTGATTTCAAAGGATTGGGCGATTGCGGCCCGCGCCTCGGTCAGGCTTGCAAACACGCCGTCCCGGAGCATCTGCGCAAGGAGGTTGCCGATTGCGGTAGCCTCGATTGGTCCTGCCATGACTGTTTTGCGTGTGTATTGCGCGGTCAGGGAGTCAAGGTAGTCGTCCTTGGCGCCGCCGCCGACAATATGGATGGTGGGATACTGATTGCCTGTAATCGCTTCAATTTCGCTTACGGTATCGCCGTAGCTTTTTGCCAGACTGTGGTAGATGCAGGCGAAAAGCTCGCCGATGCTTTCCGGCGCCTGCTGACCGGTTTTTACGCAGTAGTCCTTAATCGCCTGTGTCATGCTGGCGGGGGACAGGAACGACGGGTTGTTTACATCGATGCGCGACAGAAAATGTGCCGACTGGCGCGCCATATCGCACAGTTCGTCAAAGCTGTACTTTTTCTCCAGTTCGCGGCGCGCGGACTGAATAATCCATAACCCCATGATATTTTTTAAAAAACGGAATCGATAATCGTATCCGCCCTCATTGGTGAAATTCATGCTGCGGCTGTGTTCGCTGCAGTTTGGCTCCATGCGCTCCACGCCCATAAGCGACCATGTGCCGGAGCTGAGGTAGATGCCGTCGTTTGCCGGAACCGCCATAACAGCCGAGCCGGTGTCATGGGTAGCGGGAAGGACCACTTCACAGTCAAACCCCATCTCCTCGCGAATTTCGGGGAGCAGCCTTCCCACCAGGGTCTTTGGCAGCGAAACCTCGCCGAAAATGGAAGAATTAATCCCCAGCTTCTCAATCAAATCGTAATCCCATGTTTTGGTC
>JAEWBE010000138.1 GCA_023391275.1 Bacillota bacterium | reverse complement strand
AATGATATGTGTGAAGCCAATGTGTACTTAATTGATCAGGACGGAAACACGAGCTTATTGCTGGACGCAGTCGATAAGGTCATTCCGAAGGATAATGATAAGATTTATCTTGAAAACATTTATGGCGAACGAAAAACCATAAAGGCCAGGATTAAGGAAATGCACCTTGTCGACCATAAAATCATATTGGAATAAATGTTTGGCGTATCATAAAATGCGCAGGGAAGCCGTCCGTGGACAGTTTCCCTGCGCATTTTTTTACTCTTCTAAAATTTGTCCGTCCGTGGAAATGGTAATGATGTGCCATGGAATCATTTTTCCGCTGTTTTGGAGCGCAGTTTTCACATACTGTACCATACCGCCGCAGCATGGTACTTCCATACGCACCACCGTAATACTCTGAATGTCGTTCAGGCTGAGGATCGCTGTAAGTTTTTCACTGTAATCCGCATCGTCCAGCTTTGGGCAGCCGATCAGCGTAATTTTATTTTTCATAAGCTTATGAATATTGGGGTAAGCATACGCCGTGCAGTCGGCACAAATGGCAAGGTTCGCCCCCTGAAAATACGGAGCGCTCGGCGAAACCAGTTGAATCTGGCATGGCCATTGCCGCAACTCGGACTGTGCCGCGGGCGCTTCCGCGGGGTTCTGCTGTTGCTGCGGGGCCCGTTCAAAAGTGCGCATCCTGCTTCCCGGGCAACCGCCGGCGTGAGGATGTTCCCCATGTTCAGCCTGCATCTTCAATTTTACAGCTTCTGCATCGTAGTCGGAAGCCTCGCGTTCGATGATTTCAATTGCTCCGGTCGGGCACTGAGGCAGGCAGTCGCCCAGCCCGTCACAGTAGCTGTCGCTGGTAAGCACGGCTTTCCCATCAATCAGTTTCAGCGCACCTTCGTGGCAAGCATTTACACAAAGGCCGCAGCCGTTGCATTTTTCGGAATCTATACTGATAATTTTACGTTTCATGTTTATTCCCCTTTTTCGTTTCTCTCTGTTGTCTTTCTGATACGATTATAGTATAATCATCTCATGATGTCCGTAGCTATGGCTACAGATCATAAAGAAGGTGATTTTATTTTTGATTTTTATCATGATACGTTCATGAAGTGTGTGCTGTTCCGGGGAATCAAGGCGGATGAAATTTCACAAATGCTTGGGTGTATTGCGCCGCGCACGGCAAGCTATAATAAAGGTGCGCTGATGATACAGACCGGCGGTTCCATGCACGAAATCGGGATTGTACTTGCCGGTTCCGTGGCTGTTACCAAAGAAACACCGCTTGGCGAGCGCATTGTTTTGAATAAAATAATTCCCGGCGGAATCTTCGGGGAAGTCGCGGCCCTCTCTGATTCCCAGCGTGCGCCCGCAACTATTTTTGCGTTGGAAAACAGTACCGTGCTTTTCCTGCTGCCTGAAAAAATACTTAATCCATGCCGGAACATCTGCTCGTGGCACAGCCGCCTGACGGCGAATCTGGTACGCATTGTTGCGGATAAGGCATTGCTGCTTAACCGAAAAATCGATTATCTTGCGATTAAAAGCATGCGCGGAAAATTATGCACATATCTTTATGAATGTTATTTGAAGAAGGGCGGCCCTGCATTTACGCTGCCGTTTAACCGCAATGAACTTGCCGATTTCCTCAATGTCTCACGGCCCTCCATGTCGCGTGAACTCGGGCGCATGCGTGATGAAGGAATGCTTTATTTTTCCGGCAGTTCGTTTCAAATTCTTAATTTATCGCAGCTGAAGATTTATGTGGAATAGAGGTAGGAAGGGGTATTAAAATGGAAGTACAAATCAACCGCATTATTCGGGCCATGATTCAATATGACGCGGGGGATCCGCGGCGGATCCAGCATGCGCTGAAGGTTTTTGCCTTTGCAAAATCAATCGGCGAAAGTGAAGGCCTGAGTGAAAAGCAGGCAAAAATCTTAGAAATCGCCGCTGTGCTGCATGATATCGGAATTCATAACAGCGAGAAAAAATATGGTTCCGCGAACGGAAAACAACAGGAGCAGGAGGGACCGCCGGTGGCGAAAGCAATCCTTCGGGAATGCGGTGTTTCGGATGATATTTCAGAGCGGGTTTGCTATTTGGTCGGCCATCATCACACTTACACTGATATCGACGGCATCGATTATCAGATTCTGGTTGAAGCGGATTTTCTGGTCAATGTTTATGAGGATGGCATGGGTGAGCTTCAGGCGCAAACCGTGCTGGAGAAGTATTTTAAAACAGAGGCCGGAAAAGAATATCTTACCGCGATGTTTTTGCAAGAGGGGCGGAAGCAAATATGACGAGAAGCCCGTTCCCATATTCCGATGACAACAAGCGGTATCATACCCTCAGTTATCATCTCAATACCCTGTTTGGCAAGAGGGTATTCAAGGCCGTGATTGACGCGGGATTCACCTGCCCCAATCTGGATGGAAAAAAGGGAACCGGGGGCTGTACCTACTGCCTTGGCGGCGGTGGAGAGTTTACCCACGGAGCGGGGAAAAATGTAGCGGAGCAGGTAACGGACGAGCTTTCACGTGTGCGAAAGAAGTGGGACAACGCGGATGTGATTGCTTATTTTCAGTCCCACACAAACACTTACGCGCCGCTTCCCAAACTGCGGGAACTTTATGAGGCCGCGCTTCAGGTTAACGGTGTGCGGGGAATCAGCATTGCCACTCGTGCCGACGCTCTGGAACCCGAAACAGTGAATTATTTATCTGAATTGTCAGGAAAAACCTATCTTACAGTGGAACTCGGCCTGCAGAGTATGCACGACAGTACGGCGGCCCGGATTCATCGCGGTCACACGTGGGCGGAATTTTTGGAAGGCTACCGGGCTCTGAAAGCAGGGGGAATCCGTGTTTGTGTCCATCTGATCGACGGCCTGCCCGGCGAGACTGCAGAGATGATGCTGCAAACCGCCCGTACACTGGGGACCCTTCGTCCCGATGCGGTGAAAATTCATCTTTTGCAGGTGATGCGTGGAACGGAGCTGGCGCGGCAGTATGCGGCCGGTCAGGTTATTCCTATGACAAAAGAAGAGTATATTGATGCGGTCTGTTCTCAACTGGAGGTGCTTCCTGCGCAGACCGTCATTGAGCGCGTGACCGGGGACGGTTCGCACGACAAGCTGATTGCACCGCGCTGGGGTACGGATAAAATTGCTGTTCTTGGGGGAATCGATCAATCACTTGCGCAAAAAGACACATGGCAGGGGAAGTTTTATACAACCTAGTGGAGTTTTTAATGGAGCATAACAAACAGGCAGCCCGCGTACCGCGGGCTGCCTGTTTTTAAGAATTGGGAAGAAGTGTTGGGAAAAATATTATGAAGAAAGGTAATCAGTTATAAACGAGTTCGGAAATTGCCGGATCTTTTAATGCTTCAGCATTGTACCATTTTGCACCGGTGTCGACAATCGCACTGGCGGCAGGTTTTCCGTTGATCGCGTCAACCGCAAGGGAAACCGCCTTGTAACCGATTTGGTACGGATCCTGAGTTACGGAGCCGATGAGCCAGCCTTTTTCAACAGCGGTTCTTTGTGTTTTGCCTGCGTCAAAGCCAACGCAGATAATGTTCTTGAATTTACCGTTGTCTTTATTAAAGTCCTGACCGTCGTTGGAAGCTGCAAGAAGACCGCCGATACCGGCCTCATTGGAGCCGTAGGTTGCTATCAGGTCGGAAGTGGCGAGCAGAGCCTCTGCGCCGGTCTTCATATCAGCAGCAGATGTGGTGGCGGGAATGTTAACTTTAATGGTTGCTTTAACAGCTGCTGTAGCGGCTTTCTTGTACTTGTCATGTCCGACTATTTCAACTGCGCCCGCAAAACCGTCAACCGCCTCAATTTTTTTAAGGATTGTGTCGGTAAAGCCGGAAGTTCTCTTACTGATGGAATCGGAAGTGGCATCCTGAGCAAGAACACCTACGGTAAAGTGTTTGCCGGATTTCAGTGCAGCCTGGAACCTGTCGTCCTTGAACATGTTTTCTGCGGCAATTCCACCGGCCGCATAGTTGTCTGTGGAAGCGGTAGCATAAATAGAACCTTCCGGAGCATCCGGAACACCGGAGTCAAATCCAACGACTGGAATTTTGTTGTTCTTGCATTCATTAAGCTGCTCCATAACGGACTTTGTGTCAAGAGCGGCCAGGCAGATAGCTGCAGGTTTCTTCGTCATTGCGTTTTTGAGCATATCGACCTGTATGGCAATATCACTTTCTGTCGGAGGACCGTCAAATGTAATGGTCACTCCATTATCCTTCGCCGCCTGCTCGGCGCCTTTTTTAACGACCTGCCAGAACTGATGCTGGAATCCTTTTGAAACGATTGCAATGTAGGAACCTGCGGCCTTGTTGTCTCCCGTTGCGGCTGTGGACGCAGCGGATGCAGCGGCGGACGCTGCTTTGGACTCTGCCGCAGATGCGGCGGGTGCGCTTGAAGCTGCGGACGACTGCCCGCAGGCTGCCATTGATGCGGCCATGGCAAACGCCAGTGAGACAGCAAGAATCTTTTTGAATCTCATTTCAATTTCCTCCTTGTATTTGGCAATTATTTTTCAATGCGGACGATCCGCATTAATGGATGAATTAAGGAATTTTAACCTCTGAGGCTTTTTTGTTCCGATAATTATCAAGAAGAACAGCCAGGATAACAACCAACCCGGTGAAAAATGTCTGGTAATGGCCCTGAAGACCCATTGACATCAGTCCGCTTTTCAGAACACCCATCAGGAACGCACCGATTAATGTGCCGGACATGGTTCCAATGCCGCCTGCCATGGAAGTGCCGCCAATAATAACGGCTGCGATGGCATTCATTTCAAGTCCGTTTCCCGTTCCGGGAATCACCGTTGTATAAGTTGCGGCATATACGATACCGGAAAGGCCGGCAAAGAATCCGCAGATCGTGTAAACAAGGGTTTTCCATTTCACTACATTTACGCCGGAAAGGCGGACTGCTTCTTCGTTGGAACCCATTGCATACGTATAGCGGCCAAAACGGGTTTTGTTCAGCAGGAACAAGGCAAGAATGAAAAAGAGCAGCATGTAAATAATACCGGTTGGAAACCCGCTCGGCATGATCGGGGTGGAAGGGGTTTTGTAGAAAATCGCTTTGTACCAGCCGTCGGTGTCGAAGGCGGAAGGATAGCGCTGTGTTTGCACATTGGTTGCAATCGCGCCGATCCCCTGCGTCATCATCATGACGCCCAGTGTGGCGATGAACGGGGGCAGTTTTAATCTTGAGATCAAAAGACCGTTGATCAGTCCGAAAAGGGTTGCAATGAGAACCACGATGATAAGGCAAATCCAAATCGGCAGATGGACCGTCGAGTAGAGACAGCCGGCGATCAATGCGGAGCACATCATATTGGTGCCGATGGAAAGGTCGATGCCGCCGGTAATGATAACGAATGTAATACCGAAGGCCATGAATCCAACGTAGTATGTACTGTCAAGAATACTCACAAGTGTCTCGGCAGTCGCAAATTTTGAACCGAAGATGCAGAAGAAAATATAAATGATGATGAGCGCTCCCAAAGCAAGCAGCTTTTGAAGCCCAGCGGACTGAAATCCCTTTTTTTCGGAATTTTTCTTTTTTTCCATTGTCGTTTCCCCCATTAATTTCTAGCGGTCGCATATTTCATGATGGATTCCTGATTGGCTTCCTCAATGCCGAGCATACCTGTCATTCGGCCCTCACACATGCAGATGATCCGGTCGCTCATTCTCAGAACCTCCTGCAATTCGGATGAAATCATGATAATCGATTTGCCTTCCGCTGCAAGTTCATTCATCAGTTTGTAAATTTCACTTTTTGCTCCAACGTCGATTCCTCTTGTAGGTTCATCAAAGATAAGAACGTCGCAGTCTTTTACAAGCCATTTTGCAATGATGACTTTTTGCTGGTTGCCGCCGGACAGATTTCGAATCAGCTGACTGGTGGAAGGTGTTTTGATATTGATTTTATCAATATATTCCAGTGTGGCCGCATTCACCTTTTTGTCATCGACTACTCCGAAGTTCGAAAAATTCTCAAGATTCGCCATAACGACATTATCAGCAACGGACAGCAGGCTCGCCAGACCAAATCGCTTCCGGTCTTCCGAAAGATACCCGATCCCCGCGTTAACCGCGTCAACAGGGTTTTTAATTTGAACTAATTTGCCGTTTTTATAAATTTCGCCGCTGATCATTGGGTCGGCGCCCACGATTAAGCGGGCGGTTTCGGTTCTTCCGGCGCCCATCAAGCCGGCAAACCCAAGTATTTCACCCCTGCGAAGCTGGAAGGAAATATTTCGCACATCTTTTGAAACCAGATTTTTCACTTCAAGCACGACCGGCGCATCCGGCGCAACATTGCTGAAGGTCTTCGGCTCCTCATAAATCGTACGCCCGACCATTGCGTTGATAATTTCGTCCAGATTGGTATCCGCAGTGTTCAGCGTAGTGATGGATTCACCGTCGCGCATCACCGTAATGCGGTCGGTAATCTGCATGATTTCTTCCATGCGGTGGGAGATGTAAACCATTGTGACGCCCTTTTCTTTCAGATCCCTCATGGTTTTGAATAATTCGGTAACCTCGGCTTCCGTCAGTGCGGCAGAGGGTTCATCCAAAATCAGCACGGAGGAATCGAACGAAATGGCCTTTGTAATTTCGACCATCTGCTGTTTTCCGACCGTCAGCGAACCGACTTTGTCCGTTGGGCGGATTGTGAGCTTCAGGTGGTCGAACAGTTTTTGTGTTTCCTTGTTGATTATGCTGTCGTTCAGCACGAAGCCTTTCGATTCCCGGCCGATAAAAATATTCTGCGCCGCAGTCAGATGATTCATCAAATTTAATTCCTGATGAACAATTGAAATGCCGGACTCCTGCGCTTCTTTTGGACTTTTAAATTGGACCTCCTGTCCGTTGTAAATAATTTTTCCGGAATCAGCCCGATAAATTCCGGTCAGTACCTTCATCAAAGTGGATTTTCCCGCTCCGTTTTCACCGACAAGAGCGTGAATTTCGCCTTTCCGAAGTTCTAAATTACATTGTTTCAAAGCATGCACGCCCTGAAAGCGTTTATCGATGTCGATCATCTGAAGAACCACCGCATTTTCTGAACTGGTACTCGCATTCACAGTAAAATCACCCCTATTACAGTATTGCGTTCATCGTTCTGGATTTTGACTAAAATCACGGCTAAGGCCAGTATGAACGCCGTAACGCTTTCTACAATTAGGAGTATATTCTTTTTATTCGTCTATTCACATAGATTTTTTTCCACAGAAAGTTTATTTTTATACTTTTTGATTCAAATGATATTGATAACTATGAAGTCATCATGTATGATAGGTCTGTAAACAGCAATTTGCCATAAAATAAATAAACCAGAAGTGCGCCGTGCCCAAAATACGAAAGGGTCGAATGAAGGAAAGGCGTTATCCATCATGTATAAAGTATTGCTCGCGGAAGATGAAGTCGAAGTGCTTAGCGCCATGCTGAAAACAATCCAATGGAAAAGTTATGGCTTCGAAACCCCTATAGGCTGTCAGGACGGAATGAAGGCAATTGAGATTTTAAAGAATGGGTTCGTTCCCAATCTGGTTATCACCGATATCTGCATGCCGTTTGCCGATGGGCTGGAACTGACAGAGTATATCGGTGAAAATCTGCCGGATACAATTGTTGTAATCCTGACGGGTTATGATGAGTTTAAGTACGCCCACACGGCGATTAAACTGAAGGTTTATGATTATGTGCTTAAGCCGGTTACGCCGAGTCGGATGGCTGAACTGCTAAACCGCTTCAAACAGGAGCTTGATGAGCGGGAATTGAAAAATCTTGAAAACTCCATGGATATTGTAAGCGGCTATTTCCTCAATAAGCTGGTTACGCAAAAACTGGACCCGACTACTATTGAAAAACACTGCCGGGCCAATAAACTGTCTTTTCCGGGCCGGTATCATATTGTGGCGGTTCTGGACGTTGACCTGCCCGTTCCCGCCACGGTCAAGGAAAGCAACAATCTGGAATTAATGCGGTATGGGCTGTTCAACATCTCTCAGGAACTGGCGCAAAAATACGAAAAGGTGCTTGCCTTTCAGGGAAATGACGGTACCACCAATCTCATTATCAGCACACAGGATGCCGACGCTGCCTACAGTGCGGCGACACGCCTTGCCGGCACTATTTCCGATTCCGTCAGGCAGGGCCTTAAAATTTCCGCTTCGGCCGGAATCGGCGAACCGGTTGCCTACCCGGATGATTTGTATCTTTCCCGCGGTCAGGCCGTTCTGGCTCTGGGCTACCGTTTTTTCTACGGGGATTCCAGCATCATCTGTGAGGCGGATGTCGATATTAAGCAATCCGGCGGTATTGACTATAACGCCTGCGAAAAGCAGCTTGTGCAAGCCGTAAAGGCTATGAACAGGGAGGGAGCCGCGCGTGCAATCACCAATTTGACGGCGCAGTTCAAAGCAAACCATATCACCTTTGATAAATGTGTGCTGTACAGTCAAAAGCTTATGATGCGGCTGATTACACTGACGAATGAGGTGACAGGCGAGCTGGATACGGATTCCCTTGAAAATATTTCGGAGAATACGGATTTCTATAAGGTTTCCAATCTTTTTCATTTACAGGAATCACTGAAAAATATGTGTGATAAAGTCTTTGAAATTCTGGAAGTTGTCAAAAACAATACGATCGTTTCTCAGGTGATCAAAGCCGAAAACTATATTAAGGAGCATTACTGCGATCCGGAGCTTTCACTGAACACCATCACGGAACACCTTGCCATCAGCACCAGCTATTTCAGCGCGATTTTTAAAGCGCAGACCGGTTCCACCTTTGTTGAGTACCTGACACATCTGCGAATGGAAAAGGCCAAGCAGATTCTTGCCTTTACTGACCGGCGAACCTACGAAGCCGCTGAAGATGTTGGGTTTACCGACCCCCATTATTTCAGTGTCGCCTTTAAACGTGTAACGGGTATGACGCCAAGGGAATACCGTGAGCAGGCGGGCAAGCATGAAGCATAGGGGGGATGGCAGCTTGAAGAAGCTTAAAAAAATTCTCAGGGTTCACAGTATTCAGACCAGCATGATTCTTTCCTTTATGTTTTTGATTTCGATTATTGTCCTGTTTGTCTCGATGATTTCGTATTATTACACGATTAAAGATATTGAAGACATGTCCATTAATTATACGCTTCGCCTGTTAAAGGAAATCAATTTCAGTATTGACTCTTATATTTCTAATATGAAAAATATGGGACAGGTCGTTGTGGACAACAAAGATGTACAGAATTTAATGATTTTTGACGGTGCCCACAGCGGAAAAACGCTCAGCAGTGCGGAGCGGCTTCAGCAGGAGGAGCTCACCGCGCGTGTCACCACCCATATGAACACGGTTGCAAACACCCGGAACGATATTACCAATATTGCGGTTATATCCAAAAAAGGAGACGTAGTATTGAGTGATTCCAGAAAAAAGGTGAATCCGTATTCGGAGTACAATATTTCCGACTGGTACTTAAAACCGCTTTCTTATAAAGATGACATCATTGTCTCGCCGTCTCATGTGCAGAATCTGGTTGCCAATGAGTATAAATGGGTGATTTCTATTTCCAAGGCCATTCTCAATCCCAATACCGGCGAGGTAACCGGCGTTATGGTAATCGATCTGAATTATAAATACATTGAAAATATTTGTGAGAATGCCCAGCTCGGCAAAAATGGATATATCTATGTAATCGGTAATGATAAAAACATCATTTACCACCCTCAGCAGCAGTTAATTTACTCGGGAATTAAAAGCGAATTAGTGGAAGAAATGCTGAAGCTCGACAATACCCAGACTTATTTAAGCGACGGTAGCACCGATAAGATTTATACAAAAAATTATTCCTCTCTTACGGGTTGGAGCGCGGTTGGCGTGGTCAATACCAGCGAGCTGATCAAAAACAAAAGCAGCATCATTAATTTCTATGTCTGCCTTGCCGGAATCGCAATTATTTTTGCCAGCCTGATTGCCATGATTATTTCCAAAGCAATTACCAGACCGGTTAAAATACTGGAAAACACCATGCATAAGGTGGAGGAAGGCGATTTCAGCATTCAGTCAAAAATTGTGCTGAATAACGAAATTGGTCATCTCAGCAAGACATTCAATGTAATGATTTCGAAAATCAAGCTGCTGATGGAAGATGCGGTTTTCATTGAAAAGGAAAAACGTAAAAATGAGATCAAAGCCCTGCAGGCGCAAATTAATCCCCATTTTCTTTATAATACGCTCGATACTATTATCTGGATGTCGGCGGGTGGGAAGAACGAGGAAGTTGTCGAGGTGACCTCTGCGCTGGCCAGGCTGTTCCGCACCAGCATCAGTGAAGGCGACAACGTGGTGCCCCTCGCGGTGGAAATCGAAAACATCCGAAGCTATCTGACGATTCAAAAGATGCGCTACAAGGATAAGCTTTCTTACCGTGTGGAAATTCCGGATGAACTTCTGAACCTGAAAACGCCGAAGCTGATTTTGCAGCCGATTGTGGAAAATGCCGTTTATCATGGAATCAAGATGAGTCCCACGGGCGGGGAGATTCGAATCGGCGCGGCCGTTTCGGAAAAGGGGCTGACCGTCACAGTGGAGGATAACGGCGTGGGAATGAGCCCGGAACAAATTGCGCAGCTCTTTACCGCAGACAACCATAATCATGCGGGCATGGGGATTGGCGTAATCAATGTAAATAACCGGATTAAATTGTGTTTCGGCGACGAATACGGTCTTTTCTACCATAGCAGGGAAGGCAAGGGGACCAGGGTGGATATTTTTCTCCCGATCATAGAGGATGGTGAAGAGAAGAATGGATAAACATCACTATACGGCTATTTTTATCACCTTGGTTATTTGTGCCATTGCCCTGTTTACTCTGTTTAATGCGGAAAGCAGGGTTATTGATTCGGAAAAATCCCCCAGCCAGTATAATATTCAGATGATCCTCAAGGCGAAGGCCAACCCCCCGGATTTCTGGCGTATTGTGGAACAGGGAGCTATGGTCGCTTCAAAAGAGTACGGCGTAAACTGCGAGGTGACCGGCCCGACCGCCGAAGAGGATATTGACGGGCAGATCAAGCTGGTGGAGCAGGCCATCAGCAAAAAACCGGATGCGATTATCCTGGCCGCCGCCGATTATGAAAAACTGGTTCCCGTTTGCAAAAAGGCACATGAGGTCGGCATCCCGCTGATCATGGTGGACAGTGACGTCGATTACGGCGAAACAAAATGTCTGATTGGCACGGATAATTATGAGTTGGGGAAAAAACTGGCCCAGCAGGTCGATTTGCTCATTGGGCCGGATAAAAAATTCGGGGTGGTCGGTCATGTAAAAACGGTTACTACGGCGATTGAACGTGAAAAGGGACTGACGGAAAACGCAGTCAATGCCTCCGCTCGCATTGCCGGAATTTCCTACTGCAACGGTTCCGTACAGCTTGCGAGGCAGCAGGCGGTGGAAATGCTGCGTGCACATCCGGACATTCAGTGTATGGTGGGTCTGAATGAAAGTTCGGCGCTCGGTGTGGCTTACGCGCTTCAGGACTTAAAACTGGGGGGGAAGGTCAGCCTGGTGGCCTGCGACAGCTCAGAGGAGCAGATAAAATTTATGGAGCAGGGCGTTATTCAGGCGTTTGTCATTCAGCATCCGTTTAATATGGGTTATATCAGTGTGAAAAATACGGTCGATCTTTTGCAGAAAAAAGAAGTTCCCAAGTTCTATGATACGAAAAGTGTGGTTGTAACAAAGCAGACGCTTTATACTCAGGAAAATCAAAAATTGCTTTTCCCGTTTACGGACACGGACTAACATGACTTAAGGGGTGCAAAAAATGACAAAACAGGTATTAACATTTGACTTCGGCGCTTCAAGCGGAAGAGCAATGCTCGGCAGCTTTGACGGCAATCGCATTGAGCTGACCGAAGTCCATCGGTTCGACAACAATCCGGTCATGCTCAGGGGCACGTTCTATTGGGATGTGCTGGCGCTGTTCCACGAAATCAAACAGGGACTTACGAAGGCGCATACCTATGGGGAATTTTCCAGTATCGGCATCGATACATGGGGGGTCGATTTCGGGCTGCTCGACAGGAACGGCGACCTGCTGCAAAATCCCATCCATTACCGGGACGCGCGTACCGCCGGAACGTTGGAAGAAATGTGCAAAACAATCAGCAGAGAAGCGCTTTACGGGATAACCGGCGTGCAGCTGATGGAAATCAACACGCTTTTCCAGTTTTATTCTATTGCGAAAAAACACCCGGAACTGCTTGAACGGGCTGACTGTGCGCTGATGATGCCGGATTTATTCGGATATTTCCTTACCGGAAAGAAAACATCGGAGTATTCCGTTGCCTCAACAACGCAAATGCTCGATCCGCTTACAAAGAACTGGAACCGCGATTTGCTCAGCAGGTTGAACCTCCCGGTGAATCTGTTTCCGGATGTAATTCAGTCCGGCACGGTTCTGGGTGAAATATCACCGGATATCTGCGAAGAACTTGGCATCCACGGGGTAAAGGTGATTTCCGTAACAGGGCACGACACCGCCTGTGCAATTGCCGCGGCTCCGGCCAGTCAGAAAGACTTCATCTTTATTTCCTGCGGAACGTGGTCGCTGTTCGGAACGGAATTGAGCGCGCCGATTATCAGTGAGGAGAGCAGGCGGCACAACATTACCAACGAGGGCGGCTGCAATGGGACGACCACGTTTTTAAAGAACATTGTCGGGCTGTGGATGATTCAGGAAACACGCCGCCAATACCGCCGCGAAGGAAAAGAATACAGCTACAACGATTTGGAAAAGTACTCGGTCGCTTCCGAACCGTTCCGGTATTTTATCGATCCGGATGCACCTGAATTCATTGCGCCAGGAAATATCCCCGAGCGAATCCGCGCCTATTGCCGCAAAACCGGGCAGGGAGCACCGGAAACGGTGGGTGAAATCATGCGGTGCATTTACGAAAGCCTTGCCATGACCTATCGCTACGCGCTGGAACAGATTCAGGACTGCACCGGCAAAAAATACAGGGATATTCATATGCTGGGCGGCGGAACAAAGGATACGCTCCTTTGCCGTATGACGGCGGACGCAACCGGCTGCCGAATCATCGCCGGCCCCATTGAGGCCACGGCAATGGGCAACGTGGCGGTTCAACTGATGGCTCAGGGGGATATTGCGGGACTTGCTGAAGCAAGGAAAGTAATCGCAGCATCCTTTGACACGGTCGAATATCTGCCACAGGAAGAAGCGCCATGGAGCGAAGCATATCTGAGATACCGGGAAATCATAGAAAAATGAACTTTTCACGGAAGATAAAGAATAGGCAAAAGAAATAACGGATGTTAGAATTATTTTAGTCTCGTTAGGGCAAGGGAATCAAAGGGTTGATCCCCGGAATTATAAATTTTAAAGGGAGGTTGTACTTATGAGTTATCCAAAAATCGGGATTCGGCCAACCATCGACGGAAGATGGGGCGGCGTAAGGGAAAGCCTGGAAGTGCAGACCATGGGCATGGCGCATGCCGCAGCCAAATTGATCAGCGAGAATCTGAAATATGCGGACGGCACGCCGGTACAGTGCGTCATTGCGGACACCACCATAGGCGGCGGGGCGGAAGCCGGAAAATGTTCCGAAAAATTTTCCGTGGAAAATGTCTGCGGTACTCTTACGGTGACTCCTTGCTGGTGTTACGGCAGCGAAACTATGGATATGGATCCGCTCACCGTGAAAGCGGTGTGGGGCTTTAACGGCACGGAACGTCCCGGCGCGGTTTATCTTGCCGCAGTCATGGCGGCACACGCGCAAAGGGGTCTGCCTGCTTTTTCTATTTACGGGCACGATGTGCAGGATGCGGATAATCAGGCAATTCCGGAAGACGTTCAGGAAAAGATTCTCCGGTTTGCAAGATGCGCGGTAGTTGTGGGCCAGATGAAGAACAGGGCCTACGTTAACTTTGGCTCCATTGCCATGGGGATCGCGGGTTCCTACTGCGACGCGGCGTTCTGGCAGGAGTATTTCGGTATTCGCGCGGAATGGGTCGATATGACCGAAATTTTAAGAAGAATCAAGCTGGAAATCTATGACCATGAAGAATATGACAAGGCGCTCGCCTGGGTGAAGGAATACTGCAAAGAGGGTTTTGATAAAAACGAGGGCAAGAATTTCCCGGAAATTATTACAAAGTCCAGAGTAATTCCGCCCGACAAGAACTGGGAATTCATTGTAAAGCAGACGCTGATTGTCCGCGATATCATGCTTGGCAACAAAAAGATCGACGAAATGGGCTGGCATGAAGAAGCGCTCGGAAGGAACGCAATCGCGGGCGGTTTCCAGGGGCAGCGTATGTGGACGGACTGGCTGCCGAACGGCGACTTCATGGAAGCAATCATAAACTCCACATTTGACTGGAACGGCGCAAGGCAGCCCCACGTTTTTGCGACAGAGAACGACACGATGAACGGTGCGGCAATGCTGCTTGGCACTCTGGTCAGCAACAAGGCTCCCCTTTTCTCCGATGTAAGAACCTACTGGAGTCCGGAGGCTGTCGAGCGTGTAACGGGCAAAAAGCCGGCGGGGATTGCCGCAAACGGGTTTATCCATCTGATTAATTCCGGCGCAACTGCGCTGGACGGCACGGGCGCTTCCAAAAACGAAAAGAGCGAGGGCTGCATGAAGGAATGGTGGAACATGACCGATGAGGACATTAAAGCCTGCCTGACGGCGACCGATTGGGAGCGCGCCGATTATGAATACTTCAGGGGCGGCGGATTCTCATCCCACTTTAAGACGGATGCGGAGATGCCGATTACAATGATCCGCATGAACCTGGTGGAGGGCGTCGGCCCGACTATTCAGATTGCGGAAGGGTACACGGCGGTGCTTGACCCGGAGGTGCATCATATCCTTGATATGAGGACCGACCGCACCTGGCCGACAACCTGGTTCGTGCCGAGGCTTACCGGAAAAGGCGCGTTCAAGGATGTATACAGCGTGATGGCGAACTGGGGCGCAAATCACGGCGCAAGCGTTTACGGCCATGTGGGCAAGGATTTGATCACGCTGGCCAGCATGCTGCGCATTCCTGTAGCGCTCCACAATGTGGATGACGACAGCATTTACCGTCCGCATTCCTGGGCCGCTTTTGGCACCAAGGATTTGGAATCCGCCGATTACAGGGCCTGTAAAGAATACGGCCCGCTTTATAAATAAGCGATTCGCCGCCGCACAAACGCACAAATAAGATTACCCACCGGCGTGCCGGTGGGTAATCTGTTATCTTAAATCTTTTTAAAATTAGGAGGAAAATTACAATGTTAAAGGGAATACCAAGTATTATTCAGCCGGAATTACTCAAAATATTAATGGAAATGGGCCATGGGGATGAAATTGTGATTTCAGACGGCAATTTTCCGGGCGCGGCCAATGCGCAAAGGCTGGTGCGGTGCGACGGGAACGGCGTTCCCGCGGTACTGGAAGCCGTTTTAAAGCTGATGCCACTCGATTCCTACAGCAAAAACCAGATTTCACTGATGGAGGTGGTTCCCGGGGACCCTTATGTGCCGGTCATTTGGGAGGAGTACAGGAAAATTATTCAAAAGTATGAGCCGGTAAATAATAAAATCGAATATGTGGAGCGTTTTGCCTTTTATGAAAGAGCAAGAAAGGCATATGCCATTGTAACAACTTCCGAAATGGCGCTGTACGCGAATGTGATTCTTAGAAAAGGCGTGGTTACAGAGTAGCCGGTTTATTCTTCACCCGGCCGCCTGTGCAGGTGGGTGTACTGGTTACACAGGTCGTTTACCTCTTTTTTCTCCGTAATAACCTCGTAAAACTCACTCAGGGGCGCAAGTTTGCATAAAAAGTCCAAATTCATTTTTGAGGTATCGCACATTAGGATTGCCTTTTTGCAGTTTGCAAGGTATTGCATTTTTACGTAGTATTCATCTTCGCTTGCTTCCGACACGCCGTTTTCCACGCTGAAGCCGCGGCACGACATAAACGCAATATCCGCGTTATACCGGCTGATAAAATCCTTGGCTGCAAGCCCGACAAGGGATTTTGAATTTTCACGCAGGGAACCGCCGGTGCACATGAGCGTAACATTTTTTGTATCGGAAAGCAGCATCGCGGTTTTGAGCCCGTTGGTGATCACTTTTAAATTATTAAAGTTGCCAAGGCTTTTTGCAAGGATGTTCACAGTACTGCTTGAATCCAGAAAAATGGTCATTCCGTCGCGGATATGACGCAATGCATGGTCGGCGATAACCTGTTTTTTCATGGAATTCTGTGTTTCGCGAAATGCAAGCGGGTCTTCGCTTGTACTCCCTTCCACCAGAACCGCGCCGCCGTGGGTGCGGTGAATCAGTTTGCTTTCCTCCAAATCCTTGAGATCTCTGCGAATGGTTGCTCCGCTTGCAAAGATACTGCCGCAAAGCTGGTCAACCGTGACAACTCTGTTGTTTGTTCGCATCAGCTCAAGGATTTGTTGTTTGCGTTCATAGGCCAGCATGGAAAATCCTCCCTATTTTGATTAAACATGATTATTTTTGACTATTTCTCAAAATATTGACGCTGAATTATCAATTGTAACGCCAAATCTAGCTAATTTTGTTCATTTCTGATAAGATGATAACAATAAATCGGAATAAAATCAATACCGAAAAACAAATTTGAAAAGGAGAAATCATTATGGCATCAGCTTACGAGATTAAAAAAGAATTGTGCGAGATAGGCCGCAGGATTTATCAGAACGGATTTGTCGCAGCAAACGATGGCAACTTTTCCGTTAAAATAAACGAAAACGAGTACTATTGCACTCCGACAGGCGTATCCAAGGGGTTCATGACTCCGGACATGATCCTGAAGGTGGACGGGAAGGGCAATATGCTTGAGCCGAACGCAAAGTATAAGCCGTCATCCGAATTTAAAATGCACCTCAGAGTGTATAAGGATCGCCCGGATGTGAATGCGGTTGTGCATGCTCATCCCCCAATTGCAACTGCCCATGCGGTGGCGGGTCTTGGTCTTGATTCCTACATTATGCCGGAAGCGGTTATTTCCCTCGGTACTGTTCCGCTTACCAAGTACGGCACGCCTTCCACTATGGAAATTCCGGACGCGATTTCCGAGGAAATTCAGACTCACGATGCCGTACTTCTTCAAAATCACGGCGCGTTGTCCATGGGCCCGACTTTACTGGCTGCGTACTTTAAGATGGAATCCCTTGAATTTTTCGCAAAAGTCAGTTATTATGCCAATCAACTCGGCGGCGGTCAGGAATTCACCTGTGAGCAGATTGAAAAGCTTCTTCAGGTTAGAAAGAGCATGGGCCTGCCGGGCAGACATCCGGGCTGCAGCAGATGTGAAAACAGGGGCACAAACAACTGCCATTGCCTGTCTGACGCACAGAAATCTTCCTGCCAGAAGACAGCGGCGGCTCCTTCTTCCAATGCGGATTTAATCAGTGAGATTACGAAGAGAGTCCTTGCTGAAATTAATAAGTAATGATATTCACGAATCTTTCGGGCAACCGGAAGTGAAAGGATCGATGCGATATGCCACAAAGCAAACGGTTTCAAGTCCTGGCCGACCGCCCGATCAACAAGGACTGTTTTGTAAAGGAATGCCCTGAAATTGGGTTTGTGGCGATGGACTCCCCTTATGATCCAAAACCGTCCATCAGAATTGAAAATCATGTTATTGTGGAGATGGATCAGAAGAGCCGGGAGGATTTTGACTTTGAGGATACGTTTATTGCCGACCACGCAATCGATCTTTCGGTTGCAGAGGAAGCAATGGCGGTTGATTCCGTAAAATTTGCCCGGATGCTTGTGGATATTTCCGTAAGTAAACAGGAAATTTCCCGCCTTGCGGGCGGCATGACACCGGCAAAGCTCTGCGAAGTGATGAGCCATCTCAATGTGGTTGAGATGATGATGGCGATGCAAAAAGTAAGGGAGCGCCTGTTTCCCGCGAATCAGACACACGTAACGAATAAAGACGATAACCCAATCCAGATTGCCTGTGATGCCGCTGAAGCCGCGCTTCGGGGCTTTGCAGAAACGGAAACCACGGTCGGCGTCGCCAGATATGCGCCGCTGTGCGCGGTGGGGCTGCTGGTGGGTTCACAGTGCGGCCGCCCGGGCGTACTTTCCCAGTGTGCTGTGGAAGAAGCGACCGAACTGATGCTGGGAATGCTCGGCATTACGACTTATGCGGAAACTCTTTCGGTTTACGGCACAGAAAAGGTATTTGTGGACGGCGACGATACGCCGTATTCCAAAGCGTTCCTCGCGTCGGCTTATGCTTCCAGAGGGATAAAAGTAAGATGTACCTCCGGAACCGCCTCTGAAGCCCTGATGGGCAACGCGGAAAAGAAGTCCATGCTTTATCTGGAAGCCCGCTGCCTGCTGATTATCAAAGGCGCCGGGGTTCAGGGAACACAAAACGGTTCAGTCAGCTGTATTGGCCTTGCAAGTTCGGTTCCTTCCGGAATCCGGGCGGTTCTGTCCGAAAATCTGATTGCCGCAATGCTTGGTCTGGAATGTGCTTCGAGCAACGACCAGACATTTTCTCATTCCGATATCAGGCGCACCGCGAGAATGCTGATGCAGATGCTGCCGGGAACCGATTTTATTTTTTCCGGTTACAGCTGCACCCCCAATTACGATAATATGTTTGCTGGTTCTAATTTCGATGCCGACGACTTTGACGATTACAATGTTTTGCAGCGTGACCTGAAAGTGGACGGCGGTTTAAAACCGGTAACGGAGCAGGAAACGATTGAAGTCCGCTACAAGGCCGCGCGGGCAATGCAGTCCCTGTTTGACCGGCTTGGCTTTGAGCCCGTTACGGATGAACAGGTGGAACAGTGCGTTTTCGCCCACGGCAGCCGCGATATTACGGCAAAACGCAAGGTGGACGAAGACCTGAAGGCCGCAAAGCGAATTCTTGACGGCGAAGTGAACGGGCTCGATATCGTTCGGGTGCTTGCACAGACCGGTCATAAGGATATTGCGGTTTCTATTCTTGAAATGCTCAAGCAGCGCGTGTCGGGGGATTATCTTCAGACCGCCGCAATTTTGGATCGCAATTTTAACGTTCATAGCTCCATCAACGATAAAAATATTTATCAGGGGCCGGGAACCGGATACCGCGTTGAGGGTAAGATTTGGGAGGATATCAAGAATATTCCCCAGGCGTTTGACCCCAAAGACTTTTAAGGAGGGTGAGGAAACATGGCATACGATGAAAAGCTGGTCGCCGAGGTAACGCGAAAAGTCATCGAGGCTCTGGCTCAGCGCGGTACGGCGCCGAAGGCCGTTCCTGCGGTAAGTTCTTCACCGGACCCGGGCTTTACCATTACCGAGGTGGGCGAGGCGAAGGTCGGCGCTTATCCGGATGAGGTTGTCATTGGTCTTGCCCCCGCGTTTGGCACGGCTCAGACCAAAACAATCTGCGGCATTCCCCATTCCGAGGTCCTGCGTGAACTTGCGGCAGGAATCGAGGAGGAGGGCCTTAAGCCAAGGTTTATCAAGGTGGTGGATATTTCCGACGTTTCCTTTATCGCGCGCCGCGCCGCCGGATTCAGCGGTTCGGGAATCGGAATCGGGATTCAGTCCAAAGGAACGACGGTAATCCATCAGAAAGATCTGTTCCCGCTTTCCAACTTGGAACTGTTTCCCCAGGCGCCGCTGATTACGCTGGAATTATACCGGAAAATAGGTAAAAATGCGGCGCGGTACGCAAAAGGGCAGTCCC
>JAEWBE010000078.1 GCA_023391275.1 Bacillota bacterium | reverse complement strand
ATTTCCGGTTTCCAGCGTAAACTGAGCTGGAAGAATATCAGAAAAAACGTGAAAACTGTGGTGCATGTTTTTACTTCCAGCCGGGAAGCGCACAGACTCATTCAGGAATTTCATCCCGACATTTGTGTGGGGACGGGCGGCTATGTTGCGGGGCCTGTTATCAGGGAAGCAATCAAGATGGGAATCCCCTCGGTGATTCATGAGCAGAATGCGTTCCCGGGGGTCACAAACAAAATGCTGTCCAAGCGCGCGGACAAGACGATGCTTGCTGTTGCGGACGCACAAAAATACCTTGCTCCCTCTGCAAAATGTGTTTTAACCGGTAATCCCATTCGTCCGGCGGTACTGCGTGCGGAGCGCACCGCAGCCCGTAAGGCGCTCGGGCTTGATGAAAGGCCGTTGATTTTGTCCTTTGGCGGGAGCCTCGGTGCGCGCAAAATCAACGAAGCCGTGGCGGATTTGTTGGTGCAAAGCGCCGGGACAGGCCGTTTCCAGCATATTCATGGATATGGGCAGTGGGGAAAATGGCTTCCCGACCTGCTGAAAGAGAAGGGCTTCCATGCCGCCGGTAATCACAATATCGATATCAGGGAATATATTAATGACATGCCGGAATGTCTTGCTGCGGCCGATTTGGTCATCTGCCGCGCCGGCGCGATTACTTTAAGCGAATTGCAGGCACAGGGCAAGGCTTCCATCCTGATTCCATCGCCAAATGTGGCGGAAAATCATCAATATCATAACGCCATGGCGCTGGTTAACCGCAATGCCGCAGTAATAATGGAAGAAAAAGATCTTTCCGGCGCGGCACTGTGCAGAAAAGTCGAGGAACTGTTTGAAAAACCGGGGACTATTGCAACACTTGCTGAAAATGCAAAAAAGATGGCAATTCGGGACGCCAATGAAAGAATATACAGGATTCTGAAATCGGTATTGGCGGACGCGAAATGAAAGCAATCACAGCAGCACTAAACACCGCATAGTATATGATTAGAAAATGTGGGGGTGTTGCTATGTCAGAACTTTTAATACACGGGCCAAATAAATTAGAAGGTGAAATTGCAATCCACGGTGCGAAAAACAGCACCTTGCCGCTAATGGCTGCTACCCTTCTATGTGAAGGACAATGCGTGCTACATAACTGTCCAAATCTATCGGATGTGGACACGTCACTCAACATCCTGCGCCATCTGGGGTGCAGGGCAGTGCGTTCGGGAAACGATGTTACAATCGATCCGCAGGGCGCAGATCAATACAGTATTCCCGACAACCTGATGCGGGAAATGCGCTCATCTATTATTTTTTTGGGCGCAATTATCAGCAGCATGGGAAGAGCGGAGCTTTCATTCCCCGGGGGCTGTGAACTTGGCCCACGGCCGATTGATCTTCATTTATCCGCACTCAGGAAGATGGGCGTTATAATCAATGAAGATCACGGATGCCTGGAATGCAGCCTGCCGAACGGCATTCAGTCCGCCTGCATCAATCTTTCGTTCCCAAGTGTGGGCGCTACGGAGAATATTATTATCGCGGCGGCGCGCGCACAGGGTACCACTATCATAACAAATGCGGCACGTGAGCCGGAAATATGGGATCTGGCGGATTTTTTAAATTCCTGCGGCGCAAGAATTCATGGCGCGGGCGAGAGCACTATAATGATCGAGGGAGTAAAGCATCTTTCCGGCTGTGAACATGAAGTGATTCCCGACCGTATTGCGGCGGCTACTTATCTTACGGCGGCGGCGATTACCGGCAGTACGCTGATTATTAATCATGTGATTCCGGAACATCTGGCCCCGGTACTTCCTTCCTTTGAAGAAAGCGGCTGTCAGATTGATATACTGGATCAAAAAATCAGAATCATCGCGCCCAAACGGCTTTCCAGAATTAAGAGCGTAAGAACCATGCCGTATCCGGGGTTTCCAACCGACGCACAGGCGCCCGTCATGGCGATGACAACCCTTGCGGACGGAACCAGTATTTTTGTGGAAAATATATTTGAAAGCCGATATAAGCATGTCGGTGAGCTGATGAGGCTGGGCGCCAACATCAAAGTGGAAGGACGCGTCGCGGTGGTGGAGGGAGTCAGCCGGCTTTCGGGGGCTCCGGTGGAGGCCGCGGATTTGCGCGGCGGAGCAGCTCTGGTGGTGGCGGGTCTTGCAGCACAGGGGATAACGCAGATTACCGGTCTGAAACATCTGGACCGCGGATATGAAAGCATTGAGAAAAGCCTTACCCAGCTTGGAGCGGATGTGAAAAGAATTTAGTCCGAAACGGCAATCGGAGGAATGCGGATGACAAGGAACCAAAAAAGCAAAGAAGATAGGACTCCCCGCATATATGATAAGAGCAGCGGGGAATATCGGCCGGTCTTCGCGCAGCAAGCCCGCAGCGGGGAGAACAGAACCGCAAGATATGCAACTCCCCAGAGCCGGGCGAATGCCAGAAAACGGCGAAGGCAGCGCACGCTTCTTGTATTTTACTTTTTGACTTTTGTGGCCGTTATTACCGCGTCGATTGCACTTTCCTTAACGGTATTGTTCAAAATTGATACGATTCAGGTTACCGGAACTTCCCGTTATTCTGTGCAGGAAATTATTCAGGCCGGAGGCATTCAAAAAGGGGAGAACCTGTTTCTGACAAAAACCGGAGAAGCGGGGGCGAAGATACGGCAGAAACTCCCGTATATCGGAACGGTAACGGTAAGCCGGCGTTTGCCCGCAAAAATCATTATTTCCGTCGGGGAAGAGCCTGTTTCCGGCGCTCTGGCCTATAACGGGAAGTATGCCATAATCAGCCCCTCAGGAAAAGTGCTGGAGCTTGCCGAAAAAATACCGGAAAACTGCCCTGTAATCAAAGGGCTGAAGCTTTCAAAGGCGGAGGTCGGTGAAAAAATTGTCTACGCGGACGCGGCACAGCAGGCAACATTTCAGAATCTGACCGCCGCAATTACCAGCAGCCAGCTGAAAAAAGTAACGGAACTTGATTTTAGTCTGACCTATAAATTACAGATTGTGTATGACAGGCGCATTACGATGAACCTTGGCCTCGCGTCCGACCTGGATAAAAAGCTTCGGTTCGGAAAAAGCATTCTGGATGCAGGAAAAATCAAGGACACGGAAAAGGGTGTTTTGAACCTTTCTGTTGCGGCTGAGAATGAACATGCGTATTTTGACCCCGACTACACAACAGCCTCTGCGGCTTCCAGTCAGCCCGCGCAAAATAGCAGTAAATAATGCTATAAATGAATATTAAATTCCGTTGTTTATACTATACTAGACTAATAAAATATTTATTGAAATAATGCCAAAAACGTGTTAGATTATTAATATTGGTAAAAAATAAACGAATTTTAAAATCTATGGATATATTTAAGGGGGATGCAGCACATGCCTTTCGAAATTGATAACGACTTTGACAATATCGTGCAGATAAAAGTGATTGGTGTTGGCGGCGGCGGCGGAAATGCAATTGACCGCATGGTTACAATGGGTGTGCAGGGCGTTGAATTTATCAGCGTAAATACTGATAAACAGGCGCTTTATCGTTCCAAAGCCACACAGAAAATTCAGATCGGTGAAAAAGTGACCCATGGAAAAGGCGCGGGTTCCAAGCCGGAAATGGGCCAAAAAGCCGCTGATGAAAGCCGCGAAGCAATTGCCGCCGCTATCCGGGGCAGCGATATGGTGTTTATTACAGCGGGCATGGGTGGCGGAACGGGTACCGGCGCGGCGCCGATTGTGGCGGAAATCGCGCGTGATATGGGTGTGCTGACCGTTGGTATCGTAACAAAACCTTTTGATTTCGAAGGCCGCCGCCGTATGGAGCAGGCCGAAAGCGGAATTGCCGCGCTGCGTGAGCATGTTGACTCCCTTGTTGTCATCCCCAATGAGCGTTTAAAACTGGTCAGCGAACAGCGCATTACGCTGATTAATGCATTCTCCATTGCTGACGATGTACTTCGCCAGGGTGTGCAAAGTATTTCCGACCTGATTAAACTGCCCGGTCTTGTGAATCTGGATTTTGCAGACGTTACCGCCGTTATGAAGGATGCGGGTTACGCACACATGGGCGTGGGACGAGCTTCCGGTAAGGATAAAGCGGAAGCCGCCGCAAATATGGCGATTTCCAGCCCGCTGCTTGAAACCGCGATCAACGGCGCCAAGGGTGTTATTATTAATATCACTTCGTCGCCGGATATCGGTCTGGATGAAATTGAAACGGCTTCTTCCATGATTGCCGCACAGGCGCACGAGGAAGCGAATATTATCTGGGGTGCCGCGTTTGATGAAAACATGGACGATGAGATGAGCGTTACCGTTATTGCCACAGGATTTTCCTCCACTGATCAGCCCGGGTTTGTGACAAAATCAACAAAGACGGAAAAGAAGGAAATGCCGAAAGAATCCGCCAGGGCAAATCCCATTGATGACGAGGATTTTACAGATATTATGTCTATCTTTAATCGAAAATAATTTTGTTTGCCCTCAGGCGGATGCGCAGGCATCCGCCTTTTTTAATGCCCGTTACGACAAGCGCGGTAGACTGAATTTACATGCAGTTGGCCAATTTTATCCGGCAGAATTGTCCTAATTCGCGCAAAAAAGCCTTTGTAGCGCATTTTAGGACGAATTTCAAGAAATATTGCTCAAATCACCCCTCTTGCTCTTGTAATCTCATGATATTGTGGTATAATAACATTCGGAAGAATTGAAATGATTGATAATTCATCATATTGGAGGTGGCATTGTGAACCCTGACCCTTTGAGTCGATACTTCTACAAATTTCATAAAGGAGATGAGCGCAATGCTATCCTATTACAAGACTATAGAAGGTCACATCTCGAAAATTCCCGCCTGTGAACCCGGGTGCTGGATTAACTGCGTTGCCCCGGACGACGAAGAGATTAACAGCCTGATTGCTGACTTTGAAATTGAACCTGATTTTTTCCGCGCGGCGATGGATGAAGAGGAATCCTCCCATATTGACAGTGAAGATAACAGCACACTTGTAATTATCGATATCCCCATGGTCGAAAAATCAGGCAAGAATATTACGTATACCACGACGCCGCTTGGCATTATTTTGACTGAGAAAAATGTAATTACGGTTGCCACCAAGGAAAACGCGGTGATTAACGAGTTTTCGGAGGATGTCGTAAAAGGTGTTCAGACCAATCTGAAAACGCGCTTTATTTTGCATTTAATGCTTCGGATTGCTTCGAAGTACCTGCAATACCTGAAGCAAATTGATAAAATCAGCAATTTTGTTGAAAAAGAACTTCAAAAATCCATGAAAAACTCCGAGCTGATTCAGCTTTTGGATATTGAAAAGTCGCTGGTGTATTTTTCCTCCTCCCTTAAGGGCAATGAAATTACCATTGAAAAGATTATGCGCGGCCGTGTCATTAAGCTTTATGAAGAAGATCAGGACCTTCTTGAGGATGTGCTGATTGAAGTAAAGCAGGCAATTGAAATGTCAAACATTTACCTGAACATTCTTTCCGGCACCATGGATGCTTTTGCCTCGGTTATTTCAAATAATCTGAATGTCGTCATGAAAGTGCTGGCTTCCATTACACTGCTGATTTCCATTCCAACCGTTATCACGGGAATTTATGGAATGAATGTTACCGGATTGCCGTTCCCAAGCTTTTGGTTCCCGGTAGTTATTTCGCTTGTCAGCATGGGAATTGCGTATTTTATCCTTCATAAGAAAAATATGTTTTGATTCATCGCTCATTATGTGGTATATTATAAATAAGTAAATTGATAGGGAACTGCCATGGCAGTTCCCTATTCTGATAATTTGGAGGTTAGCATGGACAGACTTCGGGTGGAAGCACAAGAGATGGCCGAAGCGGCCAAAATACTGCGGGCGGGCGATAAAATTCTTTTAAGCGGCACTATTTACACCGCTCGGGACGCGGCACATAAACGGCTGTTTGAAATGCTCGACAGGGGGGAAACACTTCCCTTTGAACTGAACGGCGCGACGATTTATTACGCAGGGCCGACTCCGACTCCGGCAAATTTGCCGATTGGTTCCTGCGGCCCAACCACTTCTTCCCGCATGGATGTGTTTGCGCCCCGTCTGCTTGATCTTGGACTAAAATGCATGGTTGGAAAAGGGGGACGTTCCCTCGAAGTGATTGACGCCATCCGTCGGAACAGCGCGGTTTACCTCTGCGCAATCGGCGGCGCCGGGGCGCTTGCCGCAAAATGTGTGCGTTCATTGAAAGTAATTGCTTTTGAGGACCTCGGCTGCGAATCGGTGAAGCAGCTGCAAGTCGAAAATTTTCCGCTGTTTGTAGCGATCGACTGCCGGGGAGGCAGCCTCTTTGAGGTGTAACCATGACAAATTTTTTAATCCGTATTTTTGTAAAAGACTTTAAAAACACCAGCGATGTTCAGGTGCGCGGGCGCTACGGAAAGTTTTCGGGCGTGGTCGGCATTACGACAAATGTCTTATTGTTTGTAATTAAACTTATTACCGGCCTGCTGTTTCACAGTATTGCCATTATGGCGGATGCGGTCAACAACCTCTCCGACTCCGCTTCCTCCATTGTGACTTTAGTGGGGTTTAAAATGGCGGGGAAGCCCGCCGACGCGGAGCATCCCTATGGTCATGCACGCATAGAATATCTTTCCGGTTTGATTATTTCATTTTCCATTTTGATGCTTGGTTTTCAGCTGGTGAAAAGCTCGTTTGACAAAATCTTAAATCCGCAGAATGTTGAATTCAGCATGGTCACAATTGTTGTACTGATCATTGCAATTCTGCTTAAGATTTGGCAAAGCATGTTCTATAAAAAAGTAGGCGGCGCCATCGGCTCCACAACGATTGCCGCGACCGCTGCGGACAGCAGGAACGATGTTTTTGCGACCGGCGCAATTCTGATCGGCACCGTTATTACAAAATTAACCGGGTTCAACCTTGACGGCTATATGGGCATAGCCGTTGCTGTTTTTATCATGATCTCCGGTGTAAAGCTGATTATTGCCACCAGTAATCCGCTTTTGGGCATGGCTCCTTCCAGGGAAATGGTCGATGGAATTTATCAAAAGATTATGAGTTACAGCGGCATTTTGGGAATTCATGACCTGAACGTTCACAATTACGGTCCCGAGCGCTGTTTTGCATCCGTGCACTGCGAGGTTTCCGCCGCGCAGGATATTATGGTGAGCCATGACATCATTGATAACATTGAACGGGATTTTCTGAACGAAGAAGGAATTCATCTGGTGATTCATCTTGACCCGATTGTCACCGGCGACGCGCGCACCAATGAGCTGAAAGAACGGGTGGAAGAGATTATCCGTAAAATTTCCCCGGAAATCACAATGCATGATTTCCGTGTGGTTTGGGGTACTACACACTCAAATCTGATTTTCGACGTGTGCGTCTCTTTCGATTTCAAAATCAGTGATAAGGACCTGGCCAATTCGATTGCGCAGGCAATTTATCAGCTTGATCCGACCTATCATTCTGTGATTACGGTCGATCACGATTATGTCCCGGCGGAGTAAAAGTGTGCCGATTCCTCAAAAATTTGTATTAATTTCCGTTTGTGCCGCAGGAACTTTCCTGCGGCGTTTTTTGTATCTCTGAATTGATCAGGTATATATAATATTAAAAAAATTATTTTATTATTATATTGACAATAGTGTGTGGTGTACAGTATAATAAAAACAGGAGGGGAAGAGAATGTCGGAAGTGCAGGCAATAATTGAAAGTTTAACTCTGGAACTCCGCCGCGGAACGATTGTTCTGTTTGCCCTCAGCCAGCTAAAACAGCCGAAATACGGCTATATGCTGGTGCAGGTGCTGGAGGAAAAAGGTGTTCCGGTGGATGCGGGCACCCTGTACCCATTACTGCGGCGTTTGGAAAAACAGGAAATTTTAAAAAGCGAGTGGGAAACAACGGGAACAAAGCCGCGCAAGTACTATGTGATGACTGATTTTGGGTTGCAGGTTTACAGGGAACTTTGCGGTCAGTGGAGCAGTATAACAGCCAGTATGGAAAGCTTGCTGCAGGGGGAGAAGGGGGAGTAACATGAATTGCGATAGTCTGGAGGAAACAGCGGAGCGTTATATCTATGATGTCACACGGCGGCTACCGCGGCACCAAAAGGAAGATATCAGCCGGGAACTGCACGGCCTGATTGATGATATGCTTGAAACGCAGGCGGGTGGTTCACCGACTCAAAAGGACTTGGAAAAGGTGCTTATCAAACTGGGAGAGCCGAAAAAAATCGCGAATCAATACCGTGATCAAAAACGTTATTTGATTGGCCCTTCCTATTTTGAACAGTATACGGCACTCTTAAAAATTGTTTTACCATGTGTGTTTTTCGGGATTACGGTGGCAAGCTTTCTGGATATCGCGTTGGTCGCGGGTACGGATTATTCATTGACCTTAACACACTATTTTGCATCCGTTCTGTCCGCTTTGTTTCAGGGCTTCACCTGGGTGACCCTGATTTTTGCATGCATTGAGTATAATTCGGAAAAAAGGCCGGATAAAACGGCTGAGCCAGATCAATGGAACCCTGCGGATTTACCGAAAATTCCGTCGGGGCAGGCGGTTATTTCCAGAAGCGACCCGATTGCGGGCATTGTTTTTACCATTCTCGTTATCATTCTATTTAACTTTGCACCTCAGTTGATGGGTGTTTACAGTACGGCGAACGGATTCTCTTCTGTTCCGATATTTGATCTGCAGGTACTGAAAACAATGCTGCCGATTCTTAATCTTTGCTTTGCCGTAGGGATTGCAAAAGAGGTATTCAGGCTAGGGTTCGGAAAATATTCCATTCGGCTTGCCGTGATTGTTTTAACAGCCGATTTGTTGACGGTATGTCTCACTGTGGCTGTTTTTTCCAACGGGGCAATATGGAACCCGGACTTATTGCAGTCATTGAGTTCCAATCAGATCGCGTTGCCTGACGGCTTTGATTTTTATGCGTTGTGGAATAATATTGGGCGTCTGTTCATTGCAATCGTTGTTTTCGCCAATGTTCTGGATTCAGCTGTTTGCTTTTTTAAAGGATTTAAGGCCAGCTCAGCCGAGTAAACAGATTTAGCAAAAGCGCCGCAGGCAGAATTCCGCGGCGTTTTTGTTTTTCGCAATAAAAAATTAACAATTCATCTACTTGAAATTTCCTGACAATTGTATTAGAATAATTTTAGCACTTAAAGGATAGGAGTGCTAAAAAATATGGACAGAGGTAAATAATATGGCAGTGAAACAGTTTAAAGCAGAGTCCAAACGTCTTTTGGACTTAATGATTAATTCCATTTACACGCACCGTGAGATTTTTCTGCGCGAGCTGATTTCCAATGCGAGCGACGCGATTGACAAGCTTTATTACAAGGCACTGAGCAGCGGAGGCACCGGATTGAACCGGGATGATTTTTCCATCGCCATTCAATTGGACAAGGAAAACCGCACTGTTACCATTACCGACAACGGCTGCGGCATGACAAAGGAAGAACTGGAAAATAATCTGGGCACCATTGCGAACAGCGGTTCCTTTAACTTCAAGAAGGATAATGAGCAGAAAGAGGATATCGAGATTATCGGCCAGTTCGGCGTGGGCTTTTACTCGGCTTTCATGGTTAGTGAGCGCGTGACCGTAGTCAGCAGGGCGTACGGAAGCGAGGAAGCTTACCGGTGGGAGAGCGAGGGCGCGGAGGGCTATACGATTGAGCCCGGTGAAAGAGAAGGCCACGGCACCACTATTATTTTAAAAATCAAACCGAATACCGAGGAAAACAATTACGATGAGTATTTGGAAACTTACACGATTCAGCGAATTGTGAAAAAGTATTCCGATTATATACGCTACCCCATTAAGATGGATATTGAAAAAAGCCGCTTAAAGGAAGGCAGCAAGGATGAATATGAAAGCTACACGGAAAATGAAACCCTTAACAGCATGGTGCCAATCTGGCGCAAGAATAAAAATGAAATAACGGAAGAAGAGTACAACCAGTTCTATAAGGATAAATTTATGGATTACACCGATCCGGCAAAAGTAATCCATTCCAGCACCGAAGGAACCGCTACCTACAAAGCACTGCTTTTTATCCCCGCAAAAGCGCCGTTCAACTTTTATACCCGCGACTATGAAAAAGGCCTTCAGCTTTATTCCAACGGCGTAATGATCATGGACAAGTGCGCCGACCTGCTGCCTGATTATTTCAGCTTTGTGCGCGGCCTGGTGGATTCCCAGGATCTGTCGCTGAATATTTCCCGTGAAATGCTCCAGCATGACCGCCAGCTCAAGATGATTGCGACCCGCCTCGAAAAGAAAATCAAATCGGAACTGGAAAGTATGCTTGCGAACGAGCGTGAAAAATACGAGGAATTCTTTAAGAATTTCGGCCTGCAATTAAAATACGGCATCTATCAGGACTATGGCATGCACAAGGATGTATTGCAGGATCTGCTGCTGTTCTATTCCTCAAGTGAAAAGAAAGTTGTTACGCTGAAGGAATACGTTTCCCGCATGAAAGAGGAGCAAAAATTTATCTATTACGCCTGCGGTGAAAGTATTGCGCGAATTGAACAGCTTCCGCAGACCGAAGCGCTGAAGGATAAAGGCTATGAGATTCTTTATTTAACGGATGATGTGGATGAATTCGCAATCCGCATGCTGATGAAATATGACGAGAAAGAGTTTAAGTCCGTTTCCGCCGACGACCTCGGTCTGGAGACTGAAGAAGAGAAGAAGGAAGCGGCAAAAAAAGTTGAGGAAAACAAGGATCTGCTCAACTTTATGAAAGATGCGCTTGACGGAAAGGTAAAGCAGGTAATCCTGTCACAAAAACTCAAAACTCACCCCGTGTGCCTTTCTACTGACGGCGCGATTTCAATGGAAATGGAAAAGGTGCTTAACGCAATGCCGGCTTCGGAGAAAGTAACCGCGCAGCGTGTGCTGGAAATCAACACGAACCATCCGGTTTTCCAGAAGCTCTGCGATCTGTATGCAAATGATCAGGAGACCTTAAAGCAGTATGCATCCATGCTGTATTCACAGGCATTGTTAATCGAAGGAGTTGCAATCGATGATCCGGTTGCGTTTTCCAATCAGATCTGCAGCCTTATGACAAAATAAATTTTCCTGATTACACTTTTCCGCACGTGAATGGAACGTGGGTCAAACCCGATTTGGTCCTGCTTTGCCCTGTCCATTGGCTTTCTCGGAAAGAGGAAGCTTTCATATAAAACACACCGCCGGGTTTTCCCGGCGGTGCTTTTGTTTCAGATGGATTTTTATCCCTGCAGTATTCAGTTTCGATTCACAGGCTGCAAATTACAGCGGGCAGCTTTGCCTGCTGGAGTTGTCGCGCGTTCGCCCAGCTAGGCCAGATTGTAAACATATTTTATTAAAATTTCTTCTATGGTCGATGCGTTAAACACATTGCGCTGAGCAAGCAGTTCGGCAGTGTCGCGCATTGTTTTAAGCTCTTCTGCGCTGACGGTGTGCTGGCTGAAACGGGCTTTCAGCGCGATATCCGTCACAGCTTCGCTGATTTCCCCGCCGAACCGTGTCAGTTTTACCATATAGTCATAGATTGCGATTGCGGCTTTGTTGCCGTCCTGCTGCGCGAATAATTTCCTGCGGCGTTTGGTTGCAACCCTTCGTTTAAGAACCGCTGCGGCCAAGCTAAGGCCGATAAAGGCTATTGTAAGCAGAATCGGCATCATTGCGGCTTTTACATCATCCGACCGTTTGGAAGGGGGCTGCACCGTTGCGCGGGAGGCTGCACTTTGCGGCGTGCTTGGCGCAGCGCTTTGTGCTATGCTGGAAGCGCTGCTCTGCGCGGTGCTTTCCGGCGGTGCGCTTGAAACGGATGAACTGCTCTGGGGTTCGTCGTCCTGCGCCTGATTCGCCGCCACATTAAAGCCGGGTGTCATCTCAATCGGCTGCCAGCCCAGGCCGGGATAGTAAACTTCAACCCACGCGTGTGCGCGGTTGTCTTTCACGTTGGCCCAGCCACCGACCGCGTTCTTATAATCGTCCGCGGTGACAATGTAGCCCTCCGCATAGCGCGCGGGCACTCCCATTGCACGCAGCATTACCGTTGCCGCGGTGGCGAAATGCACACAGTATCCCTTGTGATTTTCAAATAAAAAATAATCGATAAAATTTCGGCCGGGCGGCGTCTTGCCCGGGGTAAGCGTATAGGAAGACGTTCGCGCGAGGTAATTTTTCACGGCATTGACCATTTCATCCACGGAGGAATATGTTTTTACGGTGGAATGTACCGTATCGCCCTCCTGAATGATGTCGCCGCCCATCAGACCCTTTTGCCTGAGCAGCCCCTGAATTTTTTCCTTACTGTCCTGTGGCAGCTGCGTGTATTTGTCGTACATAAACAGCCGGTAATCCTGTTCCGCCTGTAGAAAATTCTTTTCGTCCTCCGCGAAAGCGTTTAATGCGTTATCCGGCAAAGTGCTTGTGTAGTATGCCTTTAAATTATCAGCATTAAGCGGGTTGAAGTTCCGTTGGCTTTGCACATAACCTGCCGCTGCTCTGGAAAACTGGTTGCGGCTGTTTCGGCTTGAAAATTTAATTTTAGCGGCCAGGCTCATGAAAACATCGGGAATATCGGAACGGATGTGTTGGCCCTTAAAACTGTTGGCGTAAAGACTGTAATCGCCGGTGCCGAAAATCCAGCCGGAGCGAATTACTTCATCGTTCACAAATTTTACACCGGTGATATTCTGGGGAGTGGTTGTCAAATTATAAGGTGCGTAAATGCATTTTTTGTTGGCCCCGACATTCTTTACATGAATCCCGAACGGCGCAAGATCCATATCTTGCGTTTGACCGATTAAGTTGAAGAGCGTACTTGACATATTCTGGACATTCAAGCCGTTCAGCTTTCGATTGATTTCCTGGTAGTCGGAATCCGGCAGGGGTTCCCAGCTCGTGTTTGTGTAGACGCTGCCGGTAAAGCCTTTCAGATAAGTCGGATATTCTTCTGTTGCCTGTACCTGCAGCATGGTTCTTCCGGTAAAACGCACCGAATCCGCGCCTTTTAAATTTACGTGGTCCGTGCTGCCCGCCAGCGCCTGGCCGCCGTCGAAAAGGGAAAGGTTGCTCACCGTATCGGTCAGCTTGTCCCTCAGCTCTGCCGCTTTGCCGGAGTACTGATAGGTTTGCTGAGGAAATATGCTCAGGATCAGCGCAAAGCACAGAATCACCACGGGCAAAAGCTGCAGCCCCGCTTTGGACGCGGCCGCCGGATTTACTGCACGGTATGATCCGCGCCTTTTTAAAGAAATCTGCTCTTTCCCGCCGGCAAGCCGCATGAATAATAAGGTAGCCCAGCAGGTGATCAGCATCAGAACTGCATAAAAATTCGGAGTAATGTTAAAGACAAGCGCGGCAAGCGGGAAGGGAAGGGTTGCGAAGAAGACAAGCGAAAGGCTCTGCCTTTTGACAATTGCCCAGCTCAAGAAAAAAGTAACAAGAAATACGGCGTATACAACAAAAATAGTACACAGAATCGAAAAATTTGCCGGTTTGGCTGAAACGTCGTAAATCGGCAGAACATAGTCCGAATGACGCGCATAGGTAACCATGATTTGATTGGTGGTTATCAAAAAACCCTGCACCAGTTCTGCGCGCAGGTAGTACCCTGCGCCGGCATAAAGCGCCGCAAAGGTAAGCAGCAGAAAAAACCGCATGCGGCCCAGGTGCCAGACAGTGACCAGTATCACGACAAAAATCAGGGAATAGATCACAGCGGTGAACGACAGAATCGGCACCGAAAATGCGGAAACAAAGCACCAGGCCGCACCGAATACCCCCAGCAGGATCAAGATGGCGCTGAGACAAAAGCCTGCCGCCGCGGAGGGCTTGCGGCCGGTCAGGCGCGGCGCGGCAAGTTCAATGCCGGAGTTGTTCAGTTTGCGTTGATTCTTGCGCATAAGGTTCTCCCGTTGTTATATCATGAGCCCCGAAAGGCTTTCCTGTATTTTACCGGATGGTATTTCTATCACATCAATTTTCAGGGTGTTGAGGGTATCTGCTTGCTTTTGCTGCCCGCTGTCCATTTTCCCGCAATACAGAACGGTTGTTTTTTCTCCGTCAGTACGGCCGTCGCAAAAGGCGGTGAGTGTATCGGTAAGTCGCCCGGTGACGTAAATTACATGAGGGTATTTTTTCACAATGCCGTCCAGCCTGCTGCGGCAGGCGAGCGCACAGGGCTCGTCCCGGTACTGCCGCGCGGACAGGACCGCGTTCAGGAGGACAGCCAGGTCTTCGTCGTTTTCAATCAGGTTTTGTTCGAACCGATCGTGTTCCTTGTCGTACCATTCCACACAGTGGTGGATTTGATTTTCCGTCAGAAAACGGGAAAGCGAAGCCAGCGCTTCCACCACGGTATCGAGCGCCGCCATGTCGGCGGCCATCAGCTCAACCAGCAGGAGAACGGAACTGTCCGTAGGCAGGCTGAATTCTTTCACCATCAGTTCGTCCAGTTTGGAACTCAGCTTCCAGTGGATGCTGCGCAGCCGGTCGCCGCTGCGGAACGGGCGGATGTCAAAAATCTCCGACGGATCGCTGCCCGGCTTTTCTTTGGAATAAGTATTGCTTTCCATGTCCGGATTTGCCGCCGTGTCGATCTGCGCGTCAAGAAAGCACGGTTTGGGCGCCACGAAAATTTCCGTGTACAGCTTCGGCTTCTGCACGATGGTAAAAATGCCAAGATAATCATAATACTTCACTCGGGTAAGCTCCACCGTGATTTTTCCGCAGTACTGCGATTTCATCCGGTATTCCGCCGCCTGTTCCGGGCCGGAGCCAACGGATAAAAAAAGCGCCTCGTTTCTCTTTTCTCCGCAGAGCGAGTTTTCACAGCAGAATTTCAGCCCCGCCTGCGCAATGGGAACAATCGAAGCGTTTTTCAGTACGATATAAAGCAGAAATTCTTCATCCTTGTTGGCGTAGGGGCTTTCTGGCTCAATACGGATGCTGGTTTTTCTTACCCCAAAGAAAGTAAGCGCCCACGAAACAAACGGCAAAAGAATTGCCGCCGCCATCATAAAAAATGACAGGTATCCTGTAAAGAAAAGATAGAACAAAACCGTTGCAGTAAGGGTCAAAATATAGAAAATACGATATCGGAGCATCTTACACCTCAGCGCTTGGTAACGGAAGGCGCAGGAACTTCCTTCAGAATCGCCGCCAGCAGTTTTCCCGCGGTTACATTGCTGATTTTCGCCTGTGCATTCAGCAGAATCCTGTGTTCAATTACGTCCGGAAAAACGAACTGCACATCTTTCGGCACCACATAGTCCCTGCCGGCAAGGTAGGCCGCCGCCTGTGCCATTTTAGCCAGCGCAATCGAGCCGCGGGGACTGGCGCCCAGCCGGATCATGCTGTTTTCGCGTGTCGCGCCGATCAGGCGGGCGATATAATGATAGACATCATCCGAAATAAAGACAGAATCCACCTGCTTCTGCATTGCAATAATATCGTTTGCGTCCACTACCTTGTGTACGGTTACAAGCGGGTCGATGCCCTGCTTGCGCTTTAAAATTTCCACTTCGTCGCGCAGTTCCGGGTAACCCATGGTCAGGCGCACCATGAAACGGTCAAGCTGGGAGTCCGGCAGCATTTGGGTACCGGCGGAACCGATTGGATTCTGTGTTGCGATTACAATGTATGGTTTGGGGGTCAGCCGGGTTATGCCGTCAACGGTAATGCTGCCCTCCTCCATCACTTCAAGCAGCGCGGACTGCGTTTTGCTTGAAGTACGGTTGATTTCATCCGCCAGAAACAGGTTGCACAGCGCCGCGCCGGGCTTGTACTCCAACGCGCCGGTCGCCTTGTTGTACATGGAAAAGCCGGTTACGTCTGTGGGCATCACATCGGGAGTAAACTGGAGGCGTTTATAATCAAGCGATACCGCTTTGGAAAACGCCAGCGCGAGCGTGGTTTTGCCGACTCCCGGAATATCTTCAAGCAAAATATGCCCCTGAGCCAAAATTACCATCATCACTTTGCCGATAATCGTATCCTTGCCCACGACGGCCTTTTTTACTTCGTTTATAATTTCCAATGCTTTCTGCTGCATGATTATACCACCATTCCTTCATGTACTGTCTATTATTATAGTGTAATTGCAGAAATAAATCAAATACAAGTATTAGGGCTGGCCGCTGAAATCATTTGCCAGTGCCCATAGCATGATGTTGCCGAAATATCCCGTTTTTATGGCCAAAATAATCGGCATGGGGTACTCTGCGCTTTTATTTTAAGATTCCCTTGCAAAATTACAGTAAACCGCGCTAAGATAGAAGTGTTCAGAAAGGAAGACTGCCATGAAAGAGATTATCGGGAAACAGCGCAGTTATTTTAATACGGGAGCAACCCTTCCGCTCGCATTCAGAATCAGCTGTCTGAAACGCCTGAAACAGGCGCTCACGGAATTTGAACCCGTGCTTTTGGCGGCGCTTCAGGAAGATTTGGGCAAGCCTGCCTTTGAGGGGTATGAAGCCGAACTTGGCCTGCTCCATGAGGAAATCAATTTTACGCTAAGGAACCTGCGAGCATGGGCCAAACCCAAACGGGTACCGACGCCGCTGGTGCATTTTCCGGCAAAAAGCACAATTTACACCGAGCCGCTCGGCGTGGTGCTGATTATGTCGCCGTGGAACTATCCGCTTCAATTAACCATTGCGCCGCTGATTGCCGCTATTTCGGCGGGTGACTGCGCGGTGATAAAGCCTTCGCGCTACTCTCCGGCAACCTCTGCCGCCATTGAAAAAATGCTTGGCCAATATTTTAACGCGGAATACATTTCTGTTTTTCAGGGTGGAAGTCAGGTAAATACCGCCCTTCTTGAACTGAAATATGACCATATATTTTTTACGGGAAGTTCCCATGTCGGCCGGATTGTAATGCAGGCGGCGGCGAAGAACCTCACGCCCGTCACGCTGGAACTGGGCGGGAAGAGTCCCTGTATCATCGATGAAACCGCTGATATTGCGCTCGCTGCCCGCCGAATTGCGTGGGGCAAGCTTATTAACGCAGGGCAGACCTGCGTCGCGCCCGATTATGCGCTTGTTCACGAAAGCGTGAAAGATCAGTTTATCACGGAATACGCTTCCGCTGTCCGGTCGTTTTACGGGCAGGATGTTCTGGATAACGACGAATATTGTAAAATCATCAATGAGAAGCATTTTGCCCGCCTCAGCGCGCTTCTATCCGGCGGTACGGTTGCGTTCGGCGGAAAAGCGGATGAGGCCGGCCGAAAAATCGAACCGACTGTTCTTACGGATGTGTCGCCGGAAAGCCCTGTGATGCAGGAGGAGATTTTCGGACCGATCCTGCCGGTTTTGCCGTTCAGGTCTTTCACCGAAACTCTTGATTTTGTCAAGTCCCGGCCAAAGCCGCTCGCGCTCTACCTTTTTACGACCGACGCACAGCGGGAACTGCGTGTGCTGAATGAAGTGCCGTTCGGTGGCGGCTGCGTGAACGATACTGTGGTTCACCTGAGTAATCCGCACATGCACTTCGGCGGCGTGGGGGAAAGCGGGATGGGGGGCTATCACGGGAAAATGGGATTTTACACCTTCTCCCATCAAAAGTCCGTGCTGAAAAAGTCTAACTGGCTGGATATCCCGTTCCGCTACGCGCCTTATGGGGAACGGCTTTCGCTCTTAAAGAAGCTAATGAAATAATACAATACTTTATCTGTCCCAAAGGGCAGAACAGGAGGTACGATATGAACAGTGAAAATGAACAGCTGCAGGAAATGGTTGACGCCAGCAGCCGGATTGTATTTTTCGGGGGCGCTGGGGTCTCCACGGAAAGCGGCATTCCCGATTTCCGCAGTGTGGACGGCCTGTATCATCAGCATTATAAATATCCGCCCGAAGTTATGCTGAGCCACAGCTTTTACGAAGCTCACACTGCTGAATTCTTTGATTTCTATCGGGAAAAGATGCTTTACCTGAATGCCGAGCCCAACGCGGCACACCGCAAGCTTTTCGAATTGGAACAGGCCGGCAGGCTTGCCGCAATAGTAACCCAGAATATTGACGGTCTGCACCAGAA
>JAEWBE010000074.1 GCA_023391275.1 Bacillota bacterium | reverse complement strand
GAACGAGACGCGGCCGGTATACAGCCTGAGCGCGTCGAAACTGCCCCCCCTACAAAGGAGCAGATAGAGGTCTGGCTGGAAGCGCCATACCCGGCGAAGCGGATACTGGAGAAAATTCGGGAGCGGGGCTTCGGGGGCGGGCATAGCATTGTGCGGGAGTACGTACGCAACAAAGACATGGTCGTCAATGCCCATCATTACCGCAGACTGATCGGCAAGCAGTTCTTCGATACAGAAAACACTCTGTTGGATGGCGACCATACCATTGACTTTCCTGTCCAACCGCATGATTTGAGCCGGTATGACGAAGTGCTGTTATGACGGAACTTTTCGCCGATGTGACCATCGCTTTCGCAATTTTGGACCGTCTCTTGCATTACTGCACCGTCGTAAATATTAAGGGCGAGAGCTACCAACTCAAAGAACGAAAGGAATACATGAAGCAGAAACAGCACATTATTTCCTCACCGCTGTTTTCCTGCATTTTTTAACCGGCCAAAACTATCAAATTCAAATCGGCGTTGAAAAAGAAACGATGGTCAAAAAACGTATAGCGGTTCTCGAAATCCTAGCAACCAATGTGGATTATATCCTTGAAAATAGATTTTCTAAATTACATATTAAAAGCGGTTATCTTCAGATAAATCGGGTATCCTCTGAGTGTCGCTTAATGTTTACTTAATCCCAATCGAGCGGAACGTAGATAGTACATGTAGGCGGAATAATGGCACTTCAAAAAAAATCAAATTATTCTCATGTTTGAAAAGAATTGATCACCTCATTCTGTAATTCAAGCGCGAAATCATTCAAAAAGCCGATGACAATTTGCCTATCATTCTGCGTTCCGTACAAATTGACACAGAGCGTTGCTTTATCGTCAAATGTGGTGAGTGAAAGCTGAAAGTTCGGGATGTATTTGATCGAGCCCGTCATATAAGCGTCATTTATTATAGAATTACCGAAAACAAGTTTGTTTTTATCCAAAATACCGATATTTGTAAATGCCACCGGCGGATTGGAAAAATATTTTTTTAAAAGCGTAGAGGCGATCCTGTATGGACACAAGGCAAAAAGCTTTTCCAACAAGGCAACATCTCTGATGCTTCCCAAATCGTTTTTTTGAACGTCCATTTCTTTTTTGACTTTGAGAAGCGTACTTTCAAAGCCAGCTCCGAGGTCTGGACCAATATAGCAGCAGAGATTAGACATTAAATTGCAGATTCCTCTCGCCCTATGGTTCGGAAGGAACCTTCTCAGGTCAATGGCACAGGGCAAGGGGCCGGTATACCCAAAGGAATGAAAAAGGACACGCAGAAAGGCGGCCATCATTATGTCGTTGATGCTGGCATGATGGCTTTTGGCATAGTCGTTCAGGAGGAGAAATTGTTCCCGGGGAATCTTTTTAATTTCAATAAAAGGATTAGAAAGGTCACCTTCAAAATTGAATTTCTGGTTTCCATGAGGATTTAGCTGGTTTTTGGAACGATAAATCTTCATCCGTTCCTTCAGGGAATGCTTCTTTAGAATTTGTCCAACGCTTCGGTCCCTGATCAGAGAATCAATCTGTATTTCTGTTTGTTTTTCAAAACTGGTATAAGCAGAGCCCAGAGTATAAAGGATTTCCTTAAAACCGGCGGCATCGCATAGCATATGGTTGAACAGAATGCAGATGGTATCGTTTTTCCCGTTTCTTATGATGCCGATTTTGATTTGAGGGCCTTTTCTCAGATCGATCTCCTGACAAAGGAACCTTTGAACAGCCTGAGATGAATCTTCCGTCTCTAGGAGAGCCACCATATCATCCGACGTATGGCCCTTATCTACCCAGATGGGACGATGATAATGGGCTTCTTCAAAGCCGCAGCGAATCAGAGGAAAAGCATCTGCCAAAAGATCAACTGCCTGCTTTACCCACACAAAATTGAGTTCCGATGAAAATTCTGCGGCAAAATGAAGAACATGATCATTGATTTTCTTTACCTTAAACAAATGCTGAAGGATATCCCAGGCTTCCACATGATAATTCATTCTGCTATATTCTCCTTGCAATGAAATGGTCTATACTGAATTCGAATCATGATTCGAATTCAGTATAGACCATTTCTCCATTTTGTCAATATTATTTCGAATATCCATTCGAAATAATTGACAACGAGGGTGACACATTGTAAAATAACTTCGAAGGAGAAATTTCGGAATGACTAAAAAAAGGGTTACCAGTAAGTTCAAGCAGACCCGCAGCACCAACACAAAGCACAGGATCGTGGAAGCTGCTGAGTACTACTTTTGTCAAAACGGATATTACAATTCATCGGTTCAGAAACTGGCTGCCGCTGCAAATGTTTCGATCGGGAGCTTTTACTTCTATTTCAAGGACAAAGACGAGCTTTGGATTGAAGTCTATCGAAAACAAAATGAAAGGTTTATTCAAACAATCGGCGATTCCCTCAATAAAGTTGAAGAATATAAAAAAGACAGAAAAGCCTGGCTTCGTGAATTTATTTTGGATCTGCTTAAAACCTATGGAAATTCCAACAAAATGAGATCCGAACTGAAAGTGTTGAATTACGAGAATCCTAAGATTGCCCATCAAAGAGAACTGATCAAGGAACAAGCATTGACTCAGATGATGGAGTCTATTGAAAGTTCGCCGATGATGCATGATTTAAAGGTAAAAAATTCGAGGATCGCTCTTTTGCTTACTACCGATATTATGGATTCCACCTATGAACGGGTTACGGGTACAGCTCAGGCAAGTGATAAAGAGAGCATAGTTGAGGAATGTCTGGACGCCATTTATAAATACCTGCTTCTTTAAACAATTGCGGAGTACCTGAATACGCAAGTTGGCTGCTATTCTAAAATTTACAGCAGACCAGCAAAAAATTAATGCAAAAGGAAATGATTTAATATGAAAGTAATTGCCATAAACGGAAGCCCGAGAAGAAATCGGAACAAGCCTTTGATATGGGCGTTAGACTGTCAAGCGTTTATGCGGATTGCTAATAGCTACATTTGTCATCTATGAAAATGGCTCAAGACCGGTCAAGCAGTATTGGTATAATTAAAGCCGCTGAATTGCGCATGCGACCAGGTTCTATTATTAAGGAGGAATAGTATTGTCAGATATAAAATATGAAATTACAAAGGAACTAGGCACTTTATCCGAAAACACTAAGGGCTGGAAAAAAGAGCTAAATCTTGTCAGCTGGAATGAACGTGAGCCAAAGTACGATATCCGCGATTGGTCTGAAGATCATCAAAAGCTAGGCAAAGGGATTACACTGACTAGCGGGGAAATAAAGAAACTGCGGGATATTTTGAATGGAATTGAACTGTAAGGAAGCCTGCTTCTTAATGACTATCAATTTCCGGTGATGTCAGGATCACGCAAGCTATTAGAGTAATCCAACTTCGTATAAGACCAGTGTTAAGTAGATAAGATTATGAAAATGAGACCCCTTTTTAATTGAAGCGAATTGGATAAGGAAAGCATCGGACAAAAGGAGAAATTTGTGAACAGACAAAAACGAATCTTTGGGCAGCGAGAAATTGTCTCAAAACCCGATTTGGAATTTGTGGTATCTGAGTCATGTGGGCTGTTGGATTTTTTATTGCTCAAGTTATCTAATAAATCCAGGAATCATGTAAAGTCTTTGCTGACACACAGAGAAGTTTCGGTGGATGGCACAGTAATTACTCAGTACGATACAGTACTGCACAAAGGACAAAAGATACAAATCAATCGATCAATCATCGAAGGAAAAAAGCAGAAAAGTGTATTGGATATTCTATATGAAGACAGTGAAATCATTGTAATTAATAAACCGGCCGGGTTGCTGTCAATCGCTTCTGATCAAGAAAAGGAACTTACAGCATATCACTTGTTGACGGATTATGTGCGGATGAAAGATCCCAGAAATCGTATTTTTGCAGTACATCGACTCGACCGTGATACTTCCGGTGTATTGATGGTTGCGAAAAACGAGAGGATGAAGCTGGCTCTACAGGATAACTGGGCGGATTTAGTGTCTGAACGAGGTTATGTGGCAGTGGTCGAAGGACAACTAAAAGAAAAATGCGGCAGAATTCAATCTTGGCTTAAAGAGACAAAAACATTTCTTGTGTATTCAAGCCCGCGTGTCGGTGATGGTTTGGAGGCCATAACCGATTATCAAGTCATAAATGAAACGGCAGAATACTCTTTGCTGAATATTAATCTAAAAACGGGCCGTAAAAACCAGATTCGTGTGCATATGAAAGATATAGGACATAATGTCGTTGGGGACAAAAAGTATGGGTCAAAAACAGACCCATTGAAGCGTTTGGGTTTGCACGCATATAAAT
>JAEWBE010000036.1 GCA_023391275.1 Bacillota bacterium | reverse complement strand
GGATTTAAGTCAAAGCGCTGAAAGAACAGCCTGTAAATTTCCTCCTCGGGCTTAATAAAATGTACGTCGGCGGACACAAATTGACCGTCTAAAAAGGGCAGGGCGGGAATCAGTTTGCGGAAGTCATAATATTTTTTGCTGACATTGGAAAGAAGATAAAGACGATACCCGTTTCGCTTCAAATCCACCGCCAAAGCATTGGTATCGGTGATCGGTTTAATATATTCATACCAGTGCTCCCATATTTGTGCTGCCGCCTCATGCAGGCGTTCAGGAATACGGGAACAGACCGTGCTGAGAAATTTTTCAGGAGCAATGGTGCCCCTGTCGTTTTCAAGCCATTCGGGAGCATGAAACATTTCTTTTTCCATGACGGCAATATCATTTTCATCGCTGAGAAACCGGCGAATATACTCTGACGGCTTATACTCCACAAGCACCCAGCCCATATCCATAACGATGTTTCGTATCATGCTTTGACCAACTCCCTTTCAATACTTGTAAATTTTCATTTTTTCCGCCAAGCATCGCTGCCCGCCTTTACAAAGCGGGTAACATCCGTTTGACAAAACAGCGCCGCTGTGCTCCCGCCCCAATCAATCGGGGTTGCGGAAACGCTGAACCATGAATCCCGCCGCGCATCGTAAAGATCCGCACATATGGGCGAGGCCGTCCTGACCATTTCTGCAGCGGGACAGTCTTCACACAGAGTTTCCTGCTTTTTCAGTGCATCGTAGCAAAAGTCCCCAACAGCTGCATCCGGTGCTGCACGCTGCATCCCGGAATTTAAATACAGAAGACGGTATGTTTTGGGATCAATCACATAGGAACGCAAATCGATGCTTTCGGTCATGGAACGCAGCAAATCCCGTTCTCTTTCCAGATCTTTCCGCAACCGGTATTTCATCAAAAATGATCCGACAATCTTACTGATTTCCATTAAAACCTGTTGTTCGGTCTTCGACCATGGAGCGCCGCCTTCAAACCCGATAACAGCCTTCAAATCGTCCCTGTCAAAAACCGGGCACTGGAAAAGCGTTGTCACGCCATCCGTACTGAGGGAACGAAAGATTTCCTTGTCATTTGTTAACTCATTGACATCGGGACAATAATAAAAGCCCTCCGTTTTAAAATCAAAAAGAGCATATAGAAAATTATCATAAGGCGGTTTCACTGCCTTATGAGATTCCGACTTTTGGGTACGCCAATCATAGGTATTGACAAAAGCGCCGCCCTCGTTTTCATATATGTAAACCCGGTCAGCATAAAATTCCCGCCCGATTATCCTGAGAATAAACTGAATGGCTCCATGAACATCCTTCGTTTCACACAGCATTTCGTAAATGTCCATGGCGAGTGAATTCTTCATAATCTGCTGTTTACTGCGATGAGTAAGCCGGTCATCGGAAGTGATATGCTCCCTCTCCATGCGCGATTCTCCATTTTCACCGCAAATCACAAACCCATCCTTTCCCCTGTCCTTTGCCTCATATAAAGCCATATCCGCTTCTTTAAATAATTCATAAAAAGTTTTCCCATGCTCGGGATAGACCGAAATCCCAACACTACCGGATATTTTGTAATCCCGATTTCCCCCGGTATAGGTTTCGCGAAAAATGTCGCAAACTGCCTTTGCTTTCTGGGCAATTTTATCGTTATCACCTACATTTTTCAGGAACACCACAAATTCGTCACCGCCGAAACGGCCAAGGATATCCGTGCTCCGAAAAAGAGTGCGCAGCTTTGTTGAAATTTCGGCAAGTACGGCATCCCCAAAAAGATGGCCGAGACTGTCGTTTACCCCTTTGAAATTATCAACGTCAATAATCATCAGCGCATGACGAATCGTCACGTCCGTCGCCCTGAGGCAGGAACGGATATAGGATTCCACGGCAACTTTGTTGTACAGTCTTGTGAGCGGGTCGCGCTGCGCGCTGGAAATCAATTTTTCATGTTCCCTTTTGCGCTCGTCAATATCGGCGATTTTACCGATTGCTTTCACCGGGTTGCCGTCTTCGCCACAGATGATCGTAGTGCTCACACTAGTCCAGATATATCCGCCGCCCGCTTTTCTCAGGCGTATTTCCAGTTCGCTGCTCGAAGTTCCTTCCCGGGCGCGTTCCAGAATCTGAGATAAAGCTTCTTTATCGTCGTCATATATGATTTCCCCAAAATAGAGTGCGGACGAAAACTTTTCCGATGGCAAAGGATAGCCAAAAAGCTCCTCCCATTTGGAAGATGTATAAATTGTATCATTTTCAAAATTATATTCGAAAAATACATCGTTGAGCTGCTCCGTAATAATCCGGTAGCGCTCCTGTTCCAGCTGAAGCTCCTGATGCATCAGCTTTTCGCGCGTGATATCGACAAAAATGCATTGAATCACGTCCACACCGTGGCTGTTCAATGAACTTGCTGCATTCATCCGGACCCAGGCAACCCCTCCGCCTTTTTTTGTAATCCGATATTCCAGTTGGATTTCGCTGCCAAGCTGCAACTGCTCCTCAGCGCTTTTATAAATATATTCCACATCTTCGGAAGGAACGATCTGATGAAGAAGATCCACGCCAGTCTTTCCGGCCAAATCTTCCCGGGAACAACCGCAAATCCTGTAAAATCCATCGCTTGCATAAAGCAGGGTAAGATTCTCGTCACGCGCAAACTGTGCTACCCCGCCCGGGATACTGTTTGTAATGGTTTCGAGTTCATCAAACGTTGGCTTTGCGCTGTTCAATGGTGCTGTCGGTATATGGTCAACCAGTTTACTGCCTTGTTCCATTTTTCTGTCCTTCCAAAAGCTCTGAGCTGATCCGTAATTTTTGAGCAAAGTAATTACAATATACATTATACATGTTGATATACAGTTTATGTTATATCACAGTTTAACTTCTTTTACAATCTTTTGCTTCAGTAAAATGGCAATTTGTGTGGTACAAAAATCAACGATCAAAATATTATAGGATATAAAGAAAAAACAATATATGATTTCACCCGATTAGGAGGTTCCAAAATGGAAGATATATGCTCTCTCTGCAATTTAGCGGTCGGTCAGACGGCGCGTGTAAAGGATTTGCGCTCCACAGGAAGCATGCGGAGGAGGCTCCAGGATATCGGCCTGATTGAAGGCACCAGCGTGGAATGCCTGCAAAAAAGTCCGGCCGGCGACCCGATTGCGTTTCTGATTCGAGGTGCGGTAATTGCGCTGAGGAATGAAGACAGTCAGAATGTGATCATGAGCATGGCTTGATCCAATTCAATTCTGCAGCCGCAAACAAAAAGCTTTGCGTTTGCAGAATTGCTTTATCCAATACTATATTGAGACAGTTCTTATCAAAACACAATATGCGCGGAAGGATGATTCAGGATGGGATTGACTATGGAGTCGACGGGCGCAAATTCAATGGACGGCGGCCTTGTCATAGACAGAAAAGATCCAAAAGACAGAGTTGTCGCACTGGCCGGAAATCCGAATGTGGGAAAGAGCACAGTATTCAACGCATTGACGGGCATGAATCAACACACCGGAAACTGGCCCGGAAAAACTGTGACGAATGCACAGGGGCGATGCGTGTTTAACGGCACCGGATATATTATGGTGGACATTCCAGGTACATACTCCCTGATGGCGCATTCCGCCGAGGAAGAGGTTGCAAGGGACTTTATCTGCTTTGGAGAGCCCGATGCGGTGGTTGTGGTATGCGACGCGACCTGCCTGGAACGCAACATGAATTTGGTGCTGCAAACCATCGAAATTACAGATCATGTGGTGGTATGCGTCAATCTGATGGATGAAGCGAAAAAAAAACATATTCGAATTGATTTCGGCAGTCTGCAAAAAGATCTTGGAGTCCCTGTGGTGGGCGTAGTTGCAAGGAACGGCAGATCGCTTGACAAGCTCATGGAAGAAGTACAGGGCCTTCGCACTGAAAATTTTATTAATCCAATCAAAATCAAATATATCAAACCTATCGAGGAAGCCGTTTCCATTCTTGAACCCACCCTGGACAGAAAATTAGGAAAAAAGCTGAGCGCCCGCTGGACGGCGCTCAGGCTGCTTGATTATGACACCTGCCTGATTGAAAGCCTGAACCGGTACGTGAAATGGAATATTGCAGAGGATGAAGAAATCACGGCAAAACTCAGTGAAGCGAGGGCGCATCTGGAAGCCTGCGGAATCACCAGGGAAATACTGAGGGATAAAATTGTCGCCTGTCTGGTCATTGCTGCCGAAGGCATTTGTGCTGACGCCGTGTCCTTTGAAAATCAGAATTATAACGCCAGAGACAGGAAAATCGATCGGATTCTGACAAATAAATGGACCGGATTCCCGGTTATGATCCTTTTGCTGGCGCTTATTTTCTGGCTGACCATTACAGGGGCAAATTATCCTTCACAAGTACTCTCCGCTCTATTATTCCGATTTCAGGACTTCCTGCTGATGCTCCTTGAAAACGCCAACGCGCCATGGTGGCTCAGCGGAGCACTGGTAATGGGCATTTACCGTGTGCTGGCCTGGGTCGTTTCCGTCATGCTGCCGCCCATGGCGATTTTCTTTCCCCTTTTTACTTTATTGGAGGATCTGGGGTATTTGCCCCGGATTGCGTTCAACCTTGACAAATATTTTAAAAAAGCGCAGGCCTGCGGAAAGCAGGCGTTAACAATGTGCATGGGGTTTGGTTGTAACGCCGCCGGAATCGTGGGCTGCCGCATCATTGATTCCCCGCGCGAACGGCTGATTGCCACAATCACCAATAATTTTGTTCCATGCAATGGGCGGTTCCCTACTTTGATCGCAATTATCACCATGTTTTTTGTAGGAACAGTTGCCGCTCCATTTCAGTCCTTTGTTTCCACACTGTTACTGACCGGTGTTATCGTACTGGGCGTGGTGATGACTTTTTTGGTTTCAAAGCTGCTGTCCATGACGATTCTAAAAGGGGTTCCATCCTCTTTTACATTGGAGCTGCCGCCTTACCGCAGACCGCAGATCGGCAAAGTGATTGTGCGCTCAATTTTCGACCGCACCCTGTTCGTCCTGGTCCGGGCCGTTTCGATAGCAGCGCCGGCCGGGCTTGTCATCTGGATTATGGCAAACTGGCAATACGACGGAAGCAGCCTTTTGGCGCACTGCGCGAACTTTTTAGATCCTTTTGCGCATCTGCTGGGGCTTGACGGCGTCATTCTTCTGGCGTTTATTCTCGGATTTCCGGCAAATGAAATTGTTATTCCGATCATCATTATGGCTTACATGGCAACGGGAAATATTGTGGAGTTCGACAGTCTGAGCCAGTTGAAAAGCCTGCTTGTCAGCAATGGCTGGACCTGGCTGACAGCTGTCTGCACCATGCTTTTCTCTTTAATGCATTGGCCGTGTTCCACAACCCTGCTGACCATAAAAAAAGAAACCCAAAGCTGGAAATGGCCTGCAGTCTCTGTCGCCGTGCCTACGACGGCGGGTATGGTCATCTGCTTCATTGTAGCCGGCACTGCCCGGCTTTTGGGAATCGCATAATTCAAAAAGAACGGTATTTTTTGGCATTTGCTGAGAAATACCGTTCTTTTTTTGTACCGCCCACCCTGAGGCCGACCGAACTCTTCCTGGAACCGGACAATGATAAGAATGAATACCACCGTCTGCCAGAAGTAAAATCGCGTAAAATCAGCCATAATTAAGCTTTGTGTTTTTTTCAGAAATCCGTTATGATAGTACCAATCCGGATATTACATAACGCCCATCCTGGAAAGGAGACAAAATCGTGAATTTATTCACCCTGCTGGAGCAACTGATTCGTAATCTTTCTAAAAAGCAGAAAGCAAACGCCTGGCAGACTTCCCCAAGGCCCCATGTCATTGATATTAACGCAATTAAAGGAGAACGAAAAGATTTGAAAAAGTTTGGTAAATTTATTATTCCCTCGATTATTGTTTTGTGTGCCGTAATTCTGATTGGTTCTTCATGGCACTCCGTACCGGCCGGTCATACCGGCGTCATCACCCGTTTCGGCGCGGTGGACGACACCGTACTTAATGAAGGATTACACTTTACCGTGCCCTTCGTTACAAAGGTTGTAAATGTCAATAATCAGGTTCTTAAAGCCGAAGTCCAGTCCTCCAGTGCCTCAAAGGATTTGCAGACCGTCAGTAGCACAGTTGCTCTTAACTACCGCATTGGCAAGGACAGCGCGGCGTCCGTATACAAAAACATTGGCCTTGACTATGAAAATGTCGTTGTCACCCCGGCTATTCAGGAATCCGTAAAATCTGTAACTGCCCAGTATACCGCGGAACAGCTCATTACAAACCGCCAGTCCGTGGGAGACGAAATCAAGTCCACCATTACAGCGAAAATCGCTCCCTATGGCTTTTCTGCCGAAAGCCTCAACATTGTAGACTTCCAGTTCTCCGACGAATTCAACAACGCCATCGAATCAAAGCAAACCGCCCAGCAAAATGCTTTGAAAGCCCAGCAGGATTTGGCCCGTATTAAAATCGAGGCAGAGCAAAAAGTAGCTCAGGCCCAGGCCGAAGCGGAAAGCTACAAGCTGAAATCTCAGGAAATTACGGATAAAATGATCAAAATGGAAATGATTGACAAATGGGACGGCAAACTGCCCACCGTTGTTTCCGACGGTGAAAGCATCTTTAATATCGATAAGCTGTTAGGAGACACCGCTTCCTCCGCAAGCTCTTCCACAAAATAAACAAGCTACATAAATAAGTATTACGCGGCACCGCCAGACCCTTTGGGACTGGCTGAATAAACGGCGCCCCCTGTGCAAGCAGGGGG
>JAEWBE010000107.1 GCA_023391275.1 Bacillota bacterium | reverse complement strand
GTCTGATGCTAGACTGACGCCGAATAACCCGTTCCTCCGGGGAAGGGCCCCCAAATGCTGATTTCAGTTTAAAAATTGCTCCGATCTGCTCCAATGCCTGATAGGCTAACGTATTCTTCGCTTTTTCCTTGCCCAGAGACTTGACTACATCAGCAAACCGGCGTCGTGCATGAGACGATCCCAAAGCAGGGATAGGTAGCGTTCTGCACATAGGATTGTCCAGTTCGCCATGTTCTGCCGGGACAGATGGTCTGCGTTGCGGGCAAACTCCTGCTCCAGCCGGTACAGGGGAATGGCATTTACGTACTTCGAGTTCATGATGGCATCCTCTAAAGATGGAGTCACGACGCTTTTCCGAAGAAGATCCTGGGGATGCTCAGCCTTTACAATGGTCTGGTTGTTCTAAGTTTTTTGTATTGTTACACAAAAAGAGTCGCTGCGCCATAGGTAATAACACTTACCTATTTTGCAACGGCCCCTTTTATCATTATCTTACCCTTGGCATCCGGCAATCAATAATTCCAATTCGCCTTCTGCCATCCATTCCAAAATTGAATTGGGAATAATAAAACTATCACCGGCAATTAAACCATAACGGTTGCTGCCAATAAGCAGACTACCGCTTCCTTCCATGACTGTAACGAGTTGATAGGGACTTTCTCCTCTCGAAATATGAATCTCCTTATCTACGCATACTTTATCTACCTTAAAATACGCTCCACTAAGCAAAGAAACAATCCCGCTACTGATTTGCTCCCCACATACAACCTTGGAATCAGCCGACGGAATTTTCACAACATCAAGACTTTGCTTGATATGTAAATCCCGCAGCTCCCCTTTTTCGTTTTTACGGTTATAATCATACAAACGATATGTGGAATTTGAACTTTGCTGAACCTCAATGATCAGACAGCCCTTTCCGATTGCATGAACCATACCACTGGGAACATAATAGAATTCCCCTTTAACTACTGGAACCCTCTTTAACAGGGTATCCCATTCGCCCTCTTCAATTTTGGAGATAAACTCTTTTTTTGTCTGTGCATAATGTCCGTAAATAATCACTGCCGAATCTGTTGCCTCAAGAATATACCAGCATTCTGTTTTTCCAGATTCCCCTTCATGTTCCCACGCATAAGCATCATCCGGATGAACCTGAACCGACAGATCATCCTGTGCATCAATCAACTTAACAAGTAACGGGAATTTTTCTTCCTGCGGATATCCGAATAAATGCGGATATTTCTCCCAAACTAAGTCCAACCTTTGATTGGCATACAATCCATTCTTGACCACGCAGCATCCGTCTTTATGTGCAGAGATCATCCAAGCTTCACCAGTTTTTTCAAATGGTGACTGCAGATTAAATTTTGTTTTCAATTTTTGACCGCCCCAAAGCTTTTCATGAAAAATCGGAGCAAGAAACAATGGCTCATCCATATTATCAATTCCTTTCCTGACATATGATTCTATCACTGTACTTCTTCAAAACCAAAGATCCAGGTTAAGGCAAATCCCATAATAAACGAAACGGCCGTTATGATAACCGCAACAATGATATTCTGATTATTGCCTCCACCTACAAATTGCGGTAAAGCTAAAAACGATGGTACTGCAAATGCAAATACCCGCAAATGAAACAGACCGCCGATAAAGCCGCAAATCCCGCCTGTAATCATTACCGCATACATAGGTTTTTTATATTTCAATTCCACACCAAACAGAGCCGGTTCGGTTATTCCTGCAATCAGTGCAGATATACTCGCAGCAAATGCCACCTGTTTGGTTGTCTTGTTCTTTGACTTCAATGAAACTGCCAAACATGCAGCTCCCTGTGCAATAATTGACGGCAACATCGCCGGCAAAATAAGATAATCTGGTGTTTCAAGCGAAGCTATCAGAAAGATCGGTGCAAATGCCCAATGCATTCCGGTAATAACAATAAGCGGCATAAATCCGGCCATTAATGCCAATGCCAGCCAGCCAGCTCTTGCTTGAATCCACAAAACAACACTTGACAATCCCTGCCCTGCAAAAGTTCCCAGCGGCCCTACTGCAACAAGCGCTAATGTCCCGGACAGTAAAATCACAAATACAGGCTTCAAGATACTTTTTAGCATATCAGGAACGATCAAATCTATCGCCTTTTCAATATATTGCATCAGCCAGACCATGATTAAAATCGGGATTACAGAGGAACTGTAATTTGCTAATGTTACCGGAAGTCCAAAAATTGAAACAGGTGCTCCAGCGCTGACCATATTCACAAAACTTGGGTGTAGCATGATAAAAGCAACAACCATTGACAGAGATGGTGTCACTCTGAATTTTTTAGCCGATGTATAGGCAAGCATAACAGGTATAAAATAAAACGGTGCATCACCAAAGAAAGATAAGATTGCAAAGGTTGAAGAATCAGCATTCAGTATTCCGAGCATAGGAAATAAAATTAAAATTACTTTTATCATTCCTCCGCCTAAAATCGCCGGAATTAGTGGTGACATACTTCCGGAAATAGTTTCAATAACCGCAGCAAAGATATTCTTCTTTTTGTCTTTCGAACCTGCCCATTCCTCACTTGGGACAAAAGAACTGATCTGCTGTAACTCCGAATAATATTTTACAACGGAATTTCCCATTACTACCTGTACCTGACCGGCTTTTTCCATAACCCCAAGCACTTGCGGAATCTTTTTTATTTCATCAATTTGAACCTTTGTATAATCTTTGGGAATAAACCTTAATCTTGTCATACAATGCGCCAGTGATTCAATATTTTCATTTCCACCCATAAGTTCCAGAATTTGTTCAGCGACTTTTTTATATTCCATCTCTCATACCTCCATTATTATCAAGAAAGTACCGGCAATACCGGTGCTCCTATAATTCTATCCACTAATATACTCCCCCTAAGTACTTAGTCGGACGAAAGATCCTTTCCACCAGATTTTATTACTTTTGCAAGCCATGAATAGCTCTTTTTGGGTACACGCTTCATATCCCTTAAATCATGATTGCTTCGATTTACAAAGACAACACCATAGCGCTTCCTCATATCACCGGTTGAACTTAAAATGTCGATTAAGCCCCAGCCTAAATAACCTATTACCTCAACACCGTCATACTCCATAGCATCAAACATTGCTTTTATATGCTGCTTATGATATTCAATCCGATAATCATCTGCGATCGGATTCACGCCATCCCACTCTTCCTGAACCCCGATTCCATTCTCGATTGGAAACACTGGAAGCCGGTAACGCTGATACATTTTATTTAAAACATCGCGGAAGCCCAGCGGGTCAATCTGCCAGTCCCACTCTGTTGTTCCGATGAAAGGATTATCAACCTTTCCGTACTCCATAAAATAATTAGGAGCAGTGCCTTCTGGAATCAGTGCAGCATTAATTGCTGATGAAGCATAATAACTAAAGGAGAGAAAATCATTCCTATGAGAATGGATTGTCTCAAGTTCCCCTTTTTCCATTCTCATATCGATTCCCGACATTTTAACAAAGTTTAACATCTCTGCTGAATAGGTACCTTTTGCGAAAGCATCCAGTAAGGTGAAATTGGCAAATTCTTCCCATTTTCTTGAGGCCAGGATATCTTCCGGCCGGCATGTATTCGGATAGACTTCATTATAAGCCAGCATTCCCCCTATTTTAGCATCCGTATGCTCATGAATAAAATTGGCAATTCTTGCGTGAGCAAGCATAACATTATGTCCGATTTGATACAATTCATCGATTGTTTTTTCACCCTTCAAATAACCGCTGATCTGAAAACCAAAAGGCATAAAATAAAAATTCTGCTCATTAAAAGAAAGCCAGTATTTCACCTTATGCGCGAAACGGCGAATCATCTCCTCACCAAAGCGGACAAAATATTCCACTACCTCTTTTGACAGAAAGCCATTATATTGCTCAGCCAGATACAACGGCATATCAAAATGGTACAAACAAATCATCGGCTCAATACCACGAGCAATCAGGCTGTCAATAAACTGATCGTAATACTGGATGCCTGCTTCATTAAATTCCCCGCATCCATTTTTTACACATCGGGACCATGAGATCTGAAACCGATACATATTCATCCCCATGTCTTTCATTAAATCAAAATCTTCTTCGTATTCATGATAATTATCATTGGCAAAGTGCCAATCGCTGCTGATCTCAGAGGGCTCTATGATATCATAGACTGATAAAGATTTTCCCTCTTCATTCCACCCCCCCTCTGTCTGCATGCTAGAAACAGAATTTCCCCAAAAAAATGGTTTCATTCGCATCTCTCCTTTCAAAGTTCTTACTCCATATATATCAACATTTTTAACATTTGTAAACTTTTCATATTTACAAACCAGAAGTAAATATACTAAAATGTTTACATAGCAATTGACTTATCGTGAAAGGATCGTAAAATCATGTCAGAATACGAAAAAATAGCCAGAGAAATCAAAAAGAAAATTATGGACGGAACCTTTCCGGCAGATGAAAAACTGCCAAAGCAAACCGAATTGGCGGCCCTTTTTCAGACCAGCCGTGTTACCATTCACCGGGCCTTTCAGATTTTGAAGACGGAAAGCTTTATATTGACTCAAAAAGGGGTTGGATCGTTTGCCAAAAAAACCGAAAGTGACCACGATGTAAATATCGAAGAATATATTGGATTGACAAAAAAGATGAAGCCGACTTCCCTTGTCCGCAGCAAAATAATATCCTTTCACCTAAGATTTCCGGATGAACGGGAGCAGGAGAAACTTCATCTAAAAAAAGAGGAACCTGTTTATGATATTATTCGCCTGCGGCTGATTAATGAAGAACCGTTTGTCTTGGAATATACGATTATGCCGATACATGTAATTTCCATGGTAAGTGAAGAAGTCCTTCTAAATTCTATCTATGAACACATTGAAAACACCTTGCATCTAACCATTGGGGGCGCTGTAAGGAGAATACGGGCAGATAAACCGGATGCCTATGACAACAAATTTCTGAACTGCCAAAATAATATTCCTGTACTGGAGGTCGAACAGATTGTAAGTCTGGATAACGGAACCCCTTTTGAATATTCGCAGTCAAGATACCGGTCCGACCACGCTAATTTCGTCTACTACAGCCATACCAGCAAAGAAATAAAACATATCGAAGAAAATCATAACTACCGGCTTAGCCCAACATCATAAACTTAAGGGATCTTTCTACATATAGGCAGGTCCCTTTTTCTATAGTAAAATATAGACAGGGGTACCAATGAAAGCAACCTATATGAAACGGTTCCAAAAACTTTCTCATACGTTGAAAAATACTGATCTAATGGAACATGCAAGAATGGATGAGCGTAACATATTTTCAAGAAAACAAAAAATGCCCTTGAAGGATATTTTATTATCTTGCCTTGCCAGAAAGGAGCTTACCACCACTTTAGAATTCCGTATATATTTCAGGATTTATCTATGGAAATATCGAAGCAAGGCTATCTGCAGCAAAGGAAACGATTAGACCCTGATATTTTTACTCATCTAAATGATCAATATTGCAGAACTGAGACATATCAATACCAATTTCGGAGATGATAGTGATTGCACTATTACGTTTAACACCCGGAATGGTAATAAGAAACTGGATAGCAATTTCGAAATCAGAATCAGAAGAAATTAGAGATTCTATCATGGAGTCTACATCATTGATTTCATCTTCAAGACGATTAAAGACAGGAACCCACTATTTACCTGTGGATTCCATGCAGACATTATGGCAGTCATTTTGGAGAAGCCATTGCTTGAACTCAAGAATTGAGTTGTTGAAGGTGGAAAACGCTTCTTTTGATAAAAAGGTTCAATCCCACCAGTAGTCTTGATAATTGTGGCAACGAGAAAAGATTTGTGAACATCGACACCACAACAGGTTTGGTAAGTAACTTTTATAGTCATACTCCTTTCGTAAAAAGATAAGAAGCCCTTGACTGAACTGCCGCACAATCTAACTGAGAAGTTAAAACAATTCTTAGTGTACGGTGTTGTAGAGCCACTTATTTGTGCTTGAAAATGCAAAACTTACACTGATTAGTATGCTGTCTAAAACGAAGAAAGTTTTTACAACTTCCCTCCCCGTGCTTTGTAGTATAGCTTCTTACCAGCTATTTTACATCACAGAGTGGAAATTGAAGAACTTTCATGACTATTTGTGCCGCGCTCAACAGGGTCATGACCCATAATGAAATAAGGCAGGACACAAAATCATATCCTGCCTTAATGGTTTTCTATTTTAATCAATTTGCGGCCTTATATGATTTTCGGTGCGCTTTGATTTTCTTTATCGCCCAATCATAATGACTGGCCGTTGCGGAAACGCAATAACTGCCAAGCGTCGTTGTACCTGTCCAAGAAAAATGTTTGCTCTTGAATAGTTCATCATTTGTAAACGGCTCAAGTACGGATAACGCTTTTTTATGGCTGTCCATAAGCATCACCTTTGAATCGGCATAAGAAGTAGACTGGTGCTTTTCCCAAAACTTTACATTCATATCGCCATATGTCTTCCAGTTATAGGGGGCTGGCAAAAATGGTTTTGCTTCGCCGTTTTGGTTAGCCGTAATCCAATTTAGCAATAGTTGATGCCATTCGTACAAATGGATAAGCACGTCACGCAGATTTTTGTCGCGCCTCCAATGAGCTTCTTTTTGGCTAAAGTCCTCACCGAAATTGAAGGCCGCGCTCCGCTCATCATCTGTCAAGGAATCAATGAGTTGCCACATCTTTTCAAACTGCTCATTTGCCGCTTTGATTAAATCGGGTTTTGTTGTCGGTCTGGGCATATTTCGTCCTCCTTGCAATAATAGGCAATGGAACATAGGGTAGCTAATCCATGTTTCATTGCCACTTGTTTAGTTTTCTTTCCAACGTTTAAGCGTTGGGAAAAACTCAAACATCATTTTTCTTGCTTCATCCTCGCTCATGCCGGAATTTGCAGAAGCCATGTGAGGAACGCAAAACTCAATCATTTCTTCCATTGTGCAATCCTGCGTAAACTTGCCATTTTCAAAACAGTATTTGCAGTAATCCTCGCTCTTACTTCCACCTGCATTTGTTCCATACATTTCGTC
>JAEWBE010000007.1 GCA_023391275.1 Bacillota bacterium | reverse complement strand
ATGCGGGCGCGGCCGCGCAGAACATTGCGCTGGCCGCTCATGCGGTCGGGCTGGAGGGCGTCTGGCTGACTTTCGACGACACCATCATTCAGCGTTTGCGGGACTACTTCCACGTTCCGGAGGAAATCAGCATTGTTACCTATGTTGACGTGGGCTACGGCGACCAGACTCCGTTTGCGCCGCTCCGCAGCGAAGTGAAAGATGCTGTAATCGGCCGTACCTGATTGGGAGTAACATATATGAAAATACTGATTACAGGCGGCAGTCAGGGTATTGGCCTTGCCATTGCAAGGGAGCTTCACGCAAACGGGCATGAGCTTTTTCTGGTTGGGAAAGACAGCGGCCGGCTTCAAACCGTTCTGAATGATTTTTCGGAACGCGCCGACGGCGCTGCGGTGGATTTGTCCGATCCCGAGCAAGCAAACGGGTTGATTCAGCTGGCCAAGCAAAAAAAGTTTTCTCCGGATGTGCTAATACTGAATGCTGCAGCCTTCGGGCCGGCTGGGCACTCGGTGATACAGCCTTCTTCGGAGGAGCTGCAGAAGCTGATGGAAACGAATCTGTTTGCAGATTACAGACTTGTACGGGGATTTTTACCGTCCATACGTGCGGGCGCTTACCCCCGCATTATCCTGATCGGTTCCACAGCCGCGATCCGTCAGGACGGCGGTTCTTTATACGCGATTACAAAATGGGCGCTTCGCTCATATGCCTACAGCCTTCGGGATGAACTGAAAACGCAGGGCGTGGGTGTGACCTTACTGAACCCCGGCGGAACCTTTACACAAAAGCGTGTTCCGAATGATAAAATACCCAGCGACAGGCTTTTGGAGGCTTCTGACATTGCAAAGCTGGTGTCGGTTCTACTTTCACTCAGCCAGCAGGCGGTCGTGGAAGAAATAAATGTTCGCCCGATGCTGGGCGATACCTATTAAAAAATTAAAAAATAAAGAATTCGGGTATCTGAATGATTCAATTCAGATACCCGGTTTTAAAATCGGCGGCAGAAGCGCCCATAAATCGAATCCCGATCGGGAAAGATGAAGATACCTGCTCCCTGTCATTCAATGTTTTTCCACTAGCCTCACAATTTTGAGATTGAGAAACATATACTAAAGAATCTCGAGGTGAAGTATGCAGGGAGCGGCGGTTTGGCACTGTCGCATTTCAGGAAAAGAATAATATACAGGATTTTTACAGATTGGTTTGGAGGAAACAAATATGGACATCAGCACTCTTTGTATTCATGGAAGCGACGATCCAACGGACTGTACAGGTTCCGTCGCGATACCGATTTATCAAACAGCTACATTTGCGCACCCGGGGGTTGGCCGGAGCACGGGCTATGATTATTCCCGCCTGCAGAATCCAACCCGCGAAAGCCTAGAAAAAACCATTGCAAAGCTGGAACACGGCGACGACGCCATGGCTTTTTCAACGGGGATGGCTGCAATTGCCGCGACTATGGAACTTTTCCAAAGTGGTGACCATATTATCGCCTCCGATGATTTATACGGCGGTTCCATTCGTCTGTTCCGCCATATTTCTGAAAAAAACGGGCTGACCTTCGATTTTGCGAACACTTGCGACCCGTCGGCTATAGAACAATATATCAATCCGCATACAAAGGCAATTTTTATTGAGACACCCACCAACCCAATGATGCATGTGACAGATATCGAAAAGGTATCCGCTCTTGCGAAAGCACATCATCTTTTAACCATCGTGGATAATACCTTTTTAACTCCGTATTTTCAAAATCCGATTCTGCTCGGCGCCGATATTGTCGTGCACAGCGGAACCAAATATTTAAGCGGTCACAACGACACCCTTGCGGGCTTCGCAGTAACCGCTGCGCCGAAGCTGTCGGAAAGGCTGCGGTTCATCTACAAAACAACCGGTGCATGCCTTTCCCCGTTCGACAGCTGGCTTCTTATTCGAGGAATCAAAACGCTGCCGATCCGCATGGAAAAGCAGCAGGAAAACGCGGTTAAACTGGCAAACTGGCTGTGCGTCCATCCGAAGGTGAAAGCGGTGCATTATGTGGGGCTGCCGATTCATCCAGATTATGAAGTTACTTTAAAACAAACTTCCGGATTTGGGGCAATGATTTCTTTTGAAGTTGACAGCGAGGAAACAGCATGGCAATTGCTGGAAAAGGTTCAACTTGTTCTTTATGCCGAGAGCCTTGGCGGAGTCGAAACATTGATCACCTACCCAATGCTGCAAACCCACGCGGACGTTCCCAAAGCAGAACGCGACGCAAAGGGGATCAGCGAACGCCTGCTCCGTTTGTCAGTGGGGCTGGAAAACATCGACAACATTATTGACGACCTTGAACAGGCGCTTGGTAAAGGAGAACGCAAATTATGAACTGTCAATTCGACCATATTATTGAACGGAAGGGAACAAATTCCCTGAAATATGATTTTGCCGCCGAACATGGGAAGTTGGAGGATGTGCTCCCGCTTTGGGTAGCCGACATGGATTTTCAGGCGCCCCCCGCAGTGGGGGAAGCGCTGGCCAAAGCCGTTCAGCACGGAATCTTCGGTTACTCCGAATGCAAGCAGGATTATTTTGAAGTTTTGGAAAACTGGTTTTCCCATCAGCACAACTGGAACATTCAAAGGAAGTGGCTTGTGAAAACACCGGGGGTTGTCTATGCAATTTGCACGGCGCTTCGCGCACTGACCAAAAAAGGCGATGCGGTTTTAATTCAGCGACCGGTTTACTACCCTTTTTCTGAATCAATCTTAATCAATGAACGCGTTCTGGTGAATAATCAACTGATTTATTCCAATGGAAAATATTCTATAGATTTTGAAGATTTCGAAGAAAAAATAATTCAAAATAATGTAAAACTCTTTATTCTTTGCAGCCCGCACAACCCGGTCGGCCGTGTATGGACAAAAGACGAGCTGATTCGTTTGGGCGATATTTGCAATAAACACGGCGTATTGGTGGTGTCTGATGAAATCCACGCCGATTTCGTCTATGAAGGCCACCGACACTTTGTATTTGCCGATTTGAAGCCGGAATATTCCCAATTTACCGTCACCTGCACCGCGCCAAGCAAAAGCTTTAACCTGGCAGGGCTTCAGGTTTCCAATATTTTCATAGCCAATACAGATATCCGGCGGAAGTTTAAAGAGGAAATTAAAAAAAGCGGATACTCTCAGTTGAATACCATGGGTTTAATCGCCTGTCAGGCGGCGTATCAGCACGGGGGTGAATGGCTGAATGAACTGAAGGACTACCTTACGGAAAATTTAAATTTCACACGTAATTATTTACTGGAGAAGCTGCCCCAAATCAAACTGATTGAACCGGAGGGCACCTATTTAATTTGGCTTGATTTCACCGCTCTGGGCCTGGAGGAAAATCAGCTCGAAGAACTTGTGACAAATAAAGCAAAATTATGGCTTGACAGCGGAATCATGTTTGGGCCGGAGGGAAAAGGGTTTGAGCGGATGAATATTGCCTGCCCACGGAGCATGCTGGAAAGAGCCTTAAATCAGCTGGAACAAGCAGTAAATTCTCTTTCCTAGTCCTGCCGCCCGCACCGCCTGACCACTCAGAAGTACAGCAAAGCCACCTTGAAAAAGGTGGCTTTGCTGCTTTATATTACTGTTTATTATTATGGGCGTTAACATTCCTGCCATTTAACCTTATGACGGTAAATCTATTTTTTCTAAAATTCCGGACAGATAAGCGATTACGACACCATAGTTTGACATAGGCACCTGTGCAGTTCTGGCTTTTTCAATACGGGATAACACATATTTTCGATTAAACATACATCCACCGCAGTGAATGATCAGATCGTATCCGGAAACATCCTCCGGAAAATCCGTGCCGCTGACGATGTCCACCCTTAACCCTTCCCCTACCCTTTCCCGAAGGAAACGCGGAATTTTCTCCCTGCCAATGTCTTCCGCCAGCGGTGCGTGCGTACAGGCCTCTGCAATCAGAATCCTGGAGTTTTCCGTAAGCCGGCTGATTGCCTTTGCACTTTCGACAAAGTAGCTCAAATCCCCTTTATAACCCGCCATCAGCACGGAAAAGGAGGTGAGCATACTTTCCGGTGGTTTTTTCTCATAAACCGTTTTGAACACCTGAGAATCGGTAATGATCAGCCTGGGCGGATTTTTCAAAGCGGCCAGCGATTCTTCCAGCTTATCGGTTGTCGCACTGAGAACAACGCACTTTTTATCAAGCAGTTCCCTTAAAATCTGTACCTGCGGCAAAATCAGCCTGCCTTTCGGAGCCTGTATATCCTGCGGCATGACAAGCAGCACAATGTCACCGTTTTGCGCCAGTGTTCCCGTTATACTCTCATTTTCATAATCCGAAGGAAGGGAACGGATTAATTCCGCCCGAATTGTATCAACCCCTTCTTTCGTAAGTGTGCTGACCGGAGTTACGGAAATTTTACACTGCTCTTCAACAGAACGAATCAGGTCGTCAACATGTTCGGCAACATCTATTTTATTAATCACGCCAAGAACCGGAATGTGATTGTTTTTTAAAGCTTCTACCCATTCCAATTCAACCTGCTCCGGTTCATTACAGAACAGCATAAGAGCGATATCTGTTTTTTCCATTGCCTTCTTCGTCTGTGAAATGCGAAGTTCTCCGATATCGCCAATATCATCGAAGCCGGCCGTGTCAATAAACACACAGGGACCGATGCCGTGTATCTCCATGGATTTATAGACCGGATCGGTGGTTGTTCCGGCCACGTCGGAGACTACCGCAATCTTTTGGTTTGTCAGGGCATTGATCAGGGATGATTTCCCGGTATTGCGTTTGCCGAAAATTCCAATATGCAGACGATTGGAGCGGGGCGTGTCCTGTAAACTCATTTGTCTTTCTCCTACCTAATCCATTAAAATCTGAAATCACGGCTGCCGCCGCTGATTTCCGCAAGATATTTCTGAGCAGTGGCCTTTACCTTTTCGTTTGGAATACGGGTAAGTTCCTCTTTGATCAGCAGTTCGCCTTTCCTCTTTGTATCCGGCGAAGCATAATCCTCCAAATATTCCTTAAGTGTAAGCAGGGCATTCGGCTGACAGCAATTTGCAATTTGACCGGCTTTTACAAGCTGCATAAAGCGGTCCCCGGTTCTTCCCGCACGGTAGCAGGCAGTGCAAAAACTTGGGATGTATCCAAGATCCAAAAGCCAGTTGACCACCTGGTCAAGCGTGCGTGTATCCGCAACATCAAACTGCGCGGAATTTTCCTCCTCCGGTTCCGGCTCGGCATATCCGCCGACGCTGGTTCGCGAGCCCCCGCTGATTTGGGAAATACCAAGCTGCAAAACCTTTTCCCTGGTGCTTTTCGTTTCCCTGGTGGATACAATCATGCCGGTATAAGGAACAGCAATACGCAGAATGGCAACGATTTTGGAAAATATCTCATCTGAAATCGCATTGGAGAAATTCTCCGGGTCAATATCGTCGGCGGGACGAATGCGCGGAACACTGATTGTATGCGGCCCGACGCCCATGGCAGCTTCCAGGTGCTCTGCATGCATCAGGATGCCGACAAAATCGTATCTGTACATGTTTAAACCAAAGAGAACGCCGATGCCCACATCGTCTATCCCGCCCTCCATAGCGCGGTCCATTGCCTCAGTATGATAGGCGTAATTATGCTTTGGCCCTGCCGGATGAAGTTCCTCATAATTTTTTTTGTGGTAAGTTTCCTGAAACAGGATATAAGTACCGATTCCGGCTTCCTTTAATTTGTGATAATTTTCAACCGTTGTTGCCGCAATATTTACATTCACGCGGCGGATTGCCCCGTTTTTATGTTTAATGGAGTAAATAGTCTGAATGCTTTCCAGCACATACTCAATCGGATTGTTAACGGGATCCTCCCCTGTTTCCAGCGCAAGGCGCTTGTGCCCCATGTCCTGCAGCGCAATGACTTCACTGCGTATTTCCTCCTGCGTCAGCTTTTTACGGCAGATATGTTTATTTTGATGGTGATAGGGGCAATAAACACAGCCGTTTACGCAATAATTGGAAAGATAAAGGGGTGCAAACATCACAATTCTATTCCCGTAAAATTTTTGTTTAATCTCCTTGGCAAGCTGAACCATTTTTTCGTTTTCGTCTTCAAGGTCGCACTCTAAAAGCACGGCGGCTTCACGGTGAGAAATCCCTTTGAACTTTTTTGCCTTCTCCAGAATGCTTTCAATCAATTCCCGATTGCTTTTGTTTTTTTGGGCAAAAGCCATGGAATCGAGAATTTCTTCATCATTAATAAAGTCCTCCGCTTTTTTGGACATAACATCATACATATAATTTTTTCCTCTCTGTCTGTCGATTTTCCGGCTGGAAGTCTCCCCTGTCCACAACCAGCTCGTATCCTATGCTTTGCATACGGCCCTGCAGGCAAAACCAGCATTCCGCTGCTTCCTCGCCGGTACAAATCTTATTATCATACAGCTCATATTTTTTCCGCACGCCCACCGGCGAAAGATTTGGCATTACCACATTCGCGCCGGCCAAAATTCCCTTTTCACGCCCCTGTGGATGAATCGTGCCCAAGGCGGTTGTGGCGGGAATCAATGCGTTGGGCATCAGCAGGCGCAGGATGCCAATCAGGAATAGAGTTAATTCCAGCGACCCCTTTGCCCGGTCGAAGAAAGGTGTGTCATGGTGCGGAATAAACGGACCAATCCCAATCATCTGAGGCGACAGCTCCTGAATAAAGAGCAAATCCTCCGCCAAGCACTCGGCTGTCTGAAAAGGCGAACCGACCATAAATCCTGTTCCCACCTGATAACCGATCTCCTTCAATGCCCAGAGGCATTGCTTTCTGTTTTGCAGAGTCTGACTTTTCGGATGAAGCATTTGATAATGTGCCGCATTCGCCGTTTCATGGCGAAGGAGATAACGGTCGGCCCCGGCTTCATAAAATGCTTTGTAGGAATCAGTGCTCTTTTCGCCGATGGATAAGGTCAAAGCGCAATCGGGATAACGTGATTTTACTTCCGTAATAATATCCACCATATCCTTGTCACGGTAGAAACCATCTTCCCCGCCCTGTAAAACAAAGGTGCGAAAGCCCAAAGAATATCCATCCGCGCAGCAATGCAGAATTTCCGCTTTGCTAAGGCGGTAGCGCGCAATATTCTGATTTCCGGCCCGGATACCGCAGTAAAAACAATCATTTTTACAGTGATTTGTAAATTCAATCAGCCCTCTTGTATAAATTCGATTACCGAAATATTGATGCGCTATATTTCTGGATTTTTCAAACAAATACTCCGCAAGGTCCGGGGACCTGTGATTGAGAAGCAAAATATACTCCTCTTTTGTGAGGGAACCGGAAGCTTCCAATTTATCAATTAATTGCTTCACCCGCATCAACCTTTCATTTCTGTTGTAGGCTCCGTTGTAATCTTGGAATAAATTGTTTTGGCGCTTACATGCGGCAGCATCCCCAGCTTGCCCGAAAGCGCACTGATTACATCATTGGGCGCGTCTAAAACAATGCTGATGACCGAGATGCCGCACTTTGCATGGGGCACCCCCATTCTTCCGATAATGTACTGGCCGTACTCATGAAGAATTGCATTCAGTTTTTCTGCGGATTCCGTGTTTTCAACAATAACACCGATCAATGCGATTCTGCTCTCCATTCTTTTCACTCCCCTGTTAAATAATCGCAATAAAAAAATCCTTGTACCAAAAGGCACAAGGATAGCACATTAAACCCAACGCAAGCCGCACGGCTGTACAATTGGGGTTCTATAACTATTCTCTCGCCTTATTGCTTGGGACGAACCCTCGCCGTTTCAGTACGATTACTTTTATTGATATCTGGTTCACCGAAAGAGCAGGTCTTATCAACCCAATCTGAACAGTTCACCGATTTATAGAATACCATAGTCGCATGAAAGATGTCAACACTCTGAAAATACGGTATTTTTTACAAAGACATTGCGAAAGCCATAAGGAACCGCAGTCATTCAAATTACAATGTTATTTCAAATCCGCCGAAGCTGTGTGTTGCGGCGGATTTTATTTAGCAGTATAATTATGATATGGGTTTTGAATTTATTTTTTATGCAGAAAAGGCGTTATCCATTTTAATAAATCAAAACTGCTGTCTGTGCCGAAGATATGACTGATTAATTTGTCAATTGACTTTAAATTGCTGCTTTTTACCAGCTTATCAAAAGAATCGTCATCCTGCTTTTCTAAAAATCTTCTCAGGGTCAGTGAATGGTCATAATTTTCAAACAGCGGTTTGACCAGTTCATCATACTTATCTATCCCACAAATATCCATCGCAGCATAAACACCTGTTAAGATGGAAGCGAATTGCCCGAATCCTAACCCGGGAGAAAGCGCGCCAAAACAATTCCCGGCGAAATAGGTGTTGCCGATTTTGGCATGTTCACATATTCCCATGATATAATGGGAAATTTGAAAGCGATCCGTAATGATTAAATTTTGATTCAAATCTTTGCAGGCTAAATCAAAAAAGATATTCCACATTTTATCAACATCGTAAATTTCGGCTTCCGGATAATCCGGATAAGCAATTACAACGTTAGCTTCCTTGTTGGAATACGGAATCATCCAGGCATAGCCCTTCGGCAGTATTTCATAGTTAAACCAGACATGCGGCATATTTGTTGTAAATGTGCCTTCCACTGTTGCCCCCTTGATGGAGCATGTGAGGTCACATCGATAATTGTACTGCTGTAAAGCATATTCTCCGTCGCCTGTCGCCAAAACAACATGTTCGAAGTCCCTGACCACTTCCTGATACTCGCTGCACGAGTGAAAATTAATCTTACTTTTTACCTGCCTTGCCAATTGGCACTCAAAAGAATCTTCATGGCGCCCTCTGATGTTGGTATATCCAATATCCCCTTCAATGGTACTCATTTCATTCTTCGAGTGAATAACCAGTCCGGTGACTTCGTCAATAGGCTTCAGATTAATTTTATATCGATCGGCCAAATAGCCCAGGCTGTCTTTAACCGGTCTGTTTAAAATACTGAACATGGCTTCCGCGTTAACAAACCGGTCGCCCACACAGCTTCGCTTTTCGAATATAACCGGTTCAACGCCGTACTTTTCCAATTCGATTGCACAGGAAAGCCCGGACAGCCCGGCTCCTAAAATTGCAACATCCATCCTTATAATCTCCATTTCAAAATACTTGAAATTATTATAACTCAAACAGTGAATAACATACTTTATCCCTTCAACCCGCGGCAAAAGCATTTGGGAGTCTGGCGGCTTGTCATTTAAAAAATACAAATTTATCACAATATGGGAAGGTGTTATCAGAATGAATCGATGCGACTGGTGCAAATCCGATGAATTATACACGAAATATCATGATGAGGAATGGGGTGTTCCCGTTCATGACGACAGAAAACATTTTGAATTTTTAGTGCTGGAATCGGCACAATCCGGGTTAAGCTGGCTGACGGTTTTAAGGAAAAGAGAAAACTATCGGCTGGCCTACGATAACTTCGACCCCGAAAAAGTTGCAAGATATGACGATAAAAAAATAGATGAGCTGCTCTCGAATTCAGGAATCATCAGAAACAGAAAAAAAATCGAAGCCTCCATTGTCAACGCCGGTAAATTCCTGGAGATACAAAAAGAATTCGGCAGCTTTGACAATTATATATGGAGATTTGTCAATGGGGAACCGGTCATAAACAGCTATCAAAGCATATCGGAAATACCCGCGACATCAGCCTTATCCGATGAAATCAGCAAAGATCTTAAAAAAAGAGGGTTCCATTTTCTGGGCTCTGTCACTGTTTACGCACACATACAGGCAATAGGTATTGTCAACGATCATATTGATTCGTGCTTTAGAAAACACACCGGCATAAAAGCTTAACCTGCGCCTCCCAACATGGACATCGTTTGGTGGGTCGGAACTATTATGAAAACGCATGAGGAGATTCCCGCCATGAAAGAGAAAATCAAAGAAATCATTGGAGGATTAGGGGCAGACATATGCGGGGTTGCAAATATTGACAGATTCGAAAATATCCCATTCGGATTCCACCCGAAGGATATTTATAAGGACTGTAAATCTGTAATTGTATTTGCCAAACATATGCCAAAAGGATTATCCTGCGTCAGCCCCAGAATAATTTATATCAAAGCGACCGATATAAATTTGGCTGAGCTGGACCGCATCAGCTACCTGGCAAGCATAGAAATCGAAAAGCTGGGCGGCATCGCGATCCCACTGCCCTCGGATTCCCCCTACGAATATTGGGACAACGACAATATGACGGGGAAAGGATTATTGTCCATGCGTCACGCCGCAATGCTGGCCGGCCTTGGAAGCATAGGAAAGAATACTTTGATAATCAACAGGCACTACGGAAATATGATAAATATTGGCGCTGTATTGTCAAATTTAGATCTGGAATCCGATCCGCTTGCCGAGGAACTGTGCATTCCCTCCTGCCATTTATGTATCGACAGCTGCCCGCAAAAAGCACTGAACGGTAATACCACCAATCAAAAGCTGTGCAGAGAATTTACATACAGTGAGAATGAAAGAGGCTTCGGTGTCTGCAATTGCAATAAGTGCAGAACCATTTGCCCAAGGGCATTCGGAATAAAATAAGCATACTATTTTTTCTTAATCCGCGATCATAATACTCGTTTTCAAACTTTGCTGTTCAATGAACCTTCTAAAGGCGGTCAAAAAAACGGACGCCGTTATTTACGGCATCCGTCATAGTTTATACTCAAATAAACAATTTTTCATAGATTACGGCAAAAGAATGTGAAACACAGCAGCCTGAAGATTCCGATATGGGAAAATTATGCTTTTCCCGACACAGCGAACTTCATAGTCTAAGCGCATTCTCACGTCATCTTATGTAATTGGTATCGTCGGTGCGGCGCTCCTTTGGGGCTGGTGCGTGTTCGCTTGGGTAACCTACGGCAATGCATCCGAAAGGAATATGATTTTCCGGCAGCTTCAGCCGCTTCATAATATCCTCATCACGCAGGCCGTCCAAAACAGAACAAATATAGCAGGAGCCAAGGCCGTATGCGTGTGCTGCCAGTGTCAGACTCATAATGGCGCAGGCAGCGTCTTCCCTGCCATATTTCGCCGACTCAGGAGCAGAAAGCACGATTACGGTCGGCGCATTGTAAAACGGAATATGCCCCGGCATAAAATGACCGCCGTTTTTTTCAGTCGCAGCTACGATGTCGGCAAGCAGCTTTTTGTTCTGAAGCACAGTAAAATGCCTTGCCTGGAGGCCCATGGCCGACGGAGCATATCTTGCCGCCTGCAAAAGATCCGTCAGTTCCTCCTCTGAAATCTGTTCCGGCCTGTATGCCCGAATCGACCGGCGGTCGAGTAACGCTTCAATTGTGTGGTTCAAAATCATGGGTAAATCCTCCTTTAATTTAAACGTGAAAAAACACGCATTATAAATAATATGTAAATTGAATAAATTATATCCTAGCTTTTGTAATTTTTCAACCTGATTTTCATTAAAAATGATTAAAATTTAAAAATACTAATTTTAATTTGCAAAAAGGATTGACAAATTTCTGGTTTTTGATATAATAATTCTTGCTGTTTCAAGTAAATTTGATGCGGAATTGTGTAAAGGTAGCACGACAGACTCTGACTCTGTTTGTGAGGGTTCGAATCCTTCTTCCGCAGCCATGGCCCCAAATCGGGGCCGAATTTTTCGAGGTGTGGCTCAGCTTGGTAGAGCGCTACGTTCGGGACGTAGAGGCCGCTGGTTCGAATCCAGTCACCTCGACCAATAAAAAACCGTATTAGATAGCCGTTTTTCGGTTATTTGATGCGGTCTTTATTTTTTATTACATAAAAAGTATTAATAATATGGCACCAATGGCCGTATTGGAAACATTAATCCCATGCGGCTTATTTTTTATCTGTTCCCGGCTGGGCTATCTGTTATCATTCAACTGAGCCTCGGTTTCTCTGACATATTTTTTGAAATACCGAAACACACCTTTCTTACACTTCTGGATGTAATCGTTTGGAATGGATGCGTCACTCAAAATCCGTTCAAAATCATAGGCTCCCCGAATTGCCCAAGGCTCAAGTATGCCGGCTTTAATCGCTTTTTGCGGGCAGCGCATGATACACCGCATGCACATGGTGCAGTTCCATCCAAACCGGATTTTCCCATGTTCCATGCGAATATTGTTCATTTTGCATTCCTTAACACACTTTTGACACAGATTGCATGAATTTCCTGTTCTTTGCAACCTGCCGTTTATGGCAGCGCCTATCCACTGTATACGAAAAATGAGGGATACAAAAACAATAAAAGGATTGAAATTGGGTTCGTGCGTTATACCCTTTGACAAGTCAAATGCCATTTTTTGAGCCAGTTTTTGTGATAACAGATAGATTTGTTTTACCACTCCATCGTTGTAACGGAATATTATATTATATGGCATGAGAAAATGTCTTTCGTAATTGAAAATATAGCCCTTTTTTCGAAGATGCGAAAAAATATAATAACATGAACCACGGTTTAAAAGACACGGCTCTCCCGCCGTCTTGAAAACAAATACGGGTTTCCCATCCGCCTTGGGTAATTTCTTGATAAATGCGGCTACTATGCTTGGTACATTAAAAGCGTAAATCGGATAACCAATCCCGACGGAATCATAGTCTGAAATGCCCGGAATATTCCCATTTCTCATACAATCGTCGATCGCGTAGCAGTCTGAATGTATGCCTTCGTGATTCAGTGCATTTGCCAACATGTTCAGAACTTCTTCTGTGTTTCCTGTGCCGGAAAAATAGAAGATGATTACCTTTTTCACCAATTCGCCTCCTGATGCTGTTTTACAATATTAACCATCTGCCAATCGACTGTTTTATTATACATATTCGGTAATATACGAAAGAAGAAGTCGGCGGGCATTTTTATGCTTCGTCGTTGAGAGCAAAATAAAAAATGTTTAGACATATCAATGGTTTCCTGCTATGCACAGGCATTCGCTCCCGGTATCGGGGCTTAAAATGCAGGAGTATTTTCGTTATGAAGATACCCCCGTTTTTGTGCCTTTTTTTGTTTCAGATGAAACCCTGCACCTATTCGATTCTCTTTTTATAAAATTCCATATATCTGTTGATTGTATATCATCGGTTTTTTCTGTATATAACAAATCATTTTATATTTCATACAAATACATGCATTCCCGATAGCGGGATATTGTTTTATTCGTACTGCGGACATATAATATGAGTATGAAATATTTTCCTTTGATGGGCCAACAACTACAGATATACAGCAGGTAACATAACATGAAATCAAACAATAATTTATCGGAGGAACATATATGGGACATTTTGGCTTCTCTTACATTGGATTCATTTTTCTGCTCATGCTGACAGTTCCCAACTTAATATGGACAAAGCATCAGCCCAAAGGATATGACTATCAGAATGAAAATAAAGTATTGCTCGTTTTTGAAAGGGCAGGACAAGTCTGCGTTACCTGTGTGGCTCTTATATTTTCCGACTTCAATATTCATGGCTGGTCGGCTTGGAGCTTCTGGCTGATTGCGGCAACAATACTAATGATTTTGTATGAATGCGGGTGGATACGTTATTTCAGAAGCCAAAAGACATTGAAGGATTTTTACGGTAGCTTTTGCGGTGTACCCGTTGCAGGTGCGACTTTGCCGGTTGCCGCCTTCTTTTTTCTGGGGGTTTATGGAAAAGTAATTTGGCTGTTGGTTTCCGTCATTATTTTAGGGATAGGCCACATTGGTATACATTTACAGCATCTTAAAGAAATTCAATCATAATTTTAATTTATCAGTAAGACGGCACCAATACCGGGCTGTTCAAATGACCGTCTGGACTCCATATAAGACCAGTTATCGGTGGATGATGCGAGTGATTCTGCCGGACCATTCGGAAAATCGAACGAGAATGGCGCTGGAACATTGCAGTGATTCAGCCAGGAAGCAGAGGTTACACAGAAGAATTTTGTAATAAGGAATTTTCTCAATGAAAAAATTTTGCGAAACCCTTGATTTTACTATTCATGTTTTAAAGATACAATGCCTTGAGTCAATGAAAGGATTGATATTTAAAATGTATGGAAAAAGAAGAAGCCTGTTTTGCATTTTATTGGCATTGGCATTAGGAATCAGCGTGCTCGGATGTGCAAACACAGATCTTAAACAAGATTCAAGCAATACAGTGGCCAGTCAAACAGCCAGCGTATCCGATGACTCAAAAACGAATCGTGCGGAAAACGCAGAAATTACAGCAATCAAAGAAAAAGTAAAAGTGGATGCCTATGGCTTGGTTTATTATGACGCTGACGGTTCCAACACAATAGACGCATATGATATTAACGGAAATACTTATCTGCTGCTTGACAATGTTGCAAGGATGCTGCATACGGAGCTCACGTATGACGACACGAATCATACGATAACAGCCGGCGATGCGACACGGGCAAGCGCGGCTTTTTACATGCCGGATCTTTCCGCATATCCGGTTCCGGATAATACAGACGATGCACCGGACGTAAGGTGGACATCTGACGATGTCACTGATTTTACATTTGTGGCAAAAGGCGTACCGTTCCGAACTGTAACAAAAGAAATGGACAAAAAGCTAAAATCCGACGGTTTCACGGCCGCAACAGAAAAGCAATACACCGAACTTACCGACAGCCTGAGTGAGTTCAAGCAGGGTGAATGCAAAAATACTTATATCAAGTACGGAAGCAACAAGGAAGAATACGCCGCTCAAATGATCGACGGCGGGCTGGATAAAAACAAAAATCCAATAATCATCATTAAAATGAAGGGAATCCGCACAAAAGATGATTTTGTAAAAATACAAAACGATGCGGCGGTCAGCGTTTCCGGGGCTTCGCAAAACGACGCTGCGGACAGTGCGGGAATTACAGCCGTCAAAACGGAAGTTACGGTGAAATACTATGATTTGAAAACAAAGGTAGATACCTGTAAGATTAACGGGAATCTGTATCTTAATCTCAGCGACGTTTCCTGCCTGTTTCAAACGAGAATCAGGTATGATCAGGCAAACCATGAGATATTGCTTGGCGACGAGCCGCGCGCGGATGCGGTTCGCCCCATGCAGACAATTGATCTTGAGGAATATCCCAACCCGGAAGATATGGTCGGCCCTCCTCCGGATGAAGTTTGGTCGGAGGATAACCTTGCCGCTAATTTTAAATTTGTGGTGAAAGACGGTTCGTATCAGGATATCAGGAAAAAGATTGAAGATAAGTTAAAAGCGGAGGGCTTTACCATTGCAACGGAAAAGCAATTCAACGAAATTCCCAATACAAGTTACACCCTTGCATTTCAGCAGGGTAAAATCGGCAATACATATGTAAAAACCAGCAGAATCCAATATAGTAATGGGGAATTGTCTTCAGATACTTACCAGAGCGCGGTTCAACTTATAGACGGCGGGTTGGATGAAAACAAACATCCAATAATTACTGTTAAAATGTTGAGCGGGCCTTACGAAAGGTGAAAAAACGTATTAGATCTCGCGCAAGGGGTTACTTAAGGTCTGATCAGCATTGCATGACTTTAATGCAGACATTTGAAAATTACTGTCTCAAAGTGTGACGGACTTTATGTTCCTCACACTTTTTTCTGCTTTTCTCTGAAAAGATAGGAAGAACCTCCTTTCTGTTAATAAAACTTTAAAATTATCAATGAAATGATAAAATAGATTAAAAATATATTTAATACCTCTTGACTTGGAGTTAACTCCAGATGATACACTGTTTACAAACTGAATTTTGTTCGCATATCTGAATGAAATAAGCCCGTAAGAAATCACGAAGCTGCCTTTAAAATATTCAAAAATACAAATGATAAAACATGAATTATCGTGAACATAGCGAAAAAACAGTGCAGTTGTCTTAAGCGAGCAAGTCAGCAGGCATAAGCGTGACCCTGCTGAAGCATCAGCAGGAACGAAATTACACAGATAATATTGCAGGAAAGAAGGATAACAATCAATGAAAAAATTAGGATTTGGATTTATGCGGCTTCCGTTAAAGGATAAAAACGACCCGGCAAGCATCAGTTTGGATGATGTGAAACAGATGGTGGATACTTTTCTTGAAAGAGGTTTCACCTATTTTGATACCGCGTACATGTACCACAGCTTCCAAAGTGAAATTGCTGTTCGTGAAGCGCTTGTAAAAAGGAATCCCCGCGAAAGCTTTACGCTCACAACGAAAATGCCGGTCGTATTCCTGAAAACAAAAGAAGATATGGAACGAATTTTTAATGAGCAGCTTGAAAAGTGTGGTGTAGAGTATTTCGATTATTATCTGCTTCATAATCTTGGTGTATCCCATTATGCCATAGCACAGAATCTTGACAGCTTTGCATTCATTCAGAAGAAGAAACGGGAAGGCAAAATCCGAAAAACAGGCTTTTCCTACCATGATAACGCCGACCTGCTTGATGAAATACTGACCGCACATCCCGAAATCGATGTGGTACAGATTCAGCTAAACTATCTGGATTGGGACAACGAAAGCATTCAGTCCCGCAAATGCTATGAAGTGGTGAGAAAGCACAATAAGGAAGTTATTGTTATGGAGCCTGTCAAAGGCGGTACGCTGGCGAATATCCCGGAAAAAGCGGAAAAGCTGTTCAGGGATTACGCGCCGGATATGTCCGTACCTTCCTGGGCAATTCGCTTTGCCGCAAGTCATGACGGCATTATGGTGGTGCTCAGCGGTATGAGTGATATGGAGCAGCTTCTTGACAACACCGGATATATGCAGAACTTCAGGTCAATGGCAGATGAGGAATTTGACATCATAAAAAAAGCTGTCGACATCATTAACGATTCCATTGCCGTTCCCTGTACCGCCTGCAGCTATTGCGTGGACGGCTGCCCGAAAAACATCGCAATCCCAAAATATTTCGCCTTGTATAATGCAGAAAAACAATCTACAGGCAAAGGCTTTTCGATTCAGGGCGTATACTACAGGAACTACACGCAAACCTATGGTAAAGCTTCTGAATGCATTGGATGCAGGCAATGCGAAAGGCAGTGCCCGCAGCATCTGCCGATTTCAACCTTGTTAAAAGATGTTGCGGAAACATTTGAAACGGAATAATCGGAAGGCGCGAAAAAGGCTAAAATAAAGCCACAGGGAGTAAACTGATGACAATTACTGAAGTAAGCAAAAAATATAATTTAACGCCTGATACGCTTCGCTACTATGAACGTGTTGGACTCATTCCGAGCGTAAGTCGAACATCCGGCGGAAATCGCGACTATCTGGAAGAAGACTGCAGATGGATCGAATTCATTAAGTGCATGCGCAGCGCGGGACTTCCGATTGAGGTGCTGATCGAATATGTTATGCTGTTCCAGCAGGGCGACCAAACCATCGATGCCAGAAAAGCTTTGCTGAAAGAGCAGCGTGAGCTGCTGAGTGAAAGAATAGCGGAAATGCAGAAAACATTGGACCGGCTTAATGGCAAAATTGAGCGTTATGAAAAGTCGGTTATTCCAGTCGAGCATGAATTAAGAAAAAAAGCAGAGTAGCTATGCGGTAAAGGAAGAGGTAAACTGATTTAAACCCTTCCTCCGCAGTGCGCTTCCGGCTTATCGGCGCCATGGTTTCCCGGGGCGCACGAAACGCTCTGCCGTTTAACAAGATGATATGTAAAGCAGACCGACGAATTTTCGAAAATCCAGTCCTGCGGAACTGTAATTCTGATTTCTGAAAGAGCTTTCAAATAGCCCCTTTTCTGTCTTTCATTAATATTGGACGTTGAAGAACCACCCACATATCCAATTTTACGATGTCCACACTCTGTTAAGTATTCAGAGAACTTTCTGAACTTCGTATCAGGCCAATTCAATTAAGAAAGAAAGCTCTTATTTCCCTCTATGGAGTGAAAAAGCGCTCTGTTTCCAGAGCGCCAAGTAAGCTATGATTTGATTTCTAATTTTTCAAGATTACCACTCATAATATCCGGCAAGTGTTTTTGTATTTTTTCATATGGCCAATTCCACCACTGCAGCTGCTGTAAGGTCTCAACGGTTTGTGTACAAAACCTTTTTCTGATCTCTTTCGCAGGGATACCGCCAACAATAGTATATGGAGGGATATCTCTTGTGACAACCGCCCTTGTCCCAACAACCGCACCGTTTCCGATATGCACTCCCTGCATAATGACAGCTTCATAACCTATCCAGACATCATTGCCGATTACAATATCTCCTTTGTTATCCCATGCGTCAGTAACATTCTTCCAGTCTAACCCCCATTCGCCGGAAAAGATAGGAAACGGGTAGGTTGAGAGGGAATTTAAAGAGTGGTTTGCACTTGTGAAAATAAACTTAGCGCCACAAGCAATGGAACAAAACTTGCCAATTACCAGCTTTTCATTATTCACAGGATAATGGTAAAGAACATTGTTCTTTTCGAATTGAGTCGGATCGTTAACATAATCATTATAAAAAGTATAGTCCCCAACGATGATATTGGGATCTTTAATAACATTTTTCAGATATACGGATTCATGGTCCTCTCTTGGATATATTTTATTTCCCGGAACAGTCATAATCATTCTCCTTATCTAGATTGCTTTTGCTGACCATCCCGGAATTTACAATGCATATTTTCATAACACCACCACCTGATTATTTTCATTATAAGCCCTTCTCAACTGTAAAGACGCAATCCATGCAGTTAAAATCCTGCACATGACAGGCACGACCTTCAGGCGTGTCATTTTGTAACAGTTATCTCCTTGATTCTATATTCTCCCCTAAGGTCTGAATAATCAGTGAAAGACATTGGAGTTAAGACAAAACAAATCTCCTCAACTTCGTGTCTTATATCAGGCGTCAGCTCATTTAAATTCAGGCTATGGTTTTCCCATTGCTCCGTAATAGTAACGGGATAGGTATGCTGGTTCCTGCGCTCCTTATTTTTTACTTCAATTTTCATTTTGATTAGGCTTTTATCCTGAGAACATATCTGAAAATCAAGCGTCCCATAGTCCCCGAAGTCTTTTGCCGGAATAAGCTTATAGAACACGGCTGCATATTCCGGAATCGGGTATAATATTTTTCCGCCAACCACTTTGTCATTGAAGTTTACCGATATCCGGGACTCTCCATTGCATTGCTGTATTCTAAAGACTTCATCACATCCATTCTGAGAAAAGCTCTCCATAGGACAGTCTTTCATCCAGTCTGCATTATCCTGACCAAAATATTGATCAAACAGCATATCACAGTGATGTTCTACCGTTGCTTTGTCGCCTTGCAGCTCCTCGGGAACAAATACAGCCCGGTCACAGAAACCATCCTCAAAGATTGCCGAATACCAGAAATTTGCCGAGGCCCTGGGGCTTACCGTTTCATCCAATTGACTATAATCGAAAAGTGCGAAGATTATTTTTTCCAAAACCACCGGACAATCTGGCTTTTTACCCAGAATAATTGCTTCCAGTTCCCTTGGGGGTTCCCGACTGTCGTTACAGAAATGCTGAAACAGCCTCAAAAAGCCGTCTAATTTAAACTTTTTCCCTTCTTTTGCTAAGATGCTTTGAGCTGTAAGAACATAAAGCAGCGGCTGGTATTTGTGATAATACCGGCATGAAGCTTCCACCCGTCTTACCATTGCCTGAAAATCGGACCATTCTTCCCGGGCGCCGTCGTGGTTATTGCGGGTTTTGGGGCAATGAAGCGCAAGGTGGAGCACCGGTTGAT
>JAEWBE010000062.1 GCA_023391275.1 Bacillota bacterium | reverse complement strand
CTGCCGTCGGTACTTGAAGTTTTGCTCTCAATGAAATTGCCAAGGTCCGACAGCCGGTCTTCGATTTTCAAAGCTTCGCCGATTATGCTTCCGATTGCCAGACTGAAAATCAGCAGAAGCAGGTCATTCGTTTTAATCGCACCCATAATTCCGATCAGCAGAACGGAAAGTGCTACGGCATTCATAATTGTTTCCCGGTAGTTTTGGCGGATTCCGCTTTTTAAAATCAGGCCAATCCCCGTTCCCGCCGCAATAGCCAGCGCATTTACAACAGTTCCCAGCATTTTTAACCCTTCTTATCATTTAAAACATTACCACAGCAGTATATCATTTTATGAAAACGTGTGTCAATAAGATTAACTTTTCGGGGAGAATATGATATACTGAAATTAAATTAAAATTACGGTATGGGGAATCTCCCTGCGATCATCAAAAGAATGAATTTGTGAGGTTGAATGAATGATTCGTGCAGTGGTCTTTGACATGGACGGCGTTATTTTTGATACGGAGAAATTGACAGTGAGCTTTTGGCAAAAAGTGAGTGAAGAACTTGGCTGCGTGAATGTCACTTCACACTTCAGGGAGTTTATGGGTCTGAATCCAGTGTATCATAGAAGGTTATTTTTGGACAGGTTCGGCGAAGATTTCCCTTATGATGAATTTATTCAGTGCGTAAGAAGCCGTTCCGCCGAACATATTGAAAAAAACGGCGTGCCGGTCAAGCCGGGATTATATGAACTGTTGGATTATTTAAAGCAAAACGGATACCTTATCGCTGTTGCGACTTCCACAAGACACGCAACTGTACTGAAACATTTTACAAAAGCGGGGATAACCGAATATTTCGATGGGATTATCTGCGGCGATATGGTGGAAAAAAGCAAGCCAAATCCGGATATTTACCTGAAAGCGGCCGATGTGCTCAAAGTTGCGCCGCAGGACTGCATGGCGTTGGAGGACTCTGCAAACGGGCTGACCGCAGCTTACCGTGCGGGTATGAAAACCGTGATGGTTCCGGATTTGATTCAGCCCACGCCGGAGCTTCGCAAAATGCTCTTTGCATGCGTGTCCTCTCTGCATGATGTGATTCGTCTTTTAGAGCAGGAGAAAAAATGAAAAACCGCCGTTTTTCACGGCGGTTCCTATAAAATATGATTTTGAATTGTTCATGAAGGTCGGTTATTTTGAATCAGGGGAAGCATTGCCGGAAGATTTTCCCTGTGTGCCGTTCAGAATTTTAAAGCGGTTGGGCACATCGTCACGCAGAAGCACCATACTGTTGTACAAATCGGCCTTTGTGCCCACATCGTATGGGCAGGTCTGGGGCAGGGTATAGCAATACACAAAGTTGCCGTTTGTACCAAGATAATCCGGCGCGGCGGCACTGGCTTTCTTGTTTGCGGAATCCCATTGCTTTTTGGGAATCACCTGAATGGTCAGCAGCGGATTTTCCGTGTCCCCTTGAAAAATGAAGGATACTGCAGTGTATTTGATTTTTACTCCGTTTATATCCAGAACTTTATTTGCTGCTTCCGAATCATAATTCTCACTTTCCCAGCTGTCCGGAATAACAAAGGAAAAGCCAAACTTCTCATTGAGATACAACCTCTGTGCCGGGGCCTCGCTGCTCACGGGTGCGGCGGCCAGCCTGGCATTCATGACCGGTTCCTCCGCTTTGGCTGTGCATGCGGAAAGAATAAAGGCCATTGCAAATATCAATATAATAAAATGATAATATTTTTTCATGAATTTCCTCCTTTCGGACGATAGCGATACGGCTACATCATATCCTGTTATATTGCAAAAGTCAATTATCGTATATACTTTGTAATAAATAGTAACAATATTGTTTTTTTTTATACAAACATGTTATATTTATCTCATAAAATGATCTTAGTGAGGGTGTACTGCTTGAAAGAGAAAAGACAGGCGCTGAAGGCGGCGTTTCCGGTTACCATTCCGGTTTTGATGGGCTATCTTTTCATCGGCATTGCCTATGGGATGCTGATGGCGAGCAAGGGATATGCGTACGGCTGGTCAATCTTAATGAGCCTGTTTGTTTATGCCGGTTCCATGCAGTTTGTGGCAACAAATTTTTTTGCGGGCGGGACAAGCTGGATCACTATAATTTTTATTACTTTTATGGTGAATATCAGGCACGTTTTTTACGGGCTGTCCATGCTGACCAAATTAAAAGACATGGGCCGCAAAAAGCCCTATATGATTTTTTCCCTGACTGATGAAACCTTTTCGCTTTTGTGCTCTGCCGCCGCCCCCGAAGGGGTGAATCAAAACTGGTTTTTGTTTTTTATCGCGCTTCTGGATCAATTTTATTGGGTGGCAGGTTCAATATTGGGCGGAATTGCCGGCTCTTTCATTCCGTTTAACACCAAAGGAATTGATTTTGCCATGACCGCTTTGTTTATTGTTATTTTTGTGGAACAGTGGCAGTCCTGCAAGCAGCACCTTCCCGCCGTAACCGGGGTGCTTGTTTCCCTGCTGTGCCTGCTTATTTTTGGCCCATCGGGCTTTATTCTTCCATCAATGATTGCAATTGTGCTGTTCCTGACCGCGTCTTATCAAAAGCCAAAGAAGGAACCTGCGGAAAGGAATGGTGAAGAAAATGCTTAGCGCCCCGGCTTCCCTCGGCATTGTCGCTGTCGTGGCGCTTGTTACGTTTTTTACCCGGGTACTTCCCTTTTTGCTGTTCCGCAATCCGCAGAAAATTCCGCGGCTTGTTATTTACCTTGGCGGGGTTCTTCCGTTCGCGGTGATGGGAATGCTGATCGTGTATTGCCTGAAATCCACATCGGTGCTTGTGTACCCGTTCGGGCTGCCGGAATTGATTGCCGCCGCCGCTGTCGTACTTTTGCACCGGTGGAAGCATAATACGTTTTTGAGCGTGGGCTCCGGTACAATACTGTATATGCTGCTTGTTCAGTTTGTGTTTATCCTGT
>JAEWBE010000017.1 GCA_023391275.1 Bacillota bacterium | reverse complement strand
TTAGAGTGCCAACCAACTCTTGTCCGAAAGTACATTTAAACTCTCAAATAAATTACGGGTTCCTTAATTCTTTTCGTTGTTTAATTTTCAAGGTCCTGTCTCCGTCATTTTTTACAGGAGAACACTTTATATTATCAAGCGTTTTCCATCCAAATATACAGACGAGTTACTCATGTTAACATAACTTTTCCAGCTTGTCAAGAAGTTTCTTCGCTCTGCACTTAAGACGAGAATGCTTTATATGTTAGCATATTGATGCCACACTGTCAAGCATTTTTTCTCCCCGTTTTTCGACGGCTTAGCTATAATAACACTTCACAAACCTATTGTCAACGCTTTTTCCGCATTTTTTAATAATTTTATGAATTTATTGTGAATCAGCCCACCAAATCATTAAATACAGGCCGAAAAATGCCTGATAAACCCATCAAATTACGCGGTAAGCGGAAATTCATTATCAATTTCAAAGATTCCTAAATGTATTTTCCTTAACGTGCGGCAGTATCTCATAGATTGACGAACCCATCTTTTTTTCAAAAAATTCTTTTAAAGTAAAGATTGTATTCCATCTTTCAACGGTATAATTGTTTACACCATACCTTCGTGCCACATCAACAAAGCGCTTTTCTAAAAGACAGAATCCTGTATTTAAGGCGAGGCTATCGCATAGCTGCAGTAATCTGTCATAATCATCGTACTCTGCGGAATAAATGAATTGCTTCATAAATATATAATCTTCTTTTGATACGTCCCATGTCCCGATATCAGTTTCTATATTTTGAATCATAAAGGAGTGTGTCATACAGATTTTTGCAACCGAATTCCAGCCTTTTGCCATGCAATAGCGGTATCCTGCTATCATATGTCTGGCTGAAACGACCCCGACTCTGCGCCCTATGTCATGCAGAATTCCCAAACTATAAGCTTTGTCCGCGTCTAAATCGGGGCATTTTTCAGCAATATATCTACAGGCAAGCCCCGTATTTTTGGAATGATCTATCCATGGCCCCGGATTTAATTGCGCTGCTGTTTGCAACTCACTTTCAGCGATTTCACCGTTTGGAAATTCATCCGTCATTTTATGTGTTCCTTCCCACTGCAAGTTTTGCTGTCTTTTTGATTTAAACTCTGAAACCAATATAATAAATCTCCGTTCGGCTTCACTCTATTCTTCACAATCAGTCTTATTCTGTTATAACTATTCCGCAATAATATCCCTGTGAGAAAAGCAAGCCAGACCCAAGCCCACCAATACAGCGGAAATCAACAGCATTGTAAAAATCGGGAGAAACGATACCGTGACGCCGGGGTAAACCCACGAGAATGGAGAAAAGGCAAAAATGCTGCTGCCAATCACCTTAATCTCCCATAAAAACTCCAGCAATAATGACGCGCCAAACAAGCCCCAACTGACCGGCGCCGCCGCGCGGGGCGCAAGTCCGTATAGAAGCACCGTAACCGAAGCAATCAGCCATACCGCGGGCAGCCGTGCAATGCAGGAAGTAAAATCACCGATGCAAAAGCCAAAAAGGGCAAGGGCAGCCGCGCTGCCGATAAAGGCAATAAGCAGGTGCCCCGCCGCATACCGTATGCGTGAACCTGCACCGGATAATACCAATTCAGCGCGGGTCAGGGATTCTTCTTCCCGAATACGCAAGATCGACATAATCGCATAAGCAGTCAAAACTTGCGTCAGGATATAGGCCAGTATTGCAAGAAATGCCCGCCCGGCCCCACCTAAGATTGCCGACAGTTCAGGTAAAAAAGCCGTGCCTTCAAGCATTTTATTGATATTTGGCACAAGTGAAGCGATAATCAATCCCATCACAGCGTAAGCCGTCAGCCAAACAAAGAGCGTGCCCCTTTGCAGCCGCCATGCGAGCGCCAGCGGGCTTTTGAAGCCCCTGTTCGCGTACGCTCTGCCGCTTCGCTCCCGTATATAACTGCCGCCCATATCGCGCCTGTCAGACAAAATATATGCAATGACTGTCAGCAGCGCAATCACCGGAAGGGCAAATGCAAACAGCAGGAAATTCTCCCCCGCATAAGGACGCGCGTATGCACACCAGCCGAACGGCGTCCACAGCAGCAGTCCCTCGTTCCCGGTAACATTGGCGATCATCTGCCATACGAAGAAAAAAGCAATCGTTCCGAAAGACAGCCCGCGGGCCAACCGTGCATTCGGGGCCAACTGTGCCGCAATTGCCGCAATTGCAGAGAAACAGCAGCCACCAAGAGCCGTCGCCAATCCTGCCACAAAAGAGCCCGGCGCAGGAAAGCCAGCCGCTGAAAACCCCAGCGTCATTGCAAGGCCGCCCAGAAAATTCGCCAAAAATACTTTGATCAATATTGCTGTCAGCGGCGCCTTCCTGCCCACTGCACCGGAGCGAAGAAGTTCCAGCCTGCCCTGCTCCTCGTCCCTGCGCGTATTGTTTATAATAAGCACAATATTGAGAATTGATGTGATGATTACCGTGGATATCCGGATGCGCCAAACTGTCACACCCGCAATCGTATTTGCCGCAATCCTGCCCAGCATCGCGTTGCCCTGATTTTCCGCAATATAGGTGCTGAGCTGCTCCGGCGTCTGCAATACCACCATGTTGGATGCCGCGGCAGCATACGCAAACAAGAAGGGCAGAACAACAAGTAATATTGTAATTACCTTGTTATTTTTAAGATATATTTTCAGCAACTCTCCCGTTGCTGCATAATCCCTTTGTTTCATTGCCTTTCACCGTCCTTGGCATAATAGTGCAGAAAAAGGTCCTCCAGTTCCGGCGGGGCGCAATGCAGTGAAACCGTTTCATACTCCGTCAACTTTTTCAGCGTCGCGTTGAGATTTGCGGCATCCACGCTGAAGCTCACCCTGTTCCCCGCGCTGCGAAGGCCGTATGCGCCGGGAAGCCGCATCCCCGTGACAGGCCACGCACATTCCGCATGTATGATCAGCCGGGAAAGCTGCAGCAATTCGCGCAGACTGCCCGACTCCACAATCCGCCCTTCTTTTATGATGGTTACACGGTCACAGAGTTTTTCGACTTCAGCCAAAATATGACTGGACAGAAAAACCGTTTTGCCCAGTGCCGCCAGTTCCTTTACGCAATCCTGAAATACCGATTCCATCAGCGGGTCAAGTCCTGATGTTGGTTCGTCAAAAATATACAGCTCGACGTCTGACACAAGCGCTGCAATCAGCGCGACTTTTTGCCGGTTACCTTTGGAATAGCTGCGGCATTTTTTACGCGGATCAAACTGGAACCGTTCAATCAGTTCCGCGCGCCGCTTCGGATTCTGTTTTCCGCGCATCCGGGAAAGCAGATCAATCACTTCGCCGCCGCTCAGATTTGGCCACGGATTAATTTCGCTGGGCACATAGGCAAGGCGTTTATGTAACTCCACACAGTCTTTAAACGGATCGCCGCCCAGCAGTTTTACCTCCCCGTCATCCTTTTTCAGCATGCCGAGCAGGATTCGGATTGTCGTGGACTTTCCCGCGCCGTTCATGCCAATAAAGCCATGAACTTCACCTTGTTCCACGGATAGATTGATCCCGCAAAGCGCCTGCGTTGTTCCATAAGATTTGGTCAGGCCGTTTATTTCGATTACTGCCATAATAACCCCTCCTATTTATAAAAACTTGTCCTGAAAAGCTGGATATAGCGGTCAAGGTCGCTTAAATACCGTTCGTATTCGTTATAGTAATCTTCCGTTGATTTGCCGGGATTTGCTTCGTTTTGCGCATAGCCTTCAATGGTATAGAGTATTACGCTGATTGCCGCGTCCACATCAATATCCTCACGAAATATGGTACGGTCAATGTCATAAAACAGTTTGGAATATGCGCTTCCGGTAAATCTTTCCCGCTGCTCCATGATGCTGCTTTTTACCTCTTCACTGTCGGGGAAGGACGCGTGTGCAATAAAATTAAAGATCATCGGATGTTTTTGCATTAAATCCATCTTGAGCAGCGCGATTTGCCTCCATCGCTTCAAAATATCTTTCTCATCCAAGTTAATTAAATCGTAAAATTCCGTTGTTACGGTTTGGAGCGCAAAATCATACGAATACAAAAATAAATTTTTCTTTGTTCCGAAATAATGAAATAACAGCCCTTTTGATACACCTGCAGCTTTCACAATTGCATCGGTTGAAGCTTTTACATAGCCATTGCAAAATTCCGCCATCGCGGCGTTCAGGATACTTTTGCGCTTGGAATCTTCCGAACCGGGTGCGTTTATACTGGTTTTCTCTTCCATAGCAGTTCCTTCTTTTATCATTGACTTATTCGGTCAAACTGATTCTATCATAATTGACCATAGTAGTCAACATTTTCTTTAAATTTAGAATCAAACAGGGCTTTGCGTATGGTGAGGGGCATGGCAAATAATTTATTGCAGTCTTATAATTGAAGAGATCAGCAGGCGTGCTATACTTATTTAAAGCAGAATCAAGGGGCTGATGCCATCAAAGATGGCACCAGCCCCTTTTTTATTGCCGAGACAAATTCAGCTATGCAACGCTTACCACGCAGTGGCGAACCGGAGCCCTGCCAGGCATTGTGGTGTATACTCCGGTAGACATACCGGGCTTGCCAACAGCCTGAATTTCAAAATAGTAATCATTGCCTGCTTTTTTCACAAGCCGCGTCTTAAACATACTTCCATTTCCTACTGTAAAAACCGGCACCGTGCCGCTGCCGTCTGTGACGGAAATCTTAAAGCAATACCTGCCGCCCGCCTTTACACTGAACGGAAGGGTAGTGTCACAGTTCACTGTGGATGAAGGAGTTTCAACGGTTGCCACAAATAGCTTTACGCCATTCACATAAATTCCGGCCTGTGCTCCGACCTTGCCAATCGGGATCAACTTCACGTAGTAATCATTACCGTTTTTAACAATCTGAATTTCAAAGACGCCCGCTGTGCCGACTATAACCGTTGGCGCCTGACCATTATTGCTGGTAAGCTTCATGGTATAGTCTTTCTTTACACTGACATTCGTTGTTGTATCGCTGGTAAATGTTGCAGTCCCTGTCGTTACACCTGAGCCCGTATTATTGGAACTGCCCGAACTATGATGTGAACCCGAACCTGAACCTGAACCGTTTTGTGGTACCGCTAATGTTTGAGCAGCCAGCCATTGCATAGCCTGCATTCTTTAAACCGGTATCAATGGAAACCGTGTCCCTCTGGTTTACATCCCCGGAGCCTGTTCCGCCTTTCACGGTGTACCTGGCGCCGCTCCCAAACAGAGCAAGCTTTTTCGTGGCCGAGGCCAAAGGTAACACGTTGTCTTTATTTTCTAATAAAACCATTCCCTGTGCAGCCACTTCTCTAGAAAGCTGAGCGTTTGCCTTTTCTCTTTCAGACACCGCATTTGACGTACTGGCGGCAAATCCGCTGGTACATATGCTTGCCAAAAATGTAAAAACCAGAATAAGCGCCATTGCCGATTTTTGGATCTTTTTCATACACTACCTCTTCTTTCCAATCATAATTACTGCCTTTTTAAGATACTCCCGGATAAGTTGATCACCGCCTCCTTCTAATCACTTTGAGCCTTATCTGCAAAGATGGGAAATGAATGAGCATTGATTTTTCCATCTTTTAGCTGTAAAATAATAATTACTCGAATTTATTAATTCATTCAATTTATATTTAGTAATATTAAAACAGATATATTATATATTGTAATAAATTAATGTATAATATGTATATTGAATTTCTTATATCATCATAAGAAAATCTTTGATGTGATAGACACATTTATCCAATTTACGACTTTTTTTGGGATTAAATAATGATATTCTGAAATATTTGTCGTAATATAAGGAATTTTGATATTTTTTGAGGTGGATCAACAATGGACAAAGATATAAAAACGCAAAGCTTCAATCAGGGGAAAAGCCAACTTGTCAACCGCTCTTTGATTTTAGAGCTAATCCGCCAGGAAGGGGTTTGCTCCCGGGCAAAGCTTGCGCAGCTCTCCGGATTGAAGCAAACGACCATTTCAAACATCATCAATGAGTTCATCAGTTGCGGCATTGTTGTAGAAACAGGCTTGATGAGCGGAAGCAGGGGCAGAAGATCGATTGGTCTTCGGTTTAATGATGAAAAGTTCAAAGTGATTGGTGTACGGATGACGCGGACTGCTTTTTATATTGCCCTGTTTGGTCTTTCGGGGCAAATTTTTGGTACCAAGCAGTATAAAATCTCTCAAAAAGAGAATGTACAGGTTACCATTACAAGAATTCGGACAGCGATTCAGGTGACCCGCAATGAGAATTCTTCCAGTGAGATTCTGGATGTGGCAATGGCAATGCCCGGCCCTTACCGGGAAGATCAGGACCGGCTGCTTTTTGTTACCGAGTTGTCCGGCTGGCAGAACTTCCCGATTAAAGAAGCCCTGAATAAAGATTTGAATATTCCGGTGTATATTGTAAACGATGCAAATGCCGGCGCATTGGCGCAGGTTTGGTACCGCGGAAGATCTCAAATCAAAAATCAGATTTATGTTTTGGCCGGGCAAGGCATTGGAAGCGGTATTATAGAAAACGGTAAACTTGTAACAGGCAACAGCGGCATTGCCGGTGAATTTGGCCATAATACAATCAATTTTGACGGACCGGCATGTGAATGCGGCAACCACGGCTGCCTTGAAAAATATTGTTCGTTTCTGGTGTTCCGGGAAAACATTATGAAACGGCTTCAAGCCGGAGAAAAGTCCTCACTCTGTGGTAAAGAGATATCATCGGCCGAAATTGCTCAAGCTGTGCAAAACGGTGACTTGGTAGCACGCTCCGAATACAAAAAAATATGCGGTTTCTTAGCAATCGGCATTATAAATCTCATCAACCAGTTCAACCCCGGACTTATCGTGATTGGGGATGAATTGGCGCAAATCGACCCTGATTTACTCTTGTCAATTGTGAATATAAAAGTTCATCAATGCATTAATTCACTGGTTCTCAATGATTTAATCATTGAGATAAATCAGCTCAAAGAAAGCCCCTGCCTTTTAGGTGCCGGAGTGGTTGCGGCGCAAAATATATTTGCTGATCCGGCACGGCTTATGAAGCGCGGCAATCGACCGTGATACGCAAAAAGGCCCGCCGGAGATTGGTCCGGCGGGCCTGCTGTTTTTCACTGAATTATTATGAATAAGCGTTCCGGCTCATACATAAAGCATAGTTCTTGATTGACATTGTTCTGTTCAGATGCTATAAAGGAACGGGGTGAGAAAAATGGAGTTAATGTTTATTATTCTGAAGTCCTCGATTGGTTTAATCTCGCTTGGATTGATTTTGCTGATATCCGGTCAGGTGAATAACAAGCGTCTTGCCTGCGTCCTGTGTTACTTTGTAGGAGTGGCTGCAACCCTGGGAACGATGTTCCTGCTTATTCATTCGGGTGATGCGGCAAGCATCGGGCTGATTTGAGCGTATTCTTATATTCAAGTATGCAAGCTACTCGGCATCAGCCTTTTTAAAGGTGAAACAGCATGTGCCCAAACTCGATTCCGCTATCCCGTCACCCATTGCAACGACTTCAAGAATTTCGGCCTGGCACATATGATTTCTATTATATCGACAATTTTCAACACTGCATTGAACCGGTATTTTAGGTGCTTCTTCCACTATGATATCACCCCCTCAATATTACTGTATTTTGTCCTCGAACTATATTGAATATGTAAACTAAAAAAGGTACCCGCAGTCTCCATTCGTTCACGCTGCACAACATTAAGGTTTACCCTCAATTTTTCTTATCTTTTCTGAATTATAAATGAACGGACTGGAAATTTATAATGAAATGTGCTACATTACTTTATAAGCGGAAACGGCAGCAGATTTTGCGGATTATTCTGCAAAGGGGCGGCGAGTCGCAGTCCCTGCAAGAGCAACAGCCACGGCGCTGCGCGCGTAGAAAACAAGCCTCACCGTGTAACCATACATTACATGTATTCAAAACACGGTTGCGTTTGTATTCTAAAGGAAGTTTTTGTACCGTTTCCGCTCATTAAAAAATACGCTGGATTTTCGGCAGAGGAAATGATATGCTTCATACCCTTGAAGATTTTTGCACGTATCTTTACCGCAATAAAGACCAACGGCAATTTTATAAATGTTATTATCAACTGGTGCGATTCTCCCGGGATGCGTACCGTGAAAACTGCTATACCCTGAGAAAGCTTCCCAAAAAGAGCGGTGGCACGCGGCTGATTTGTGAACCCAGCCTGCCGCTGAAGCGCATTCAACAGGGTATTTTACCTCTTCTTTCCGGCGGCGAGTCCCGGTATGCCACGGCCTATACCGTGGGAAAATCCGTGCGGGATAATGCATTGCCGCACTTGGGGCAGCCCCTCGTGGTAAAGCTGGACATCAGCGACTTTTTTGGCAACATCACGTTTCCGCAGGTATTCCGGGCTATTGACAAGGCACTTCAAGCCTCTCCGCTTGCTGGCCGCCATTATCTGAACGCCGATGACCGTGCCTGTATAGAGAACAAAAACTACAACAGCGTCCTCAGCTTTTACTTTGCAAAATACTGTACACGCGGCGGGGCGCTGCCGCAGGGTGCGCCCACAAGTCCCGTACTTTCCAATCTGGTTTTTGCCCCCATGGATGAAATCATCGGCGGGTATTGTAAAAAGCGCCATATCGCTTACACCCGCTACAGCGATGATATGACCTTTTCCGGTACTTTCAATCCTTTTTCCCTTATTGACTTTATACGGCATATTCTGGCCGTTAACGGTTTTGAGCTGAACGATAAGAAAACGAAGATTCTTGGGCCCGGCTGCCGCCGGAAAATTACCGGTGCAGTGGTGAATGAAAAACTTCAGGCAACGCGGGAATATCGCCGAAAAATTCGTCAGGAAATGTATTACGTTCAAAAATACGGGCTGGACAGCCATCTTGGCCACAGCGCGACAAAAGCAGCGCCGGAGGAATATCGGGACCAGCTTCTTGGACGCATTGGTTTTGTTCTTCAGCTTTCCCCGGAAAACACGGAATTCCAACAATATAAACAGTGGATTACAGACAAAGCTAAAGAATCACGTCGTTTAAATTAAGCTTTGGATCGTTTCATACAAGGCTAAAAAGCCGGTACGGTAGTTGAAAGTCAACTACCGTACCGGCTTTTTACTATCTATTCATTTTACCCCGGTCGTCCTGTATTTCCGCTCGACGTTGGAATACCATCAAACGAGCGTCGACCTGTAAATTGAATGCTGTTCACGCCACATTAATGGTAAGAAGAATGTTAGCAAAAATTCGCTTCTCCCCGGTGGAAATGGCAAGGCGTACATCCGGCTGGCAGCAGGCTTCGTAAAACTCAAACCGCCCCAGACCGCTCAGCTCCATTCCCCCGAGGATTTCTTTGAACTCGCCGAAAATCGGCGGCTGTTCCCCACCCGGAACCATCACTTCCGCTTTTTCTATATTCACAACCC
>JAEWBE010000127.1 GCA_023391275.1 Bacillota bacterium | reverse complement strand
CGGCGCCCAGGCGTGCCGCCTGCACCGCCTGATTCGCCCCTTTGCCCCCCGGTGCGGTTCGGAAGCTTTTGCCCAGCACCGTTTCCCCTGAATTCGGGAACTTTTCCGTGCTCACAATTAAATCCATTACAAAACTGCCCACTACCAGGATCTTTGGCTTTTTTTCCATCTCGGCTCTCTCCCTCTTCGTGAAATAAATCCTGATTAGTTACCCCGATAACCATTTTTTAACCGCTGCGGCCACAATACACGAGCCAGAAACTTATGCATACAACAACCATATTTTATTTCCCGGCAGCATAAATGCCTCTTAATCCTCAGAATCTATCTCTTAATTCCGTTTTACAGATTATCCAACAACAACTCCTTGTTTTCATGCAAACATAATAAGACCTTTTAACCATTCTGGATCGTTTTCATTTCACGGCTCCACTTACAAGCCCCTTCACAACTTTTTCTTGTGCAAAAATAAATATCAGGAATAATGGGATACTCGCCATTGTTATCGCGGCCATCAGACCAGGAACATTTACGGAAAACTCGCCATTGAAATGTTGTAATCCCAATGGAAGCGTCATCCTTTCGGGGGTATTGATCAGAACCAGAGCAAAAATGAATTCCCCCCAAAGATGAATAAAGTTATAGATTACAACTGTAGAAATCGCAGGCGTCATAACTGGCATTATAATTTTCAGATAGGTAGAAAGATGTCCGCACCCATCAATTTTTGCGGCCTCTTCAATTTCTCTTGGAAAATCCGACATAAAGCGAGTGAAAATGAAAATAGAGACTGGAAGACTAAACCCTATGTAAGGCCCTAAAAGCGCAAGCCAAGTATCATAAATGTGAAATTGGTTAGACATAATAAAAATTGGTATGAGTGTGGCGTGAACAGGCAGCATCATGCCCGAGATTAGCAATAAAAACAAAGGACCTCTCAACTTAAATTTAAGCCTGCTTAACGGATAACTGGCCAACGAGGAAATTGCGACAGTAAGCAGCACCGCGATTGTTGTAATGATTATACTATTCACGAAGTAGCGGAATAAACCCATTTGATACACTGAATAATAGTTTGTAAGTGAAAAGCTACTGGTTGCCAGTGAAAAAGGGGACTTAAAATAATCCTGTAACGTTTTTAAGGAAGTCGATAACATATACACAAAAGGATAACAGAAGAAAGCTAATGACACTAAAGCAATGAAATACAATAATGTCTTTTTGGTCAATTTTAGTATCATAATTATTGTACACTTCCTCGCTTATTTTCAATCAACTGGCACAACCCAGTAGCCGTAAGCGCAATGACAAACATCGCAAAAGCGATCGCGCTTGCATAACCAAGATTATTTTGTACAAATCCTATTTTAAACATATATGTACCCATTAGCTCAGTTTGGTTATTAGGTCCGCCCGACGTCATAATATAAATCAAATCGAAAGATTTCAACGAGCCCACCAGAGCTAATGTAGCTGAAGCTATTATGGTAGGCCAAAGCATGGGGATAGTAATATTCTTAAATTGTGACCAAGCATTGGCTCCGTCCAGCGTAGAGGCCTCATAAAGATCCTCAGGAATACCTACAAGTGCAGCTTTGAATAATATCATGTAAAATGGAGCGCATTGCCATACAATTACGACAAGTACCGAAAGCATCGCGGTTTTCGGGTCGCTCAGCCACATAATTTTTTTCATGCCAAGCATTTCGATAAAGTTATTAATTGAACCGTTTATAGGATCATACATAAGTGTCCATAGCAGGCCTATGCCCACAGTGGACATTAAATACGGCAAAAACGCTAACGTCTGATATAATTTCTTTCCGTGCATTTTAGAAAATAAAAGAAGTGATAAACCAAGTCCCAAAGGCACCTGTACAAAAACCGAAGCAAGCACCAAAACAAGGTTATGGCAAAACGCCCTCCCAAAGATTCCATCCATTACTAATGTTTTATAGTTCTGAACTCCAATAAAAGTCTTATTAATTCCCCCATCCCATTTCAGCAAACTATAATAAAAGGTTTGAAGCAGGGGGACCATAATATATACTAAAAATATTAAACAGGCCGGCACCAAAAAAAGTGCGATCACCATATTCTGCCGGCTCGATTTCTTTTTCCGCCCGTTGTGCTTTATATGGATAGTTGCAGAATCATTCATTACGATCATCTCCTCATATATAATATATTTGCGGTCAAGCGATAAGAATCCGTATAAATCTTATTATCTCATGAACTATAGGAGAAAACAAGGTATGTACAGGTAGAGGATACAGATCATCTTCTTAAGATCCAGCCTTCATGTAAAGAATCATGCCTCTGCTTTGTGGGTACCTGGTACTATGTCATTGAAGATATTCCTCGCTTTGATCCACTGTACAAACTGGTTGCTTTTTTGTAGGAAGCATCGTTTAACCGCAGTAGGCGCAGTTGCTCGAAATTTCGGAACTATAACGATTGCGAGTCTGCACCTACAACAAAGGATTTTTCCCTTGGCGTCACGGTTAAACTTTTTTACTGTGCCATTTTTAACCTGATAAAATTTTTATAATTAGTCGTTTTAGCCGATGCTTGATTTGGCCTTTGCCTCAACTGACGCAGCTGCATCCGAAGGATTGATGGTTTGCCCGATAATACCCTGTGTGGCATCCATGCTGGTCTGTGCAACATCAGCTGGTAGAGTTTGGTCATATGCCCAATAGATACTCTTAGCGTTTGATAAGAAATCTGAAAAGGTTTTCAAAAAGCCGTCATATTTTACACCAAGAACAGCAGTCATGCTGCCGGACTTATCTGCAAAGGCCTGCGCTGTCTCTAAACTGCTCAGTTCTTTTACAAGCTCAATCGCTTCCTGAGGATGCTTCGTTTTGCTTGAAACAGACCATGTAGGTGCAGTCGTAGCGCCGATATCAGATGGGTCTCCTTTGCCGTCAGGAATTGATGGGAACAGGAATACACCGAGTTTGTCCTTAAAATTAGGGTTTTCAGTGAGGACATTGCCCAAAAAATTATTATTCACATAAATCATTGCGGCTTGCCCGCTGTAGAACATTTGCCGTCCTTGGCCTGCGTCGTACGGGATACCGTTTGCGCCGGAATTGTAGGCCCCCATTTTTACAAGGTTTTGGAGGTATTCACCCGCTTCTACAAAGCCTTTATCTGCAAAACTGCCTTTTCGATTAAGCGCGTTCGTAAACATTTCAGAACCGCCTATGCGGTCTGCCAAAGCAGCAAACTGAAGTTCTCCGGGCCATTTGGGTTGATTCGCCAAAGCAATCGGTATATACTTCTTACTCTTCAATACATTGATAGCATTCACAAAATCATCCCATGTTTTAGGGATATCTAATCCACATGCCGCAAATATATCTTTGTTGTACCAGAAGCAATCGATAGAAAGGCCCAGCGGAATACCATATAGCTTACTATCAAACGTGGTATTACCAATGCTGAGTTTGTTGAATGAAGACGTATCGATTTTCCCGGTTAGGTCAAGGACATTTCCCTGATCAACATATTTTTTTAAATCTCCCCCACCCCAGCTGTGAAAAACATCCGGGGGATTCCCTCCAGACATTGCAACCGCCATTTTTTGTTTATAAGAATCATTGTTTATTGTTAAGCTTTCGACCTTAACATTAGGGTGCTTCTGCATGAAACGTTTGACCGCATCATTGCAAACTGTTTCTCTTTGCCCCGGGTAAGCTTGCCAAAAAGTCAGCGTGATCTTGTCACCGGACGAGGAGGCTGCTGGCGCCCCGCTGCCACTTGAAGCCTGACCGTTTTGCGAACAAGCCACTAAGCCTGTCAAACAGGATACCGTTAATATTGCAGCAACAAACTTTTTTAACCCCTGATACTTTTTCAATTCTCTTTCCTCCCAAATTCTGAATTTTAAAAATGTAGAGTATAAAGACAAAAATCGCCTGATTTAATCGCCTTTTAGTTTTACCATTCCTCCTCCCCACGAATCAACGGAAAAAATGGAACTTAGAAACAGCTTTTTTGATCATTATCTTTGATAAAATCCTTATCAAGCTCAAGTCCCAGGCCGGGTAAATCCGGAATCTCCATGAATCCGTTTTTAGGCATCGGTGGATTCTTGTAAATACTCGAGGTAATCTCTTCAAACAAGAATAAACGTTCAAGAAATAATGCATTTGGAATAGCGCTGATGAGATGAATATGTATGTTCTCCATCGCATGTGGTGCAAATTTGAGATTCCATGCCTGCGTCATCGCTGCCACTTTCAGAATCTCTGTATAACCGCCTACTCTTGTCACATCCACCTGGATAACATCCGCCGCATTATTCAGGATCAGATCCCGAACGCCAAATTTGGTATATTCATGCTCGCCGCTCGCTAAGGGCAAATCCGTACCGCGTTTAAAACGTGCAAGTCCAGGAATATCGTCCGCCATAACCGGCTCTTCCAAAAACATAATGTCGTAATCTTTAACTATATTGGCAAAACGCACACCTGTTGCAGCATCCCAGCAATTATTCGCATCCAGCATAATTCCGATATCCGGGCCGATTGCATCCCTCACTTTCCGGACACGCTCAACATCTCTCAGTGGCTTCGTTCCGCCTTCAACGCCGACTTTGAATTTAACCATCTTATAACCCTGAGCAACCATGTTTTTAATTTCATCAACCAACCTGTCATCACTATAAGAAGTCCAACCGCCGCTCGCATAAACCGGGATCTTGGTTTTGTTGCCACCAAGCAGCTTATAAAGTGGTAGATTGAGCATTTTCCCTTTAAGATCCCATAATGCGATATCCACCGCACTCAACGCACAAAACATGAGTCCCTTACGTCCAATACCGCGCATATACTGAAAAAATTCCTGCCAGATAACTTCTGTTTCCAGCGGGTCCCTCCCAATCAGCTTAGGAGCCATATCGTTAATAATTAGACTTTTGATTGCTTCTCCACCAACCTCGTGATAAGTGACGCCAAATCCCTCCAGGCCCTGATCTGTTGTAATTCGAACAACGGTAAATCCAATGGTCTCCACTTTTCTTGTAGCATCGCTACATCCTCCGGGAGCCGGTGCAGCAACCAGATTTACCTCTATTTTTCGAATCTTTTGTTCCATCTCTTAAAATTCCCTCTTTCAACTTATATAGCTTAATTGGTCACCCAATCAAATTATTGCATAATGCCCCTTATTAACCTGATTATTCTTGGGCTTACTGACGGTCTTGAAGTTTATCATAATCAAAATGTTTAATCATAAAGAATCGCATATTTTATCTAAGACAATAAAATATCTGCAATCCATTAATCAAATATCGGAGTTATTTCCGATCAATATTGAAGCAATAACCAATGGCCTTTTATATGCCCTATCATTTTATCCTACGATGAGCGGCAAAACCTCTTCGAGTTGTTTCATCTCAGCAGCCGATAACGGCGCAAATGGCTTTCGGCAATTGCCACCCGGAAGACCGATCAAGTTTAGAATTCCCTTGACGCCCCTGAAAACGCCCACCTTAATCAATGCTTCAATCACTGTATTCGCTTCATTCTGCAGCTTCCTTGCCTCATTCAAGTTACTGCTTTGGAAGTTGTTTTTAATTTTAATAAATTTTTCTGCCATAAAGTTAAAAGTACTTCCGATTGCGCACCGCGTTCCAATGGCAAGCGCACTTAAAAACAGTTCATCATGTCCATTAATAATAGTTTTGTTAGGATTACGCGCTATCAGTCTCTGCATTTGGTAAAGATCGTATGAAGTATATTTTATTCCGATAACATTTTCATTCTGAAAAATATTCTTGATATTGTCACTATCAAACGAAACACCGCTAAGCGCGGGGGCATTATAAACAATCATAGGCATTGGCACAGCTTGTACAATATCCAGGTAGTATTGCGTCAACTCTGCTAGGGTGAACTTGAAATAAAAAGGCGGGAGTGAGGATATCGCATCAACGTTCAACGACGCGGCGTATTCCGCCAGTTCTATGGAATCCTGCGTATAAAAGCACCCAATGTGCGCCAGCACCTTTACCCGCTTGTTTACGTGCTCAACCACCAGTTTAAGCACAGCCTTGCGTTCATCTTTGGACATGAGAAGCGATTCTCCAGTGCTTCCCCCGACATAAAAACCCTGGATTCCCTTTCCAAGCAAATCATCAATGATAGTACAAAGCGCCTTTTCATCAATCATGCCTGTTTTGGTGAAAGGTGTTACCAATGCTGGATAAATTCCTTCCAATTCGGCCATAAAACTTGTCTCCTTATTCACGAATTCTTCTAAACCGTATAGTTTCTTGCACGTCGCGGCCCATCTGTCCATTCAAGCCATATGCAATAATCACCCAATTCGCTTTGCACCTGTAAGCGTTTCCCATGGACGGGATCAACTAAGATCACGGCAATTCCCTGAGTAAGCGACTTTTCAATCTGAGAAATTTACGTTCTGGAATCACTACTGCCGCCTGAATAATCCGGATCTACACCGCCAGCTTTGGTGTCTTCCCCATTCTGCGCCAACCGTGGGAATCCAGAAGCCGGTCTGGGCCGACTGAATCTTCGTCCCGTAAGCCGCCAGTGATAATGTCATTTCCTTCATTAAAAAGTCATCAGACCTTCAAAGACACAATTTTAAATCATCGCCCTCCCTCAATAGCAAGGTAAGAACTTGTACAAATTTCCTCTTAAATCCATTTATTTAATTGTTTCAGCAGATTTACTATACTACTTGTCATACATATTTGTCAATACTTAGTTTATGCTCCGCATTTTTATAAGTCTTCTAACATTATTATGCAACAAATATAATCCATCCTGGATTGCCCTCTGTTTTATAATTTTTACAGATGGTACTCTTTTTGCTGTTTGCTCCTTTATTTCTTCACTTCTAATCAGCAAATACAATAATTTACCTTGTCGGATAGATTCTCAAACCAGTTAAGCCCAGCTAAATGCCAAGAAACAATTTACCTGGGGATTTATTCGCTTGACAATTTGTCTGACAATTTGTATAATAATATATATTATTCAATAAATTTGGAGTAGTTGATGCATATGATTATTTTACATGAGGCAAAGACATTAAATGAAAAAGTTGCGCTTTTGATTGTTGAACGAATGGAATCAGGCGAAAAAATGCCAACTGAAAAAGAAATGGCACAGCGTTTCAACGTTAGTAGGACAACGCTGCGCGAAGCACTCAGTTTTTTTCAAGCCAGCGGAATCATCACATCGCTGCAGGGCAGCGGCCGCTATGTTCAAATGCCGAATTTAGGAACACAGTTCATGGATGCGTGGTCCATCCTGCTATGGGCGAAGCCGACAATGCTTTTGGAGCTTCTTGAAATCCGAAGCATCCTGGAGATTTACTCGATTCCGCAGGCAATGCAAAAATGCAACATGGATCAATTGCAGCAGCTCCATGTGCAAGTTTCGGCCATGAAGGAAAAAGCGTCACAAGGACAGCCGTTTGTTGCCAACGACCGGGAATTTCATCGGATTCTTTTTTCCAGCACCAATAATTCCCTGCTTGAGCAACTTCTCACTACATTTTGGGATTTATATGAGGCTGCAAATGTTGGGACTTATCATGAAAAGTTAATGACAGTCGCCATCCAGCATGAAGAGATTTTAAACGCTTTCGCAAAACAGGACGTTGAACAGGTTACCGCCTATATGAAAGAGCAGTTTACAGATGCCCGTTACCGGATTATCATGTCGCTACTGAATGCGGACGCTGAGAAAAAAGCAGATCTCAACACAGTCCCCGCAATTGCGAGTAAACCTTCACCGTCGCAATCGTAGTCATACGGTGTTTAGTTTTATTTTGGTCCATAGCTTAAGCTTTTTACCCACCAGCAGAACTGGTGAATTTTATTTCATGCAAAAAAGACGTCCCGGCCAACAGGTCGGAACGCCTTTTTTCTTTTCTAAAAATTATAAAGTATACAATATGATTTTTTCTATTGTATAACTTATGTTAAGCATACATTGCACATTTTTATAAAAGGTAAATACAGACGGCCACTTTGTGATAAAATAAAGTATTACCCCATTGAAACCTTACAATACAAGTTCCATGGTGTAAAAATCCCATTCTTATTTATACCCGCTTCTTTGCCAATCATTCAATCGTAGAATCCCTCTGTGGAATGAATCAGAGACTGAAATTGCTTAATATCGTGCCCGTACAGGATTTGAGCGCCTGTTTTTGCCGCATAATCTTGAATGAATTTTACGGTTCTGGTATATCCGATAGTATCGTAAACGATGGATGGAAAATTCAGTGAGGGATGAATATTCCCTTCCAGATAAATCGCATCGGCGACCGCCAGGAAATTCTTACCGCTCGGAAGAGATACATGCATACCCAGCATTCCCCAGGAATGGCCCGAACCAAAGTTCAGAATTTTCACTCCGTGCACAAGTTCAATTTCTCTTTCATCGTCCGTTACCGGGCGCCAATGCAGCTTTGCATCAAGCCAGGCCTTGATATCGGTGGGAACATGTACATTCAGGTCTTCCCCAAGCACATACTGCCGAAGGGTTGTAACAAGTTCTGTATTGTTCACGTAGACAGTCGCATTCTTAAACATACTTAGACATCCCGCATGATCCGCATGCAGATGCGAAATAATTACGTATTTAATATCTTCCGGCGAAACATGCAGTTTCTTCAGACTGTTGGGAAGATACTGATCCTCGGTGAAAATATAAGGAGATCTGCTGGAAATCAGTTCCGGCCAGTGTTCTTTCCAATTATAATCGCCCGCCGTATCGAACAGGATATATCCATCCGGATGGTCGATCAAGAAAGTATGTATCGGGATATCGATCCACTCGGTACCAGGGTTTTTATTGTCAATTGTAGCGATTGAATTTTCGGCGATCATCAGGGATTTATCAAGAATTTCTTTTCCGTTGTCTAATACATAAAATTTCATTATGCTCCTCCTTTTATTGTTACAAAACGGCAGTTTACCTTGCCTCAACGCTTTTTCCAGATTGCATTTGATACACTCTCAACGTATGGATGCCCTCACCGTCTCCCTTCGTATAATCAAATTCTCCTGCAAGGCCTCTAAGACCGGAGATTTTTTTAAAAGACAAATTTAATCCAGTTGTTTTTACTGCTCCGTTATCTGTTATCGCCTTGGCGATATTCATGACTCCGTCATAGCCGCTGAGTGTCTCTTTTAAGATCAAGCCATCGGTGTATTTAGCAGAGTAATGTTTTACAAAGTCCCTCATGGCTTTTGATTCCGCTTCCTCAGGGATGGTCGGGATAACATACGCACTGGCAAAGACCACACCATCCGCCGCTATGCCCGCCGACTCCAGTACATTATTCTGCAGGTAATCATCGGGGCCCATAACCAGTCCCCGATATCCGGATTGCCTGATTCTCCGGGTGACGCGCCCTAAATCTTTTCCGGACGCCCAAATAAATACCGCATCGGGCGCCGTTTGCATAATCTCGTCCAGAATTCCGGTAAAATACCGTTCTCCCGGTTGAAACAATGTCTGCTGGGTAATTCCGATTTCTGTCTTGCTGACTTTTGAAACAAATTCATCCAACCCGGCTCTTCCTGGTTCATTGTTAACTGCAATGGCTACGACTTGGCTACACCCCTTATATACCGCATATTGTACCAGCTGTGCAATTCCAATATCACTTTTGGGAACGGAACGGAACACATATCCGTCCTTGATGTTCGGAATTTCAAAATGCGGCGCGCCGGTAACCAATACAATTCCGTATTCATTGGCATATGAGGCTGCTTTTTCCATTTTAGAATCATCACAGTCACCCAAAACCGCCACGGCTTTGTCTTTTTCTACTGCCTGTTTCATCATCTCGCCGATAGAAAAATTCTGCGCAGCGGCGTCATATCGAACCAGTTGCAGAGATCTTCCAAAAATACCGCCCGCCTGGTTGATTCCGTCTATCGCCAGTTCTGCGCCTTTTTCTACAGCTGCCCCCCGCTCTTCCCCGCTGCCGGTAAGCGAACCGACAAAACAAATGGTAATCGGCTGTTCCACGGCAGTTTTCCCGCAGGCCGTCAAGAGAAGCAAAACCAAAAACAAAGCTCCCACTGCACGTTTTTTCATCAATTCCGCCGCCTTACCTGTATTCTGATGGAGAAACACCCGTATGCTTTTTGAAAATCGTACTGAAATAGGTGGGGTTTTCATATCCGCACATATACCCTACCTCGCATGCGTGATATTTTCCAGTTGAGAGCAGTTTTTTTGCATGTTCTATGCGTACCTCTGTCAAATACGAGATGAAAGACTGGCCGGTAGCGGGCCGGAACAGGATACTTAAATAATTGGGTGAAACCGACAAGTGATCCGCTACCGTTTCCAAGGTCAGTTTGGACTCGGTATAACTTCCCCGAATAAACAGTTTGGCCTTTTCAACAATCATATTGGTGGAATTTACTTTTTGCTCCGCAAGATAATCGCAGATTCTTACAACGAAAGCATAGAGGGACTGCATCATACTTTCCAGTGTCTGGTAGTTTAAAATTCGTTTAAATGTCTCGTCATGATCTTCAACAATATCCTGGATCGGCATTTGCATTTCTGCAAGGAGTTTGATGATTTCAGCATAAACAAAGCTGACGATCATCCGGGAAAACAAAAAGGAATTTTTGCCTGCCTGGCGGATTTCCTGTTCTGCCATTTCAAAGTCTTGCTTAATCTTTTTTTTGTCGAAAGATGAAATTGATTTTATAATCCAGCGCACATCAAATTCACCCGATAAGGTCAGCTTGGAATATTCCGCGGAATTAGTCAGGTCTTTGTTCGTCCCCATCAAAAAGGATTTATGCAGAATTTCCTTTGCCTGTTCATATGCGGCTGTAAATCCGGCCAAATTGAAAAACACATCAGAGGAGGATGTTGTAAAAGAATAATCCTTTACAAAAATCCGCAGCTTCTTGATCAGGCTGTTTCTAAGCTGCTCGGTCTCACTGATACTGTTCGCCATTACCAGAGTGACGAAGCGGCCGGGCGGTTCTTCAATAAAAGTCGGAATTTTTCCGTCATTATCGCACAGGATTCTTCTCAGAACTTCTTCGACATGCTGCGTCATTAAAAAGATCTCTTCCTCATTCAAGGCGCAGGTGATGTTGTCAAAGTTATCTATCTGCAAGATAACACAACCGAAAAAGCCGTTTGTGTCAATGGGCTCCGACATCTCCGATACAAATTTTTCCGCTGAAATCCGTTTGAACAAATACTGTGAAAACAGGTGCTGCCTCTGCAAAAATTTCTGTGCTTCTATTTTTTCCTTCATCTGCGCCAGCTGATTTTTTTGATTGAATTTTTCATCCAGCACATGAACCATTTTACGGATCATGTCGCAGAGGATCCCAATATCAATCGGCTTTACAATATAATCGCAAACCCCCAATTGAATCGCAGACCGCGCATATTCAAATTCGTCATGTCCTGTAATGATGGCTACCAAACAATCAGAATCTTCCTGTTTTATTTTTTTAATCAAATCGATGCCATTTATAAACGGCATCTGTATGTCTGTTAATACAATTGCAGGGTGTAGCTGCCTGACCTTTTCCAACGCATCTTTTCCATCTTCTGCGGTTCCGTAAAGCTCTGTGCCCAGCTCTTTCCATGGGATCATCTCACAAATACCCTCCCGGATAATGGTTTCATCATCCGCAACAAGTACCTTATACATGACTTTCATCCTCCGATATCTTACGGATCCGTATAGAAGCAACCGTACCAACAAGATGTTCGCTTTCAAACGTAAGCCCGTATTCTTTCCCAGACAGTATTTGAATGCGGTCATTCACGTTGACGACACCAAAAATCTCATGTTTATTATCGTCGATCCCGCTCATAGACTTTCTCAGTTCCTCCAGCTGCTCCGGGGTCATTCCCACGCCGTCGTCCATCACTTCAAAAACAATGGAGTCTCCGAAATCCAACACACTAATCATAATGGTGCATTTGTGTTCAGAGACCTTGATGCCATGATACAAGGAGTTTTCCACAAGCGGCTGTAAAATCAGTTTTGGCACAAAAAAGTTATCAAGTGCGTGGTTTTCCATAATAAAATATTCAAATTTTGACCTGTAACGAATTTTTTGTATGGTGAGATAACTTCTTACATGCTCGATTTCCTGCTCGATCGGGATTAGATCCTTTCCCCTGCTGAGACCGATTTTAAAGAACGAGCTGAGTGCCGCGACCATTTCCGTTACTTCCTCATTTTTCCCCTGACGGGAGAGCCAGTTGATGGAGTCCAGTGTATTATATAGGAAGTGCGGACTGATTTGTGCCTGCATTGCCTTAAACTCTGCTTTGCGCAGACGCTGCTGTTCCTGATATACCTTATCAATCAGATCGGACAGCTTCTCTGTCATATTGTTAAAACTTTTGGTCAGGGCGCCAATCTCATCATTTCTGACAATTGGAAGTTTCTTTTGGAAATTCCCACTCTCAACTACTTTTACAAATGCAATCATCTGCCGGATCGGGAGCAGTTCATACTTGGTTACCAACCTAGAAATAATGACCGTAAGGATCCAGAACAACAGACAAACCCACGCGATTGTAAAGGCGATGACGGTTCCGTTCTGGCGCAGGTGGCTTTTTGAAACAATACCTACTACTACCCAATGGCTAATCGGGAGCCTTTTACAGATCATAATTTCTTTTTGCTCATCAATCACAAGCGCTTCGTCGCCAATTGCAGTTTTTTGGGTAATATCCAGATAGTGAGCAATTCTTCCCGGGGCGTGGTTTCCCAAATCGGTTGTAATGACCTGATTCTGCTCGTTCATCAGGTATACAAGACCGTCTTCCCCGATGTCGACGGAAAGCAGTTTCTGCAAAAAAAACTCCTTAATTTCTACCGCAATAATGCCTCTTGTGCGCTCTGTTGCAAGGTCTTTCATGGGATAGGCCAGTGTCAGCACCGGCTCCCCCATCGTATCCACAATTTCCGAACCCTGATCCATTTTAAACCAGGATTCACTGTTCCTGTTTTTTACCTTCTCATACATTCCGCTTTTGGAAGAATTGCGGTCCAGAAAAGCAAAATAACGTGATTTGACAGACAAGCCATTATCCAGAAGAACATAAATGCCATAAATATTCCTTTGAAATTCATTAATCGCACCAAGGCGTAAGTTGCCCGACAGAACAGCCTTTTTCCGGTCTTTCTCGGTTTGAACGTTGCTCTGAAGAATTTCCTGAATATAGACATCTGTGCTCACTATTTTCTGAGTTTCCTTCATATCGGTCAGAACCCCATCCACATCTGCCCCAACTTTCGTCAGAACCTGGTCGCTCGAATTCAGCGCCATGTTTTCAATATAGGAAACAGAGACTCTGTAAATAACGATTCCGACAATCACCATCGGGATGAATGCAAAAGACAAAAAATACACGAGCAAGCGCCGATTCAGCGAGTTCGAAAAGAAAGCGCCCAAATTACTTCCTCTCCCTTGCTTTTTTGTGATTGTATCACAAATATTTATCGAAAGTCAACTTTGACACGCCCCTCATTTTATACCCGATCAATAACTATTTGTTCTTCTCGCGAATTGTGGAGAAGATAACGGCAATTACAATAATTGCGCCCTTCAGCATCATTTGCGGATAAGCAGGTACATTCATCAAATCCAGAATATTGTTGATGATTCCTAAAATGAATACGCCGATAACAACGCCGCTTACCTTACCGATACCGCCGTTAAAACTTGTACCGCCGATAACAACGGCTGCGATGCAGTCGAGCTCCAGCCCTTCACCGCTGGTAGGAGCACCCACGCCGAGCCGGGAGGTCAGCAGAATACCGCCGATTCCACAGCAGAGCCCCGAAAATGCGTAGGGGAATATTTTCCAGGAAGTGACATTGATCCCGCTGAACCTTACCGCTTCCTCATTACCGCCAATGGAATAAATGATTCGCCCGGCGACCGTATATTTGAGCATTAGGAAGGTCAGCGCAATCATCAAAAGCCAAATGACAGCAAGGATTGGCACGCCTAAGATTTGCCCGGAACCGATTGTATACATAACATCTGCGCCGGGCAGCGAGGCCCACATAATAGGCGATGATTTTGTGTACCAATAGGCGATTCCACGTGCAAAGCTTAACATACCGAGTGTTACAATAAACGGCGCTATTTTCAGTCTTGAAATAATCATACCGTCAAAAATACCGATGAACGTGCAGATCAAAACAGTGCTCAGTATTGCAAGACTTACGGGCATAGAGCGCATAAAGCCTGCACACAGAACCCCGGATACCGCAACAATGGAACCCACGGAAAGGTCAATTCCTCCTGTGAGGATAACTGCAAACATTCCCATGCTGACAACCATATTCATGGCGATTTGAACGATCAGGTTCTGGGCATTTGCCTGTGAAAAGAAAACCGACGATAAAAACGACGCCGAAATAATCATCAGGGCCAGCACAATGAGGGGAATTGCCTGTTCTTTAAAATATGCTTTCATATGTATGTTCATGATTTCTTACTCCTATACATAAGGTTTAGTATGTACTCCGTATCTTCCAGATTCTCGTTCACTTCTCCTACGAGCTGTCCACCGCGCATAACCAGAATTCGGTTGCAAAGTCCCTGCACTTCTTCAATTTCAGAGGAAATGAGAAGGATGGAAACGCCTGTTTTTTGCAAGTTATTAAGCAGTGTATAAATCTCTGATTTGGCACCTACATCAATTCCCTGAGTGGGCTCATCAAATATCAATATCTCCGGCTCCGCAGTAATCGCTTTGGCAATAACCACCTTTTGCTGATTGCCGCCGCTCAGGTTCTTCACCAGAGTTTCCATCGATTCTGTTTTGATATGCAGTTCGTCTTTCAGCTTTTCGGTAGCTTCAAACTCCTTTTTCTTTCCGCAGAAACCATACCGAGAGATTTTTTTCAGGTTGGAAAGCGTAATATTTTCCCGTATGGATCGAATCAGGACAAGTGCTTCCCCTTTTCTATCTTCAGGCGCCAGGAAAATCCCCCTTCTCGTCGCCTCTCTGGCACTTCGGATTCTGGTTTCTTTATCGTAAATTAATATTTGGCCGCTTTTAACCTTATCCAACCCGTAGATGGCCTTGACTAATTCCGTTCTTCCGCTTCCCACCAACCCGGTAATTCCCAATATTTCCCCTTTTTTAAGCTGGAAGGAAATATCCTGGACTTTGGCCGTTGTGATATTTCTAAGTTCCAGCACCGGCTGACCGACCTCGATCAGGTTCTTTTCCGGGTACATGGCCTCCATTTTTCGGCCGAGCATTTGTGTAATCAAATCTTCTTTTGTCAGCTTTTGGTTTGGAAGAATTACTACCAGAGCTCCATCACGCATGACCGCAATCTTATTAGAAAGCTGGAACAGCTCTTCAAGTCGATGCGATATATAAATGATTGTTGTTTTCTCATTTTTAAGTTGTGCTACAATGTCAAATAAAATTCCGACTTCATTGTCGGAAAGGACTGCCGTAGGTTCGTCAAATATAACAATTTCAGGTTGCTGCTGCAGTACCTTTGCCACTGCAACAAGCTGGCGCATAGCAATATTAAGATCTTTTACCTTTGTTCTGGAATCCAGCGGGATTTTATACTTTTTGAGGAGTGCATCCGCCTTGCTGTAAACCGTTTTCCAACTGACCAGACCTTTTTTAAAAATTTTTCCATCGCCTAAGAAAATATTTTCCGCCACGCTCAGCTCGGTAAGAAGCTCCGCCTGTTGATAAACCTGAGCGATTCCCAGTTTTCTTGCATCTGCCGCGCAGGTAATTTCCACTTTCCTGCCATCAACAAAAATATCTCCGCTGTCTTTTCTGTAAGCGCCAGTAAGTATCTTCATCAGGGTTGACTTTCCAGCACCGTTTTCCCCTGCCAGCGCAAAAACGTCTCCTTTTTCAATGGTGAGGGAAATTTCTTTCAGCGCGTGGACGTTTCCGAACCGCTTATCAATTTTATTGAGCTCCAAAATTGGGGTCATCCTGTTCCCTCCTGTTCTAGTTCCAGTCGATTCTAAACTGAACAGCCACCGGCTTTTCAGCCGGTGGGTTCAACTTGCGGCTAAAGCCGCCTAAAGTTCACTGATTATACTTTATTAGAATGCCGAATCCGGGTCATAATACTTGTCAACGTTATCTGCAGTTACCAAGATTGGGTCCATATACATAACTTTCGATTTCGGAACAAAATTTCCGTTCAACTGCGCAATGGTTGCGCGCGCCGCAATCTGGCCGACTTCTTTCGGGCTGTTCAGACCAATGGCCTTGATCGGACCGCCCGCCTTCATAATTTCCAGTGCCGCTTTGGAACCGTCAACAGCTGCCATGATCAGGTTTTTATCTTTGCCCTGACGTTTCGCTGCTGCCGTTGCGCCTACAACATGCGCGTCGCAGGTCCCGATAATGGCTTTCAGGTTTGGTTTTGCAACAAGCATGTTTTCTGCCGTTTTCAGGCCGCCCTCTTCAGAAAAGTCGCCGGCGTACAGGAAAGATACCAGTTTGATTCTGCCTTCCTTATCGACTGCCTTGATACCGTCCTGAGAACCGTTATTACGGGCGGTAGGAATAACTCCGCCTTCGATTCCGCCGATGATTCCGTACTCAATGTCGCCTTTCGGGTTTTCTGCCAGAAGTTTTTTGGCAACTTCTTCGCCGATAATGTATCCAAGTTGGTATGCATCTGTTACATAAGCAGTCAGGTATTTTGCTCCGGCATCCGGAGGCATATCCACGGCAATTACCGGGATACCCGCGTCATATGCTTTGTTCAGGGCAATGTTAATGGCAGACGGGGGATCTGCAGGCGTCAGGATGATGGCATCCACCTTCTGCGTGATAAAGTTTTCGATCTGAGAAACCTGAGTCGTTACATCTCCATTACAGTCAGAATTAAGAACCGTAGCGCCGCTGTTTTTCAATTCTGTTGCCAGGCTGTCAGCAAGGGTTTTATAGAAGCCGGTGCTGACGGTATACAGTGCCAGCCCAACTTTGTAATTCCCTTTGGCCTTAACATCCCCGATGTCCTTCAGCGATATGTATGCTTTTTGGTTCGGAATGCTGTCATACAGCTTCTTAAGGTCCGGCTTGGGTGCTTGTTGGTTCTGAGCTGTACTGACCGGGGCTTGCGCTGCGCCAACCGGGGCTGTGGATGCTGCCGGCGCTGAAGTTCCTCCGTTACAGCCCGCAAGAACTGACGTGAACATCAAAACCGTGCAAAGGATTGAACCAACCCTCGTCCATTTGTTTCTTTTCATTATTTCTCCTCCTTAAATCATGATCACCGTGTCATGGCACGGTGACTTTTGCCACTTAGGTTGTTTTTATTATAACGGGAACAGCGGAAGATATGAATGCAATTTCTTACGATATCCTTTCACTATTTCTTCCTTTGCTTTCCTGTGCTGATTTAATTTCAGGCCTTGTGCTAGGGACCCATGCTTTTGCTGCTCGGGTATTCGGTACATTCATTTTCGATTATAGTCAAGTTTTTCCACAGGCCCGCATCAACTCAGTACCGCCAGTTCTTCATCGGACAAAAAAGTCCTCATTCTAACCCCATTTCTGCCATAACCGCAGGACAAAAGGCGTCGATCTGTAAGGACAAATCCTCACGAATACTTTTACTGCCTCAAACAAGCCTATTCTGTACTATTCACCTGTCCCCATGCATAATTATTAGCAATCGGATTAGTTTGGAGGCGGAAAAGTGAAAGGTATTGTTGAGGAGCGCGCCGTCGAACTCGGCGAGTACATAATTGAGAACAAAACAACCGTACGCGGCGCGGCAAAAAAATTCGGCGTCAGCAAGAGTACCGTACATAAAGACGTGGCGCAGCGTCTGAAATATGTTGACCCTCAGCTTTACAAACAGGTCAAACAGGTACTCGAGATTAACAAGGCACAGCGGCACATTCGCGGCGGCATGGCCACAAGGCTGAAATACAAAAAAACATAGAGCGTACTCACCGGCAGCCTTTTGGGCCGCCGGTCTTTTTTAATTACAGCACAAAATAGTCGAAGCAGCAGGCAGCCTTCAACGCATAATTTGACATCCATGGTAAATATTACATACAGAATACACCCGAAAAAATGCGAGGAAGGTGAAGGCATGGAAACACCCGGTTCCGGCGGCGCCCAAGGGGCGGGCACCCCACTCTCCAAAGATCTTGCCGATAATCTAAATCTGATTAAAACTATTTTTAAGAACGACCATACGCTGGTTACGCGCATCATAGAAACTCCATCCGACCCTGTTATTAAATACTGCCTTATTTTCAGCGACGGTATGGTAAATAACAAATTAATAAACGAGGATATTATTAAGCCTCTTTTAGAATACTGTCCGGAGCGAAAAGAACCGGACCTGATGAATGTGATTGCCAAACAGGTAACCCTGTCCAACAGTGTGGAAAAGACAACTGAAATGGAAAAAATAATTCAGGGAATTATTTACGGAGATTCCATCCTGTTTGCGGACGGCTATTCGGAAGCGCTTATTTTAAATACAAAAGGCTGGACAACCCGCTCCATTTCCGAACCAGAAAATGAAAAAGTGTTAAAGGGCCCCCGTGAGGGATTTACGGAAGCGCTTCTGGTAAACCTCTCCATGCTCCGGCGCAAAATCAGGACCCCCGACCTGAAGATGGAATACCAGACCTTGGGCACCAGAACAAAAACGCAGGCCTGCATCTGTTATTTGGAAAATGTGGTAAACCCCGATGTGCTTGAGGAATTGAAAAGAAGACTGAATACATTCTCTATTGATGGAGTACTTGATGTAAACTATATCAGTGAATTTATTAAAGACGCGCCCTATTCCCCGATTAAAACGGTGGGCAGCACGGAACGGGCAGATATCGTAGCGGCCAAGCTGCTTGAGGGACGCGTTGCTCTTTTTCTGGACGGCACCCCGGTTGTTCTTACCCTGCCCCACCTGTTTATCGAATATTTTCAGAGCGACGAGGATTACTACATTAATTATTACTATGGATCGATTGGCCGCATTCTGCGTGTGATCGCTTTTTTCTTTTCAACCAGCACCCCCGCCATTTATATTGCACTGGTTACTTTTCATCAGGAAATGCTCCCCATCTCGCTGATGATGAGCATTTCCGCCTCCCGTCAGGGCGTGCCGTTTCCCACGGTGCTGGAATCGGTGCTGATGCTTTTGGTGTTTGAAATGCTTCGGGAATCCGGCTCAAGAATGCCGGGCACCATGGGTTACGCCCTCAGTATCGTCGGCGCCCTGGTTATCGGACAAGCCGCCGTACAGGCAAAAATTGTCAGCGCACCCATGATCATCGTCGTCGCGGTCACCGGAATATCCGGCCTTATGATTCCACGCATAAAAGGATTTATGATCCCGGCCCGTTTTGCCCTGCTGGCTTTGTCCTCCATTCTGGGGCTGTACGGATATATGTTTGGCATGCTTGGCGTGCTGATTCATTTGTTCAGCATTTCTTCTTTCGGTATTCCGATTATGAACAGCGTTTACACCAACGGGCCGCAGGACAAGAAAGATATTTTCACACGTGCGCCCTGGTGGGATATGAAAACAAGGCCGAAATTTCTTTCCCCAAACAAAGCCAGACAATCAACAAAGGGTGGGACTCAATGAAAGCAGTGAAACGCATTACTGTACTTCTGCTTATCGTGGAAATGCTTTGCCTTACCGGCTGCTGGAATTACCGGGAAGTGGATAACCTCTCCATGGTTGGCGGGTTCGCGATTGACAAGGGTAAAGAAGATCACAAGTACCATGTAACTTTTGAATTCCTGGATTTATCAAAAAGCCCTCCGGGTTCAAAGCTGCTGGAAACCGAAGGAGACACTGTTTTCGACGCGGTAAGAAATGCGATCAGCAAAAGTGAAAAGAAATTATTTTTCAGCGACTGTAAAGTGGTTGTCATCAGCCAGAGCATCGCGCAGGAAGGAATTACGCCCCTCCTCGATTGGGTTTTCAGGGATGCCGAGCCCAGAATCACTATAAACCCTGTCATCTCCGAAGCACCGACCGCGGCCGAAGTCCTGCAGCAAAAGCCGGTCACGGATCAGCTGAGTTCACTTGAAATTTGGCGGACAATTTCCCAAAACACCACCAATCTGTCCGAAGTGCCGAATGTGGAATTGTACGAGGCTGTCGACAGGCTCACGGATGAAGGAATATCACTCACGCTTCCCTGTATAAAGATATCGGAGTCCAAAGACCAAAAGACTCTTGAACTGGACGGTGCGGCAGTTTTCAAAAAGGATAAGCTAGTCGGCTATTTAAACAGAGATGAAACAAAATATTATCTCTTTGTCAAAAACCTGGTAAAAGGCGGCCTTCTGGTGGTAAGCCCCGAAAACAATGACCAAAGCATTTGCCTGGAAATGCAGGACAGCCGCACCAAAGTCACTCCTAAAATTTCAAACGCAACCGCCTCCATTCAAATTAACACCAAAGTAAAAGCGGCTTTGGGAGAGGACCAAACCACTCAGGATTATGTAAATGAAAAGAACCTGGAAAAAGCGGAAAAGGGCGCAGAGAAACTTTTGAAGGACAACATGACCAGCGTTATAAAAAAAGTTCAAACCCAATTCGACAGCGACATCTTTGGATTCGGAAAAATCATTCACCAGACCTCGCCGGAATTCTGGAACAAAAACAAATCAAACTGGGACGAACTATTTAAAAATCTAAAGTGCACGGTCACCACGGAAGTATCAATTAATAACACGGCGACAGCAAAGGACGAAATTAAAGTGGAGGATTAGCATGGATTCGATTGTCATTTACATTGCGCTTTATGGATTTCTGCTTTTTGCCGACTTGATTCCGGCAATCAAAAAAAAAGAGAAAAAGGCGCTGTACTTTTCCATTCCGGTCTATTTGCTTACACTGGCCATTAATATCATGATGGCCTTAGGCACCAATATTCCCAGCCCTAATGGACCGATAATACAGATTATCAATTCTATTTTCCACGTACAATGAGGTATTATAATGACCAATCATATTATCACCGGAAAACAAATGCAAAGCATTATTGTCATGTTCTGGCTGGGCAGTCTGATCGTGTTGGGAGCCAACAAAGAGGCAAAACAGGATTTCTGGATTTCCATTCTCCTCGCGACCGTCATGTTTCTGCCTTTTATGTGGCTGTACATCCGATTAATCAGTCTTTACCCCGGTATGAACTTATTCGAAATTTTATTTCAAATATTCGGTAAAGTATTCGGCCGGATTATGTCCCTGCTGTTCGTTGTCTTTGCAATTCATCTGGGCGGCCAATTGGTAAGAATATTCAGCGAATTTATCAGTATTGTCAATATGCCGGAAACTCCTGAGGCTCTAACAGCATCCGTGTTGATGCTGTTCGTTGTCTGGTCGGTAAAGAACGGACCGGAAAACATCGGAAGAGTTTCAAAGTACACATGGGTCATGCTTGGGATCTTCATTCCATTCACCTTTATCGTCGGCATGAAAGATATGAAATTTTCCAACCTGATGCCCATCATGAATACAGATTTTAAGTCCCTGCTGGGTTCATCCTATTCTTTTTTAACGCTGCCGCTGGGCCAGGCCATACTTTGCCTCTCCTTTTTTTCAGCAGTCGATAAAACAGTAAAACCATGGAAAATTTTTATTAAGGCGCTTATCATTTCCATTACCATTACTTTAGTTGTGGTGCTGCGGAATATTTTTATTCTCGGCCCCTCAGTGGTGTCATTATTTTATTTTCCATCCTACGAGGCGGTCAGCATCATGACGAGCGGAGAATTCTTTTCCCGTTTTGAAGTGCTGATCGGTATTAACCTTATGCTCGCGGGCTTTATTAAAACCTGCGTTTGCTTGTATAGCGCTTCCCTGGGTCTTGCAAAAGTTCTGAACGTGACAGATCAAAAGACACTTGCAGTACCCTGCGCTTTACTTTTTGTCACACTTTCCGGACTGCTTTACAAAAACACACAGGAATGGGTCGGATGGATTAAATATTACCAATTTTATTCCATTCCCTTTCAGATCATTTTGCCGGTTATCACGCTGATTGGCGCCGAAATACAAACCCGGATCAAATCCGCTGCTTCCGGCGGCCAAAAGAAGACGGAAAGCTGACACAGAATGCCGGAAAGCAGCAGGATTCATATTCTGAATGATTCCATAAAAAAACCGGGCGGCAGTTTCCTGCTGTTCCCGGTTTTTTCTGTTCAGACGGCAAACAGATTATAAAAATCAACGATGCCCATTTCATGAAAACAATATTCCATTTGAAGCTGTCAGCAGATTCTTGGAAGTCCCTCGCCGTAAAGCTCAGGCACAATGCGCGTACCGCCGATCGAGGTTCTGACCAAAAGCGTCCCCGCCTCACCGGAAATTACGCTGCCAATAACCGCCGCATTCATCCCATATTTTGCCGCGCGCATCAGTCGTGCTGCTTTTTGCGCGTCTTCCCTCTCCACTACTGCGACCAGTTTGCCCTCGTTACCCATATAGAGCGGGTCAAGCCCCAGAATACCGCAAAAGCCTTTGACCTGTTCCGAAACGGGGATATCCTGTTCATTCAGCTGGATACAGCAGGATGATGCACAGGCAAACTCATTCAGAACGGTGGCAAGGCCGCCGCGCGTCACATCCCGCAGCGCCTTGACCCGGATTCCGTTTTGGAACAGTGTGTTTACAAGCTCGTTCAGCGGCGCACAGTCGCTTTGAATCTGATTCTCAATTCCCATTCTGGAACTGAGAATCGCTGCGTGATGCTCGCCTAAAAAGCCGGAAAGCACAACGGCGTCGCCCGTTTTACAGCTGGAAGCGCTCACGCTCCTGCCCTGCGGAACAAATCCGACCCCGGCGGTATTGATGTAAACTCCGCCTTTGCCTTCAATCACCTTCGTGTCGCCGGCGACAATGCAAACACCCGCCTCACGGGCTGTTTCCGCCATGGAATCCGCGATTCGTTTCAGATCGTCACTTTCGGCGCCTTCCTCAATAATAAAGCCGCAGGTCAGGTACTTTGGCTCCGCACCGCTCATCAAAAGATCGTTTACTGTGCCGCAGACGGAAAGTCTGCCAATATCGCCGCCTGGAAAGAATACGGGCGTTACAACGAAACTGTCCGTTGTCAGAGCGATTGTCTGTGCGCCCGGCACCACAGCGGAATCCTCCATCCGGGCAAGAACAGGGTTGCTGAAACTTTTGGAGAAAATATCCGATATTAACTCCGAGGTCGCTTTTCCGCCGCTTCCGTGCGCCATTGTGATTTTCATATTTTAAACCCCATTCTTTCTGCTTGATTTTGATTCGTTATTCATGCAATAAAATCCCGGTTTCCGACATTCTGATATTTTATCTGGGCGAACCCCAACAACAAGCTGTCTTACCTGCCACAGGATTATTCCCCGCTGCCTGCATCATCCGGAGCAGGCATAGAGGCAGGCTGCTTGCCTTTCCACGGACTATTTATTCTAATTATAATATTATAAAGACGAACAGAATCGACAGATTCTTCAGCCAATCCCCTGTCGCTCCCATTGATTTACAAATTCAAAAGAATAAAGCTGAAAAGCAAATCGCCCTTCTTTTAATATGGATTGGCCTGTTCTTTCCTGTAAATATTTTCCATATGTCAAGTTGTTTTACTTCACGTTGTATATTTATTCCATGTTTTACATGATATGGAATAAATTAATTGACAAGTTATTTCCCTTGTCACCTATTGCCGCTTGTTTACATAATACTGATAGCAGCTTCCCTCTGTCGAAACCATGCAGGCCCCCTGGGGAGACTGCGGTGTGCAGCCTTTGCCGAAAAGAGGACACTCCCGGGGACTGATTGCTCCCGTAAGCACCCTGGCACAGCGGCAGTTCGGATTTGCACTGCGGTCGTCCGTCAGCGCCGCGCTGCCTGCGTCAAATTCCGCGTATTCCGGCCTGAGGCACATGCCGGAATCTGCAATCACACCCATACCCCGCCATGCCGCATCACAGGGCATAAAGAAACGGCCTACCATCTCCTGCGCGGCCTGGTTGCCCCCGGCGGTAACTGCGGAAGGGTAGAGGTTCATCACTTCACCCCGGGCGCGGCGGCGAACCAGCGCGTAAATCGCCAGTAAAATCTGCTGCGGCTCAAAGCCGGAAACCGCAAAAGGAATCGAATATTTCTGAGCAAGAGAGCGGAAAATTTCACTGCCTGTAATCACGCAGACATGACCCGGAGCAATATATCCGTCGATGCCGCCCTGATTGCTGCACACCCAGTCAATGACCGGAGGCATAGTTTTGAGGGAGGTAAGCAGCCTGATATTCCGAATCCCGCTCCTGCGCGCCTCATCTAAAAGGAGAGCGTAAACCGGGGTTGTCGTTTCAAAGCCGACTGCGGCGAACACGAAAATTTTGCCCGGTTCGGCGGCGGCCAGCTTTAACGTATCCATAGGGGAATAAACCATGCGCACCTGCCCGCCGGAAGCCTTGGCGTCATTCAAACTCCTGCTGCTGCCCTTTACGCGGAGCAGGTCGCCGAACGAAACCACCACAAAGTCCGGTTCCATGGAAAGCGCCACAAGCCGGTCAATATAAGAAGTCACGGTAACGCACACCGGGCACCCGGGGCCGGAAATCAACCGGATTTTCGGGGAAAGCACACTGACAATTCCACTTCGTGAAATCTCTGCCGTGTGGGTCCCGCAGACCTCCATCAGGCGAATGGGTTCGCCGTCATAATTTTTCAGATAAGTTTGATACTCCGTCATAAATTCTCTATTTCCTCAAAAAGATCCATCAAATTGTTTCTGTCGTCCTCTGAAATCACCTGTAAAATACAGCCGGCGTGAACCAGAACATAATCGCCCGGCTTGATCTTAACCAGCCCGGCTTCCGCCCGAACCAGATTTCCGCTGAAATCCACCTCGGCCTTTGTTCCATCCACTTTTACCACCCTGCCCGGCATTGCCACGCACATACTAATCCCAACTTTCCCTGTCACAATGTTAATTCAATCCATCGGATTTACACGTCCTGAGTCTGTGCACACAGCCAAGCCTGACCAAGACAGATTCCGCTGTCATTGCACGGCACCGCGGAATTCAAGTATACCTGAAAACCGTCAGCCTTCAGCAGCCCGGCGCACTCCTGTGCCAACAGACGATTGGAAAAAACGCCGCCGCTCAGCGCGGCTGCATTCTCCCCGCTGTGCGCGCGAAGCTGCCGAAAAACGGCGAGCACAGCGCGGGCAACAGCCATGTGAAACCCCAGTGCAAGTTCGCCTTTGCTTACTCCTTTTTCAGACGCCTGAAAAATTTCTTTCACCATCTTGACCTGATCCAGAATCAGTTCGCATCCGCTTACTTCTATTTCAAGTTTCAAGGGATATGGCGTGCAGCCCGCGGCCTGCGCGGCAGCAGCCGTGTTTTCCAGCGCAATGGCGCACTCCCCCTCGTACGTATTTTGTTTTCTGATTTTTAAAACAGCACTCACCGCATCGAACAGCCTGCCCATGCTCGCGCTCCGGCAGGTATTCACCCGGTTAGCCACCGCTGCCCTTACTGTTTCGAATCGGCTGTCAGGTACTGTGATTCCAGCGGCGTACAGGTAACTCAACGCGGTCAAATCCGCATCTTTTGCCGCCCGATCCCCTCCGCAAAGGGTCACATAACCCAGATGCGCACAGCGCTCAAACTCCACTCCTTTGCAGAGCAAAAATTCGCCGCCCCACACACAGCCGTCCGTACCGTAGCCGGTTCCGTCAAACGCTGCACCGATGCAGCTTTGCAGCCCGTGTTCCGCCATGACGGAAGCAATATGTGCGTGGTGGTGCTGAATCCGTACAAGCGGTAAGTTAAGCTGCCCTGCCATGCGCGAGGTCTGATAATCGGGATGCAGGTCGCAGACAGCGGCTGAGGGAGAAATCCGAAAAAGCTGTTCCATCCGGCTCAGATTTTTTCGGTATACCTGTGAAACCGCATATTCCTCCATATCGCCGAAATACTGGCTCAGATAAGCGCGATCCCCTGTCAGAAGGCAAAAACAGGCCTTTAAATCTCCCCCCATGGCAAGAACCGGTTTTTTCACGCTCTTTTCAAGCAAAACCGGCGTGGGCACATACCCCCGGCTGCGGCGAATCATCTGCACGCTGCCGGATAGGACCCGGGCAACCGAGTCATCCAGCGGGGTAAGGATTTTACGCTCATGGTACAAAACGCCGTCCAGAAATTCCGACTGCAAAGAAAGCATTTCATCATCGTGAATGATAATCGGCTCATTGGTCAGGTTCCCACTGGTCATCACAAGCGGGCCGCAGGCATCGGTCAATAACTGATGCAGTCCCGTATAGGGCAGAAAAGCACCGAGAAAACGGCTTTCCCCGCTGACCGACTCACAAAATTCATCCTCCCGCTTATCCAGCAGAACAATCGGCCTTGCGGAAGAGGTCAGCAGCTTTTCTTCTTCGGCACTTACCATGCAAACATTTTTCACCGTTTCCATGGAAGGAAACATCACCGCAAACGGTTTTTTATCCCGGTGCTTCAGTCGGCGCAGCCGTTCCACCGCGGTTTCGTCACAGGGGGAACAGGCAAACTGATAGCCGCCGATTCCTTTCAGTGCCAGCACCGCGCCGGAGCGGAGCATCGCAATCCCCTTTTCCAATGCTTCCTCACGGTGGTAAACCGTGCCTCCCGTTTTAAAAATGAGCTGCGGGCCGCAATCATGGCAAGAAATGGTCTGTGCATGGCGGCGGCGCGTATCCGTGGTGTATTCCTCCCCGCACGCGGGGCACATGGGGAACTCGTCCATTGTAATATTGCAGCGGTCGTACGGCAGGCTGTTAATGATGCTGTAGCGCGGGCCGCAGGCCACACAGCTGATGAACGGATAGCGATACCGCCGGTCGGCGGAAGACGCAAGCTCCCTTCGGCAGTCTTCGCAGATTGGAAGGTCGGGGGGAATCAGCGGAGTTTCCCCGCTGCTTTGTGCGCTTGGAACAATCGTAAAGCCTTTAAATCTTTGCCCGGGAACGGCGGGCGCGGTCACAATCCGCGTTACATCCGCTCCGGCGGGCTGTTGCGACTTCAGGCGATGGACAAATTCATCCATCGCCTGTTGTTGTGCATCGGCGATGATTTCGACAATCCCGCCGTTATTCTTTACAGTGCCGGTGATTCCTAGCTTTTCAGCCAGCCGCGCCACAAATGGCCGGTAGCCAACGCCCTGAACCACGCCAAGGACGGAAATGAAACATGTCATGCGAACTCAAGGCCCTCAATTTCCATTTCTTTTCCGATTTCGCTGGGTTCACCCTCCGCTCCGCACTGGGGACACTCGTAATGAAAAGGTTTACGCTCAAACATGGCTCCGCATTTGGGGCAGCGAAGCATCGTTTTGACCGGGCGCACGCAAAGCTCCGCACCCTCACAAACCGTTCCGTCCCAGTTCTGTTCCAGGTACATACGGATGCTGTCAGCCGAATAGCTGGAACTGTCGCCGATTACGAGGTGAATTTTCGCCACCTTGTCTTTTTGCTCTTTTTTGGCCTGTTCTGTGGCGTATTCGATAATATGCATCGCTTCATGATAATCATGCATGGGTTTCTGTTCCTTTCTGTTCCACTGTTTCCTTTGGAGGCTCCTGCGGCTTCTGATAAGTATCCCTCTTCTTTTCCGCCGCCGGCTGTGAGTAGGTCTGGCCCATGGTCAGGCTTTTCTTCGGGCAGCTCTCCACACAGCTGTTACACTGAATGCACCCGAAGCGCTCAATCGACCAGGTTCCCGCCGCGCGGTCAACAACAATGGCGTCCGCCGGGCATTTTTTGGAGCAAAGCCCGCAAAGCACGCAGGTGTTCATATCGATTTCCACATGGCCCCTGGTACGCTGCGGGTATTCCCGTGGCTGCTGGGGATACATTCTTGTGGCAGGAGTTGAAAAAAGGTTTTTCATCGCTGTTTTCGTAAATGACATGATATTCATAATGGATTCCCTACCTTTCGGTGCAGCTGATGCACGGATCAATCGTCAAAATCAAAAGCGGGACATCCGCAAGCTGGCAGCCTTTTAAGGTTTCGAGCATGCCGGGCAGATTGGCGAAGGTGGGAGTGCGCACGCGCACACGGTCAAGGAATTTGGTACCGTTGGATTTCACGTAATATACGGCCTCGCCGCGCGGCTGTTCCACGCGCATAAGGTATTCCCCAGTTGGAAAACCCTTCACCGGAGCGGCAACCTCACCGTCCGGAATTTTAGCGGCGGCCTGACGGATGATATCTATTGACTGGAATATTTCATGGATACGCACATCGGTGCGGGCGTAGCTGTCGCCCACCGTGCTGGTGATCGGTTCAAAATCGATGTTCGGGTAGGCAGCATAACCCTTTTTCCGGGTGTCAATTGCAATGCCGCTCGCGCGCATGAACGGGCCGACCGCGCCAAGGTCGTGCGCCTGCTGTTTGGTCAGGAAGCCGACATCCCTTAAGCGGGAATTAACTCCATAATCATCCAGAAAAGTTTTTGTCATCGAACGAAGTTCTTTTTCCATTTCGTCAAACATGGCAACAAAACCGGCGATCATATCATTCGGCATATCCTTGCGCTGCCCGCCGATTTTATTGACCGAGAAAATCACGCGGCCGCCGGTTGAATATTCAAACATATCCAGTATTTTTTCACGCATGCGCCAGCTTTGCATGAACAGGCTTTCAAAACCGAACCCGTCGGCAAGAAGCCCAAGCCAAAGAAGGTGGCTGTGAATACGCGACATTTCGCTCCAGATTGTCCGCAGATATTTTGCGCGCTCCGGAACCTCGATATTCATAATATGTTCCACGGCCTCGCAGTAACCCATACCGTGCATAAAGCTGCATATTCCGCAGATGCGCTCCGCAACATAAACATATTCGTTAAAATCTTTTTTCTCCACAAGCTTTTCCAGCCCGCGGTGAACAAACCCGATGGACGGAACAGCCTCAACCACCTTTTCATCCTCAAGCACAAGATCAAGATGAATCGGCTCCGGTAAAACCGGGTGCTGCGGCCCAAACGGTACTACGCTTCGGGTAGACATCGGTGTACTCCTCCTTTATTTAAAGGGCGTCTTCTTTTCAATCCGATACAGATTGCCCTTGTAATCTATAGAAATCAGGTTGATCTTCACGCCAAACAAATCGACAATTTCATTTTCGTAAAGAAATGCCGGTTCAAAAATATTACTGATACTCATGATTTCGGTATCTTCCGCGATTTCAAGACGCATATCCACAAGAGTGTATTCCTTCGCAAAAGAATAATCCAATTCATAGCCCGTTTTGGTCCTGGTCGCACAAATCTGCACCAAACGGTAACCGTCGTGTTTCATCTGAAGCACGCCCGGCACAAGGTCGCCCGGGCCGATACTGATCATTTGTCCGTCCGTCATTCCGTCGCTCCCTTTCTTAATGTCTTCCGTTTTTCATCGAGCAGCGCAATCGCTTTGACCACCCCGTCAATAATCGCTTCCGGCCTTGCGGCACAGCCGGGAACATAAATATCCACCGGAAGAACCGTGTCCACACCGCCAAGAATGTTGTAGCAGTCCTTGAAAATTCCGCCGTTGCAGGCACAGATTCCAACTGCGACCACCACTTTCGGATTTGGCATCTGCGCGTATATCTGTTTTACCACAGGCTCGTTCTGTTTATTGATGCCGCCCGTAATGAGGAAAATATCGGCATGTTTCGGATTGCCGGTATTAATGACCCCAAAGCGTTCAACGTCGTAAATCGGCGTTAAGCAGGCAAGCACCTCGATGTCACAGCCGTTGCAGCTTGAACCGTCATAGTGTAAAAGCCACGGTGATTTTGATACTTTTAACATTGATTGCCCGCCTCCTATTTGATTAAAGTAAGAATCAGCAAATTGATTACCCCGGTAACCAGCGTGATGATCCATGTTGATTTCAGCATAAGCTCCCATTTGACACGGGGGAATGTGTTATCCACAAGAATTTCAGAGAAATAAGAGAACACACACACCACAACCGCGATAAGACCGCTCCACCAATCGGAAGTCATGACAAAAAGGCCCACGATTCCCAGCAGGAATACATTTTCATACCAGTGGGAAAGCTCGACCAGCGCAAGGATGTTGCCGGAAAGCTCCGTGGTAAGGCCCTTGACCATTTCCTGGTGCGCGTGGTGCGTGGTGCTCAGGTCAAACGGAGATTTGCGGAATTTGATTACAAGCACCCACAAAAATCCGATGAAAATACCCGGCATATACGCAATGGCAGGAACATGACTGGAAGCGATAATATCATTTACGGCGAAGCTCCCGGTTACAATATAGAATCCGATTGCAACCAGCAGCACCATCGGCTCGTACGCCATCATCTGCATCAGTTCCCTCTGGGCGCCCATGGAGCTGTAAGGCGAATTGGCCGAACAGGCGGACATGATGAAGAAAATCCCAGCGAGGGTCAGTGCGAAAAACACCAGCAGCAGGTCGCCGCCGGAAAAGAAAAGGCAGCCGGTGAAAACAATAAATACAAGAAAACCGCACACCAAAAAGTCCTGAACGTTATTTACGACAACAGTCTGTTTGCTGAACAGCTTAAACAGGTCATAGAACGGCTGGAGCAGCGAAGGCCCCTGCCTGCCCTGCATCCTTGCGGTAATTTTACGGTCAAATCCGGCCAGAAAGCCGCCGACCACCGGGCCGAGCAGCAGGTAAAGCACTACGGCAACAACGGAGATATTCATCAGAGCGCACCCCCAATCGTAACAATCATCATAATAATGATGCCCGCTGCGGAAAGCACAACGGAGGGTGTGAGCAGCTTGCCTTCCCCAAAATAATCCTCCATGTACCAGTTGGCAAGGTACATCTGCTTTGTATCACCGAAGGAGTCCACAAAGGAGCGGTCGTCTCCGGTATTCCCGCCGCCCATGTAGGACATTACGATCTTTTTCTTTTTGCCGAAAGTAAGCAGACGCACGGCAATCGGAAGAATAACGATCACGCAGAGCATCATCAGCATAATATTCATGTTGCCGCTGCTGATAATGGCGGGAACCGCATCGTGAAACATATCTTCAAGGAAAGGTTCAACCAGATACGTTGAAACCACAGGGAAGGAAATGACGAGCGCGATCATAATAAACGCCTGAGAAATCAGGGAGAACCATTCGCTGCCCTTTGTAGTATTTGGCAGGCGCTCAGAGTTATGTATCATCGCCACCAGTTTTCCCAACCATTTTGTCCAATAAAAAAGCGTGGATGCACTGCCGAAAACAAGGAAAATAACAAGCATTACACTTTTGGAGTCAACAAAAGCCTTCAGAGCGGCCCACTTTGAAATCAGCATGCCGAACGGCGCAAGGAACATGCCGGCGATGCCGACAATCATAACAAACGCAAGTTCCGGCAGCTTAACAATCAAGCCGTGCATGTCTTCAATATTGCGGCTGCCGGTACTGTTTTCCACCGCGCCGACAGAAAGGAACATCAATGACTTGGACACCGCGTGGAACATCATGAGAAGTACCCCTGCCCAAACGGCCTCATGCCGGCCGACGCCGGCACAGGCAGTAATCAGCCCCAAATTGGAGATAGTGGAATACGCCAGCACTTTCTTGCCGTCGCTTTGCGAAATGGCAAGCAGAGAGGTCATAAAGAAAGTAAAACCGCCTATGGTCGTTACCATGGAACCGGCAAGATTTCCGCTTAATGCGGGAGCAAGGCGAATAATCAGGTAAACGCCCGCTTTTACCATGGTTGCCGAGTGAAGCAGCGCGGAAGTTGGAGTCGGTGCGACCATCGCGCCCAAAAGCCAGCCCGAAAAAGGAAGCTGCGCGCTTTTGGTCAGACCCGCGAAAGCAAGCAGGATGACGGGAATCAGGGCCACCTGTGTTCCGGTGCCCATGGCGACCAGCTTTTCAAGTTCAACCACCTTCAGATTTTTGGCGCAGTACACGATTGCGACCGCAAACCCAAGGCCGCCCAGCAGGTTCATCCAGAGTGCTTTAAACGAATTGTTCATTGCCTCGGTGGTACGGTTGTACCCGATCAGCAGGAAGGAGCAGATGCTTGTAATCTCCCAGAAAAAATAAATCCATGTCAAATTGCTGGAGAATACCAGGCCGAACATGGCCCCCAAAAATACAAACAGCATGGCAAAAAAGAAGGCGCGCCTGTCCTTAAATTCCGTGTGATGCGCATGATAATCCTTCATGTAACCCACGGCATAAACACAGATCAGCACGCCCACAACACCGATAATCAGGCACATCACGACGGTGAGCTTGTCAGCGGCAATATGGGTTCCTTCAATTTCGCTTCCCCCCGACAACTCAAGCCAGGAAATCAGGCCGGTTTGAGCAACGGAAAGCAATGCGACGTAATACTTTTTATACTTGACACCATAATAAATGACAAGTCCCATAATTGCGAGTTCCGCAATCAGCATCAAAGTATCAACCGGGTGTGTTTCGGTCAGGAAAACTGTATTTTGTCCCGAAAGCAAGGCCCCGGTAACAAAATAAAGGACTGCTGCAACAATCAAAACACAGCAGGTGAAAATAAAATATTTTCTCGCTTTCCCGTGTTTTCTCATAAACGACAGAACGACTGCCGCGAGAAAAGGGAAACAAATCAGGAATGCAATGACTGGCAAATGGATACCCCCTCGTTAATTTGACTGAAGTTTTCCCACAATCAATGTGTGATTTCATTATACTACTTCTTTCGTCACACGCTGTCAATAAATTTAATATAAAATTATAAGAACATATCCAAGAGTACCTAAATCTTTTTGTTAAAAATGCTTTATCGGCTCTGTATCTGGATTTTATGTAATTTTATGGTTATTCTTCTCCTGCATATTAAAACTATTCAGAAATATTATTACAACAAAAAAATGCATCCCGGAAAAGGAATGCATTTCGATTATGTATCAAGAGAAACGGCCCGTGCGCTTACTGTGCAGGTCTGCGCACCGGCAAAACACGCGCGTTCACCGGGAAACGGATGATGTGCAGCAGCGGCCGCCAGACAAACAAAGCAATCCCATAATCCACCATGCTGTGCACAAGGGTACCCACGCCAACCAGCAGCAGCACGGAAAAACCAAATCCGCCCTTTACACTGCCGAGTGAAACACCAGACTGCATATAGAACAGCGTAACGGCGGCAACCTCGCCCACCGCGTGAATCAGCGCGAGCAGCAGGCCAAACAGCGACGTGCCAAAAACCGAGCGCAGTATGCCGGGGCGGTACTTCAGAATCAGCGCCCCCGCCGTTACAAAGAGCACATGGCTCAGTGCGCGCAAAACAACGACAACCGGGAAACCGGCAAAGAAAAAGCCGACCGTGCTCCCAATGGCAACCGCAACCGCAACCATGGGAGAAATAAACAGGGCAATCATAACCGGAACGTGACTTGCCAGTGTAAACGAGGCCGGTCCTATAATAATCTTCGGAAAAAACATCGGAATAATAATTGCAATCGCAATCAGCAGCGCCGCAATTACCAGCTTAATCAAACCATTTTCTCGTTTCATATTCTGCGCCTTCCAACAATAATTATATATTGTCATGTGTCTTGACACTTATCATGACTATTGTAAAGATAAAGCGCGGAAATGTCAAGTGTAAATTTACTTGACAAACAAAATTCCCTTGGCTGTCAATTCCTCAAGCACCCGCTTATAAGCAGCCTCCGAACGGCAGGAAATGGTATGCAGGTGAATCCCTCCTGTTAAGTCGCACAGCGGGGATACGTGATCCTTCGCAAGTTTTTCAAGGAAACTGTCCGCATCGTAGCGGGAAAAAATATGCAGCTGCCCGGAAAGCTGGCCGTAAACCGCGTGCTCTACAATTACGTCGATCAGCCCGCAGCCATTGTCCACAACCGTATAAAGCTCTTCGGCAAGGTTGCTGTCGTCGTGCCGGCACGCGATGGTACGGATTATTTCATTCGGGCCAACATCCTGATTCATTAAAATATAGCCGCGCGGCGTGGCCGAGATATTTACGTTTGCGGCGCGCAGCAATGCAATATCCCCCACGATAATCTGACGGCTGACATGGAACTGCCCTGCGATTGCACCCGCACTGACGGGCTGTGTGCTCCCTTTCAAAAGCTCCAGTATTTTCCGGCGCCTTTGCGCTGCATCCATTGATATCCCTCCATTTTAAAAATACGTGGGAATGATTGCGAAATGACTTCATACCTTTTTATGATACCACAAAAAGAGAAAAAACAATACTCCGCCGATAGTCGGACTTAAGTTTTATATCAGCCTGAACGATGAAACAACCAAAAACGCACCGGATAAACCGTTTTGGCTAACCCGATGCGTTTCTATTCAGCCGGAACCGTATCGGTTTTCCGTCCCTGTGTAAATACCATGACGATAAAGAGCAAAAGGCCAAAGCCAAGCATAAGATCCCCCACGCTGATAAAGCCGCCCACCGCCCGCAGCGGGACAGGAATAACATCCCCCAGATAATAGAGGTTCGCGCCGTGCTGCGCGATAAAATAGTTGACCTTTTTGGCGTATACCGCTTCCGCCGTCATACCGGGGTACATTGCAAGGGCAGCCGGAGAAACGGGCATGCGGAACCCGTTGGCCGCGATAACCAAAAAATTACTCATCGAACCGACGGCCATCAGAATAGCAGGAAACCTCTTTTCCCGGTTTAAATACAAAAAGGCAAAAATACACAGGTAACCGGTACAGGTGATAATCCCCGCATGACGCAGCGTAAAGTCCGGAAGATAAGAAAACGAACCGTCCAACAGCAACCCCGCAATCGGGAGCCACAGACCGTGAAGGGCGTAAACACCCTCCAGACTGTTTCTTCTTCCGCTCCGCCAGTTTGCCAGAACACCGATGAGAATACCGGCCAGCACAAAGATAAATAAACTCATATTACTACTCCATATTCCTTAAAACGCACCCGTTTCGCGCAAGACCTCAAGAAAAGCAGCGACCACCCGGGGGTGAAACTGCTTCCCGCTCTCCTCATTTAAAATTCTCACTACCTCTTCAATGGGTAAACTGCCGCAATAAGGCCGGTTGCTGGTCATGGCATCATATGCGTCGGCAAGGCCGATGATATAAACCTCGATCGGGAGCTCGTTCCCTTTCGTATGGTCAGGGTATCCGCCCCCGTCGTAACGCTCATGGTGATGAAGTATCGCCGTGCGCACAGCCTTATTCAATTTTACATTCTTCAGGATATTCGCGCTGATCTGCGGATGGGTCATAATAATCTCCCGCTCCTCGGGAGTAAGGCGGCCGGGCTTGTTCAGAATTTTGTCATCAATTCCGATTTTCCCCACGTCATGCAGCAGCGCGGCCACTTTTATATTTTCAATATCAATGGAGTTACAGTTCATTTTACGTGCAATTTGTTCAGCGTAACTTTCCACACGGTGGGAATGCCCCTCTGTATACCGGTCTTTCGCCTCCAGGGCGGCGGTCAGCGTTTTGACCATATTATAATAATTCTTCTTTACATCCAGATACAGCACAAAACTGTATCTGGCCATCATAAGCGGAAGCATGAACAAAAGGACCAGATACACCCCGCCGTCCATCAGCATAAATTTCGCAATAAAATAGCCGATGGGCGTTGATGTTGCAATATTCGGTAAAAATTCGATGAAGGTTTTAAGAAAAGCCGGAAAAAACGGAACGCCTTCCATGAAAGAAAACAGCAGTAAAAGAATCCCGCCGTTCAGTAAGAAGAAGGCAAGCGCCGCTATAATGCCGGGCAGAATAATCGTAGGTAAAGTAAGCACCCCAACCGAACCGCCGGTAATCCTATATAAGGATCCGGCAATAAAAACAGAAATCACATAGTTTCCTGCATTAAATGCTGTTTTAATCGGCGGTGTGTTTAAAATATGCACAAATCGTTTGTCCTCCGTCGGGGACGGCTCAATAATGAAAGGGGTGCTGACCAAAACCATGGTGGCTGCCGCAAACGGCCCTTTACATAAAATGATAGCCAGATTGCAGATAAAAGACATATCGATTGCATAATCATCCCGAATATAAATCGGGAAACAGCGGCAAACAATGTATAGAAGCCAAAGAACGCCGAACTGCGCTAATTCCCCTGAGGGATTGGCACAGGTCACGATGGATGCTATGTATGAATAAGCACAATATGAGCCTAAAGAAAGTCCGATTATTGAAATGAAATAAGCGTAAATCTTAGATGAGCGACTCATACTGACCCCCTTTTAATATAAAAAATCAGGTTTACAAAGCTGTTAGTTTAAATCACTTCCATGTGAATCCAGCGCCGGCAGTTGCAAGAACTGAAAGAATGGACATTAAAGCCAGTACAAATCTTTTCATCGATATAGCCTCCATTGATAGGACTCTGTTCTTCGCTGGTAAACAGGCTATATCCGCTTCGCTTATGTACTTACATGCTCTCTGCAAACCTGATTTTTTGTGTGGTAACCGGGCCGACCGGCCCAACCGGAATGAAGCTTACGCAGTCGCAATCCTGCGGTTCAGGGCGTCCAGGGTGGCCTTTACAACGGCGATTCCGTTGTCATCCCCAACAAAAGAGCTGCCCAGCAGCCTGTCCACTCTGTTTTTGGACTTTACCGCAATGCACACGGCAATGGCTTTTTCCCCGCTGAGCTCAAAAACCTGAACGTCAACAACGGAAAGAGCCGCGCTCTCATCCATAAAATTCTCTATTGCGCTAAGGGTGGCCTGACAGACCATCTTGTTGATCTCAAGCCGGTCGTTCACTGCGGAAGCGGTTCCGGAAAAAGCAGAATCCCCGTCGGTAAGGGTAACCGTTGCGGAAGAGTGCTCCTTATTCTTAGAAAGGCTGATCTCATCAAAAATAAGACGGCTGCGCAGACGCAGGTCATTTTCGACGGGAATCTGCGCAATACTGATTAACTTATGGTCAATGCTGATGCCATATTGCGCCATAATAGCGGACTGGATGTCACGGCTGATTTGCTTCGGGGACTTTCGTGCATCTGCGAGCACATGAATTTCAGAAATTTCATTATCTGAAAAAACAATACTGGAATTCACCACCCCGGAAAGCTTACCGATCAGATCATTGTATTGCTTCGCAATCACATTTTGATTACTGTCCGCCATATGCGAACCCCCCTTATTATTGGTTATTTTTCCTGTCAGGGACTCAAATGACAAATTTATACTTGAATACTCGAATATACTATTGATTATATAAAATACCTTTCTGTTTTTCAATGCATTATTGCAAAAAAAAATCAAATTCAACAAATAATAATGAATTTAATGAATAATTTGTATTGTTATATCAGTTTTAGAGTGAAAAAATGTTTTTTGCCCTCCGAAATTCCGTACAACCGGCCCGCTGAAAGCCGCTTTTTCTTCGCAGCTGCCTCCGCTCTTTCCGATGACGCAAAAAGCCGCAGGGTTACTGTTCCCAGTAAATCCCCCGCGGCCCCGGTCAGGTTTTCTTTATAAATTCAGTTTTGCACACGGGGCAGGTAATACAAATCTTACCTTTTCCCTTTGGTACCCGAAGCTTGCTGGAACATTTCGGGCACTTATAGTACCGATGGGTTTGCCTGTCCTTCCCGATCTGTATCATACGCCGAAACCAAACCGCGATCGGATTCCAGTATTGCAGGAAAGCGGTATTTTCCCGGTAGCGTTTCGAGATGTTCCTGGAAAACATTCTGACAAAGAAAAGAACAAACGGGATCAACGCAATCCATACCAGGAAAACCCAGTGTGTAATCTGTGCCAGTAAATACAGCACCGCATAAAGAACAAGCAGCGCAATTGACAACTGATCGGTGCCATACCGCCCCGCCATCATTCTTCTGAGCCAATCCATCATCATTTCTCCTTAAATATCCAATTACCGGCATACCTATGATTATTTATTGTATTACAGCCATCCGTTCGTTTTCTGAATGAAAAATGAACAAATTGTAAGTTTTCTTTGATTTCGTACAGCGTGAACTCTGCACATCAGATTTTAATCAGCTCCGGAAGTATTTCCCCGTTCACACTGATCGGAGAATCCAAAAGCCTCCCGTCATTCCCGACACGCAAGAACTCCCCGCTGGAGATTGCATTGCCGATGTAGCTGATATCACGGTAAAAATCCAATGCGAACAGCGGCGCCCCTTTTCTGCCCCGCTTGGCGCATACAAAACGGTACACCTGATTTTCGAGATTTTCGGCGCTTGGGTCGGCATTGACATAGCCGCCAATCAGGCAGCCGTTTTGAATCATTTTCTGCGTAAATTCGTCCGACATCAGCCACTGCACGCTTTCCTCCGTGTAATAAGCGTAAAAGCCGTAAAAACACCGGGCGCAACGGAGCACATGAAACGCCCGGTCCCTTGTTTCCTCCGCGGCGGAATCGGCAGCATCGACAAGAATTACCAAATTGGGTGTTTTCATTACCTGCTTCTGCATCGGCCCCAGAAGCACCCCGGCAGACACGGCGGCAAAGAAGGCACACTCCGGGTATGATGCACACAACTTTAAAAGGGATTCAAGGGCCTCCCCATAAAAATTGATTTGAAAGACAAAGGTGTAAATTCCAAGTGATACCGCCTGCGCAATCAGTGCCGACGCCCGTTCAATGCCGAGTGCGGCTCCCTGCGCGGTGCTGAAATCGAACACCAGCAGCCACGGAATGTACCGGCCCAGAGCCGCTTCCCGCTGACGGATCGTGTTGGCGCCGTAAATCAGGGCGGTATAGCCGAAATTCAGGCTCATTGTCCGCACGGATTCCGGGGTTACATTTTCAATCATGTCCACAATCAATTTATTATACGGATTATCCGGGTTTTTTAAAACACCCCTTGCAATCGAAAAAAAACGCTTCTGCGTTTCCGATGTGGAAAAATTATCACCCAGATCCGCCAGATTTCGTATGCTGCGCTTCGGGTCGCTCCGAATATCACGGATCGCCTTGTTAATGATAACCCCGACGGTGCCGCGCATTACTTTATGCCTGTATTCCATAGCCAACGCCCCACTTGTCACATGATATAATCTAAGTATATAAATAATTTTAAAAAAATAAATAGACAATTTTCCGATCTGTCCTATTTTTCGGCAATAACCTCAAATATTTAAAGAGTTTCCTTCAAATGTACCGTTGAGCCTTGCGTAAAAACAACCCGGCACGCTTGGCGTACCAGGTTGTTCAGCTGCACATTATAAAAATTGAACGGGATATTGGAGCCGCGCCCACGGAGTCAGGGGCAACCCGGCTGCTCCGCGATGGCGGCGGCGGTACCGCCAATCAGGTCAAGCAGCGCCTGCGGCTCCAATTCCACCTGGGTGCCGATTTTCCCGCCGCTCACAATAATGGAGGGAAGCTGCTCGCAGCTGTTGTCAATTACGGTTTTGAATTGTTTTTTCATTCCGACAGGCGAACAGCCGCCGCGGATATAACCCGTGGTTTTATTGATCTCATCCACGCGAATCATTTCCACCGACTTTTCACCCACACTCTTGGCCGCAGCCTTCAGGTTCAGCTCCTTTGCAACCGGAACCACGAAAACGTAAAATTCCCGGCTTGCGCCCCGGGTGACCAGTGTTTTAAAGACCTGTTCCTCGTTCTGGCCAAGCTTGTGTGCGACGGAAACGCCGTCGATTTTTCCGTCCTCATGATCGTAAAAATAAGCCCGGTAAGGGATCTTTGCTTTATCCAGAATCCGCATCACATTCGTTTTATTCTCTTTTGCCATCTTCGTTCCCCCCCCTTTTTCACCAACCATACACGGAAAAAGCGGGTTATTGCTCGATTTTCCACTTAATGCCCTGCGGCGTATCCTCCAGCACAACATGGCGGGCCTTCAGCTCGTCGCGGATCCGGTCGGCCGTCGCCCAGTCCTTGTTCTTGCGGGCCTGTGTGCGTTCGGCAATCAAAGCCTCAATCTTTTCGTCAAGGGCCTCATCCTGCCTGCTGTAAAGCAGCCCAAGGACTTCCGCCAGTTCGTTGAACAAATCAAGCGCGAAAGAGCAAAGCTCCTTTGACGGCGCGGTGGAGGCGTTCAGATTTGTGTTGATGTCGCGTGCCAGATCAAACAGGGCGGAAATCGCGTCGGCGGTGTTCAGGTCATCTTCCATTGCTTCAATGAAGTGATCCTGATACTCGTCAAGCCTGCGCTTTGTCTTGCGTTCCCCTTCTTTTTCCCCCGACGGAGCATTTTTCATCAGGAAAATCAGGTTGTCCCGGCAGTTATACAGCCGTTCAAGCGCCGATTTGCACTGTTCAATGACTTCCTCGCTGTAATTAATGGGAGTGCGGTAGTGTGACGCAACCATCAGGAAACGAATCGGCTCGTAGCCGTATTGTTCCGCCACATCACGCACGGTGAAGAAGTTGCCCAGACTTTTGCTCATCTTACGGTTGTCCACATTGATGTATCCGTTATGCATCCAGTAGTTTGCAAACTGCACGCCGTTGCAGCACTCGCTCTGCGCAATTTCGTTCTCGTGGTGCGGGAAGATAAGGTCCTGCCCGCCGCAGTGAATATCAATTGTTTTGCCAAGGTATCTGCGCGCCATGGCGGAACATTCAATATGCCAGCCCGGCCTTCCTTCGCCCCATGGCGAAGTCCAGCTCGGCTCGCCCGGCTTTGCGCTCTTCCAAAGGGCAAAGTCCATTGGATCCTCCTTCACCTCACCTGTGGCAATACGGGCACCGGCCTGCAAATCCTCCAGCGGCTGATGGGAGAGCTTCCCATAGTTTTCATCTTTCAGCGTCCTGAAATAGACATCCCCGTTCGGGGTCGCATAGGCATAATCCTTGTTGACCAGATCAGAAATGATCGCGATGATTTCGTCGATATTTTCAGTTGCAAGGGAATGAATCGTTGCGGGACGGACGTTCAACCCCTTGGCATCAGTTTTGTATTCGTCAATGTAGCGCTGGGAAACCGTAAGGTAATCGCTGCCTTCCTCATTTGCCTTATTGATTATTTTATCATCAATATCGGTAAAATTCTGGACGAAAGTTACTTTCATGCCGCGGTACTCCAAATAGCGGCGCAGCACGTCAAACACACAAATCGGCCGGGCGTTGCCGATATGGATGTAGTTGTAAACGGTTGGGCCGCACGCGTAGATTTTCGCTTCGCCCGCAGTAATCGGAACAAATTCCTCTTTCTGCCGCGTTAACGTGTTGTAGATTTCCATTTCATTTTACCTCTCTTTGATCACTTTATTTCATCAAGACGCTTCTGCATCTTTTCCAGTTCCATGCACATGCGGCAAAGTTCCTGAGCTCTGGGATCCGCCACATGAATCTGATCCAGATTTGCGGGGCGTACGCCGTTCAGGCGCACCACTCTGGCGGGCACGCCCACCGCCGTTGCATTGTCCGGCACTTCGTCAAGCACCACGGCGCCGGCCGCCACGCGGGCGTTATCGCCAACGCGGAACGGGCCCAGTACCTTTGCCCCCGCGCCGACCATTACGTTGCTCCCAAGGGTGGGGTGGCGCTTCCCATGATCCTTGCCGGTGCCGCCGAGCGTCACACCCTGGTACAGCGTGCAGTTGTCGCCAATCTCCGTCGTTTCGCCGATCACCACGCCCATGCCGTGGTCAATGAACAGGCCCTTTCCGATTTTCGCGCCCGGGTGAATTTCAATTCCTGTTTTATGGCGCGCACGCTGGGACAAAAACCGGGCCATAAATTTCATATCGTGGCGATAAAACCAGTTTGCCCTGCGGTAGGCGCGCACCGCCTTAAACCCGGAATACAGGAAATATACCTCCAGCCTTGACCGGGCGGCGGGGTCACGGTCCATAATGGAGTCAAGTTCCTCTTTCAGCTCTGTAAACATAGTTTCCTCCAATCAGCAATGAATAATCCGCCGCAGTGAACGGGAGCGCCGTCCAGGGCCAAAAAAGCTTAAAGCGACGCAAAAAAACCGCCTGCGCCCCATTAGGGACGGAGGCGGTCATTTATTCCGCGGTTCCACTCCGTTTTATCTCTCTTGGGCCTTTAACGGTGCCTGCCGTGCGGGGATACTTGTAATTTCCCCCCGCCTGCTGACGGATGCATTTCTCCGCACACCCGGCAAAAAGCGCTTTCAGCCCAGACGCTTTCTCTCTGCTGCCTTCCCTGCGGTTACTTCTTCCGCTCATCGCATGTATCAATACTAATATCACTTACAGTATAGCATTAGTTGAAAAGAATGTGACAATAGTATATACCAAACCAAGGGTTAAGTAAACCCCTGCCCGGCGCTTTATTTCATGGTATTAATTACCCCGATATTCTCCTTGATATAGACCGCACCGGAAAATACGGTGAAAAAGGTTGCAATATAAATAAAAAGATGACCCATCCATAAAAATGCAGATTCACTCCCCATTCCGATGATGGAAAAAGCGGGTAAAGCGCCGAGGTTGACCAGTTCCTGAATAAACTGAAACAACAAAATCACAACGATTGCGACAATTTGGCTTACCGTTTTGGTTTTGCCCCAATTGTTCGCCGCGATTACCACGCCGCTGTCCACTGCGACAAGGCGGATGGAGGTCACCATAAATTCGCGCGCGATAATTAAAATGACACACCATGTATCGGCCAATCCAAGTTCAATAAAGCAAACCAAAACCGAAATGACTAAAATTTTGTCCGCAAGCGGATCCAAAAATTTTCCGAACGTAGTAACCTGATTGTTTTTACGCGCCAGCTCCCCGTCAAAATGATCGGTTATTGAGGCAACCGCAAACAAAAGCAGGGCCCAAAAGAAATGAATGCCTGTAAAATTCCGTGCCAGCAGCACAATTACCAAAAACGGTACAATCGCTACCCGCAGCAGCGTAAGCTTATTTGGCAGATTCAAGTGGAAACACCCCCTTCAGTTTACTTGCTTGCCGGTCAGGTCGCCGTCGACGCAGTCCGTAATTTCCACATCAACAAATTCGCCCGCCACCGGTTTTTTGCCCGGCACGGTGAAAAAAATCTTGCCGTCAATATCCGGCGAATCCGCCGAGGAGCGGCCAAACCAACATTCGGCATAACGGTCGTAGCCTTCGACAAGTACCTTCAGTGTTTTGCCGATCATACCTTCGCCCCACTCCTGCATCAGGTTCATCTGATCTTCCATAATCAAATCCATACGGTGCTGCTTAACGTCTTCATCAATCTGATCCGGCATTTCCGCAGCGGCCGTGCCTTCTTCCCGGGAATAGGCAAAGCACCCGAGGCGTTCAAAGCGGATTTCCCGCACAAACTCTGCCAGCTCGGTAAAGTCCTCTTCCGTTTCCCCCGGAAAACCGGTGATCAGCGTGGTGCGGAGAATCAGATTCGGTATTTTCGCGCGCATTTTTTGAATCAGCGCGGTCAGTTCCTCCCGGCTGCCGGTGCGGCGCATCGCCGTGAGCAGACGGGCGCTGCAATGCTGGAGCGGAAGGTCAATATATTTTACAATTTTATCTTCCTGCGCAATGGTATCAAGCAAATCGTCGGTGATAGAATCCGGATAGCAGTACAGGATTCGAATCCATGCGAGTCCGTCGATTTTGCAAAGTTCCCTTAAAAGCTGCGGAAGCATCAGTTTGCCGTAAATATCCCAGCCGTAGCGGGTGGTGTCCTGGGCAATCAGAATCAGTTCCTTCACGCCGTTTTTCGCCAGACCCCGCGCTTCCTCTACGATATTTTCCACCGTACGGGAACGGTAGCGCCCACGGATAAACGGAATGGCGCAATAGGCGCAGCGGTTGTCGCAGCCTTCCGCAATTTTCAGATACGCAAGATAGCGCGGCGTGGAAAGCGCACGGTCGCCGCAAAGCGGCAGAAGCGTCTTTTCGGGGAACACTTCCGCTTTTTCACCGCCCAGCGCCTTTTCAACCACGGCGGCAATGTCGCTGTCGGCACCGATTCCGGCCACGGCGTCCACTTCGGGCAGTTCCTTTAAAATCTCCTCGCGGTAACGCTCGGCCATGCAGCCGGTTACGACAATCGCCCGGATTTTGCCCTCCGCTTTTAATCTGGCAAGCTCCAGAATTTCCTCAATGGATTCTTTTTTGGCGGCGTCGATAAAACCGCAGGTGTTGACAATGGCAACATCCGCGAGCGCAGGGTCGTCTTCCAGCAGATAACCCGCTTTCTGCAGCGTGGCCATCATCATTTCGGCGTCCACCTGATTTTTGGCACAGCCAAGGCTCACCATTCCTACACGATATGACATTTATTCGTCCTCATTTATCAATTGATTCAGCGCCGTTCGAATATCATCCCAGCGGTAGCCGAGCCTTTGCAGCGCGGCAATGCTGCGGCGGCGTCCTTTTTCGTCGTCCAGCGTCCGGATATATTTTCTCCGGATCAGTTCTAAAATTTTTTCCACGGGATCGGCAGCGTTTTCCTCGATAATCCGCTCGGCCAGCTCCCGTTCAATTCCTTTTTGCAGCAGCTCCTGCCGCACCCTTGAAGCGGAAAACCCTTTCCGGCCCAGCAGCTCCGCCGCAAGGCTTCGGGCATATTCCTCATCATTGACAAGACCGATTTCCACCATGTGCTTTGCCGCGGCTTCGGCGGCTTCGCGCGAAGTGACACGGCTGATTTTATCCGCAAGCTCCTTTTGGGAATGGCTTCGGTGTTCCAGAAGATAGAGCGCCTTTTCCCCGGCGCGGCGGCTTTCGCTGGCAAGAATCAGTTCGTGAAGCTGCCCGTCGTCAAGCTGCATCCCGGGTTTACAGCCAAATTTAAGAAGAGTTTCCGTATCGATATTCCCCGCCAACTCACCGTCAAGGAAGAGCGCGGAAAGACTTTTCCGGCGGGGTTCAATTGCCGTAATCAGCATACTTAATCGTCCGCGGCAATGTCGATGCTGGCGTTTTTCCCGCGCGGGCTTGCTTTAACGGGGGCCGGGGGCGCAACCTCAATCGGCTTTGCCGCGGCGGCAGGCGCAGGGGAAACTTTGGTATAGAGCTTATTGATATTCTCCTTGACCAGCGCTTCAATTTCATCCGCAACATCCTTATGTTCGGCAAGAAAAATTTTAACATTGTCGCGGCCCTGCCCGAGCCGGTTTTCCTTAAACGAGAACCACGCGCCGCTTTTCTGGATAATTTCCAGCTTGGCAGCCAAATCAAGCAGCTCGCCCTCGCGGGAGATGCCTCTTCCGTACATGACATCAAATTCCGCCTCGCGGAACGGCGGGGCGATCTTATTTTTCACCACTTTGGCGCGCGTGCGCGAACCGATTTGCTCGGTGCCGCTTTTCAGGGTTTCAATTTTACGAATGTCAATCCGGACGGAAGCGTAGAATTTCAGGGCGCGGCCGCCGGGGGTAACCTCCGGGCTGCCGTACATCACGCCGACTTTTTCACGCAGCTGATTGATAAAAATGGCGATACAGTTGGATTTGGAAATCGCACCCGCCAGCTTGCGCAGCGCCTGACTCATCAGGCGAGCCTGCAGTCCGACATGGCTGTCGCCCATCTCCCCTTCAATTTCAGCGCGCGGAACCAGAGCGGCGACGGAGTCGATGACAATCACGTCGATTGCGCCGGAGCGCACCAGCGCTTCGGTAATTTCGAGTGCCTGTTCGCCGGTGTCCGGCTGGGAAACCAGCAGGGAATCCACGTCAACGCCCAATGCACGGGCGTAGACGGGGTCAAGCGCATGTTCCACATCGATAAACGCCGCGTTGCCGCCGTTTTTCTGTCCCTCTGCAATGCAATGCAGGGCAAGGGTAGTCTTACCGGAACTTTCCGGTCCGTAAATCTCGGCAATACGGCCGCGCGGAAGCCCGCCGATGCCAAGCGCAAGGTCGAGCGAAAGCGAACCGGTCGGAATTGCCTCCACATGCATTGCCTCGTTTTGACCCAAACGCATGACCGCGCCTTTGCCGAACTGCTTTTCAATCTGCATCAGCGCCGTTTCCAATGCTGTTTTCTTATCCGTCACCATAACAATCCCTCCGGTTTTCATTCAAGCCGCCGCAATGTTCGCCGCGGCATTTACGTCTTATCACGAATAAACAAATTATATCCGATTTCACGTACAAAATCAATACACGGAGCGCTAAAATTCGAACAAATGTTTTACCATCTTTTCCAAATTCCGGCCACCACCCGTTCAATGCCATTAAAATCCCGGTAAATCTGAAGCCGGGAAAGCCCGGCGTTTTGAAACAGTTCCGCAACTGTGCGCGCCTGATTTTCACCGACCTCTACCGCGGCCGTGCCGCCCGGTTTCAGCCTGGGAAGCCAAAGGGCCGCAATCGCCCGGTAAAAGACAAGGCCGTCAGCGCCGCCGTCCAGCGCCGTGCGCGGTTCACGTTGCACCTCCTGCTGGAGTACGGGCAGGTCGTCCCGCTCGATATACGGCGGATTGGAAACAATACAGTCCAAATCGGAAAACAGTTCCGCACTTTGCGCATCCAGCACATCAAGCCGCATAGGCGCTACATTTTCAAAGCCTGTTTCCTTTTTATTCAGGGTTAAATAGCCAAACGCTTCGTCGTAAAGCTCCGCTGCGGTGATTCGCGCCGACCTAACGAGGGAGGCAAGCCCGAACGAAACGGCGCCCGTTCCCGCACAGAGGTCAAGCACTTCAGGCTTTGGGGTATCCTGCAGCATTTGAACCGCCGTGTGCACCAGCAATTCTGTTTCCTCGCGCGGAATCAGAACGCCTTCCCCCACACGCAGATTCAGCCCCAGAAACGGCCAGATGCCTAAAATATACTGGAGCGGTCTGCCAGAAGCGCGTTCTTCAATGTACCGCATATATTCCCGTGCGCTTGTGTCGCCGGCCGGCTCACCGGAGTGCAGAACGCGCCCCTGCCGGTCAAGGCCAAAGGCCTTCTGAAAAAGGCAGTCCGCGTCAAAAGAGGGAGCTTCGTTTCCCGCCCCGCTCAAAACGCCTTTTCCCTGCCGGTAAATTTCGCCCAGTGTCATCCAGCCATCCCGCATTTCTTCCTTACAGACTGATTTTATCCTCACCGTTTTCCGGAATAACCGCTTTCATCGCGGCAATTGCCACCTCGATCATGCTGTCGTCAGGTTCTTTTGTTGTGATGCGCTGCACCCACAGCCCCGGTGCGGAAACAATGTGGGTCATCGTATTGTCGTACCTGCCGCAGAGGCGGATAAACTCATAACCGATCCCCACAATGAGCGGAATGCAGAGGATTTTCACAATCGTTCTGACAATCGGGTTGCCGAACGGAATAAAAAAGCCAACGATAATACCCAGGAGCAGCATGATGACAATAAAGCTGGTTCCGCAGCGGGGATGAAACCGGCTGTGGCGGCGCACGTTCTCCACGGTAAGTTCCTCGTCGTTCTCGTAGCAGAAAATAGTTTTATGCTCCGCGCCGTGATACTCAAACAGCCGCTTGATTTCCGGCACACGGGAACAAAAAATTATGTAAACTAAAAAAATCGCAATGCGCATAACCCCTTCAATCAGGGAACGCCAGGGAGTAATGGCCGAACCCACGGCGTAATCGCGCACCAGGTTAAAAATCAGGGTCGGAAGCATAAAAAAGAGCAGAACCGCAAGCAGCAGACCCAGCACCGTGCCCGCCACCATCACCACGTTCATCATTTTATCGCCGAATTTTTTTTCAATCCACAGGTCGAATTTGGACGGTTCCCCTTCTTCTTCGATTCCCGCCTTGTCCATTGACAGGGAAAGCGCCTTATAGCCCATACTGAGGGAATCGATCATGCCGGCGATCCCGCGCAGCAGCGGCCACTTCATAAAACCATATTTATCCCGGATAAACTCGGTTTTCATTTCCTCGGTGGAGATTGTTCCGTCGCTCAGGCGGACGGCGATCTCCGTTTTTTTGGGGCCGCGCATTAAGATGCCCTCGATTAATGCCTGACCGCCGATGGAAGTGATGCACTTTGTCTTTTCTCTAGCCATTATTTTCGAAATTCCTTTCTTCGTTTCCCGTTTGAGTATCTTTAAATTTATTTTCAAGCTGTTTCAGGGTGGGGATCACAATGGTAACCGCGGTGCCCACGTTTTCGTGGCTTTCAATCTCCAGCCGCCCGGAGTGGAGCGCCATGATTTCGTCGGCAAGCGCAAGGCCGATGCCCGAACCGCGGATGGTCTGGTTTGCTTTGTAAAACTTTTTTTTCACATTGGGCAGATGCTCCGCCGGAATACCGCAGCCGTTGTCGCTGATTACAACGCGGATAAACCCGTCGGACTCGTCGACCGTCACACTGATTGTGCCGCCCTCGCTGGTATATTTTAAAGCATTGTCAATTACATTGACAAACACCTGCCTTAACCGGTTAATGTCACCCAAAACCGGAGAAAGCATGGCGGGTTCCTCGTAAAGCAGGAACTTTTGCTCGGTTTTGGCGCGTTCGCTGAACATGTAAACTGCCTCGCCCAGCTCCGCGAGGATATCGATTTTATCCATCATCAGCGTCATGCGCCCGCTCTGCATGCGTGAAAAGTCCAAAAGCTCCTCCACAATGCCGGAAAGACGCTCGGATTCATGAATAATGATGCCCATGCCCCGGTCAAGCGTTTCCTGATCGATGTCGTCGTCCTGCATGGTTTCCGCCCAGCCCTTAATGGCAGTAAGCGGCGTGCGCAGTTCGTGGGACACGGATGAAATGAAATCATTTTTCATTTTCTCGGCCGCACCCAGTTCGACCGCCATTTCATTAATGGTGTCGCAAAGCTGCCCGACCTCGTCATCGTTGGTCTTCTGAATTCTGGCCTTAAAATCGCCCTGCGCGATTCGTTTGGCCGTGGCGCCGATTTCCTTCACCGGAGTAATAATGGAATTCATAAAGTAATAGCTGGATACGATAACGAACAGAATAATCAGCAGCCCGGCCAAAACCAGCGCCCCCACAATGAGGAACACCTGCTTGTCGGCCTGCTGTAAGGAAACCACATAGCGCAGGGCGCCCACAAAGCTGCCGACCTCGTTGCGCATAACGCGGGTCACCGCCATCACCTTTTCCCCGCTGGTAAGCGTGCCCGTCCAAGTGCCGTAGCCGTTCGCGTCGTTTAAGGCAAGCTTGTAGTCCGGCATCGGCTGAGTCTGGTCGGGTGCAAAACCAATGGAGGTAATGATAATTTTACCGTTGGAGTTGAAAACCATCAGCTCCATGCTCTCTTTATTCGGAAAATTTTCAACATAATTCCGCGCGGCGGTGCTGAATTCCGACGGTGATTTTCTTCCGTAATCGGCAAACACGTTGGTCAGCTCGCCGGAACGCCCGTTGATCGCCTGCTGAATGCCGTTATAAACATAGCCGCGCACTACAAAGGAAAGCGTGAGGATCAGCGTTACCAAAATAAGCAGGATTACGCCCAGGCTGTTTAACAGCCAGCGCCTTGTAATGCCCGTCGTTTTCATGCCGCTTTCCCCTTTCCTTCCTTAATATGAAAGATGAATCAGGATTCCCACTTGTACCCCAGGCCCCAAACCGTCACGATATGCTTCGGGTTGGACGGTTCATCCTCGATTTTCATGCGCAGACGGCGGATGTTGACGTCCACAATTTTTTCTTCACCAAAGTAAGCGTCGCCCCATACATGTTTTAAAAGATCGGTCCGGTCAAGCGCCGTAGTGGGATTGGAAAAGAAATATTCCATAATCTGAAATTCAACCTGCGTGAGCTCGATCGGCACCCCTTTTTTCATCAGGGTGCGGTTGCGCAGATTGAGGGAAAAATCCCCCGAGCGGATTTCCTCTTTGAAATTATTCTCGTTCCTCATCTGTTCCAGCGCCACGCGGCGGTAAACCGCGTCCACCCTGGCCACAAGCTCACTGGGGCTGAACGGCTTTGTGACATAGTCGTCAGCGCCCATCATCAGGCCGCTGACCTTATCCATTTCCTGCGTGCGCGCGGTCAGAAGAAGGATGCCAATGGAACCGCTCTTTTGCCGCAGTTCCTTGCAGACGGCGAGGCCGTCGTATTTGCCCGGCATCATAATATCCAGCACGGCCACGTCGATGTTTCCGTTTTCCCGGTTATAAATTTCGAGAGCTTCCTCCCCGTTCGCCGCCTCATAGCAGTCATAACCGGCACGTTTCAGATTAATGACTACAAATTCGCGGATTGCCTGTTCATCTTCGGCAACAAGGATTTTTTTCATACCCGTCCCTCCGTCATATTTTAGTCTGCGTTGATCAATTTAAAGCTGTCTTTTACATCCGCCGTACTCAGGGAAAGGAGCCGCTGGGGGGACGGACAGTTTGCCGCAAACACCAGATTGTTGGAATCCAGCAGTTTGAAAAAGCCGGACGTCCCCGTCCCGTCTTCCCATTCCTTGAGGGAAAACACCTGTATCTTCAAAAGCGCCGCGCCCAGCACGCCGGGAGCATTCTTTTTCGGCGTGACCCATTCGTAAAACGTGATGGTGCGCGTGGCAGTATCTGTTTTTGTCGTAATTTTACCGCGCCAGATATCGGGAATCAGGAACCAGTAACCATCGGAATAATTTAAAACCATGCTCATCACGCGGATAAAGGTGTTGGTCTGCGTATCATAGCGGTGCCAGTTGGTAATGTAGGCCGCTTCGTCCGTTGCTGTTCCCGTGTAGCCGGGCAGCAGGTTCACAACCGGAACCTCGATAATTTTATCGCCGTTAATATCCTTTGACACCACGGAAGTGCTGCGCGCCGTGTAGTTGGCGCTTTGCGTTTTTGGGTCGTAAAACGGCGACTTCAGCATTTTGCCGGCCTTATCCCAGTAAAGCACCTCGGTAACAAGCGAGTTCGCACTTTTAATACCGTCCAGTACAATGCCATTCTGCTTTTCATTGATCAGGCCCGTCTGAACGGACGCATATTTGCTTACCCCGTTGTCCAGCCGGCAGGAGCCGATCATCTCCGCGGCGTTGTCCTTGATAGCGTACAGCCGCGCAAGAGCGGGTTCATCCCCCACGCTCACATTGGCTGTAAAAATCTCATCACGGCCATTTCCGTCAAAATCCATGACCGCCATTTCGGTGTAGTTCTGGTCAAGCTTAAGCTCGTTCATTTTTCCGTTTTTATAATAGTAGACGCAAATGGTGCTGGTAATATTCAGGCTGCTGCCCCAGCCGACAATCACTTCGTCCTTGCCGTCGCCGTTCAGGTCGCCGAAACAAACCTTGTCCACCTGCGCCGCAGGATTGTTAAAAAAGCCCATATCCGTCCATGTGCCGTCCTTTTTCATGAACATGATATTGGTTCCCGTGGATTCGTCCCCTTTCTGGTAAATAGCCATAGCCTCTTCGTTTTTATCGCCGCAGATGTCGTGGGTAATAATCGCGGAACGGTAATCGCCGCTGCGCGGATATTTCAGCGTCATTTTATCGCCGGCCTTGCTTGCCAGAAGAGCGTGGATATCCGCTTTTTCACCGGTCGGCTTCGGCGGCTGCATCAGCGTTTGGGCGTCAAGCCCGACAAACGAACAGCCCGACAGCAAAAAAGCCAATAAAACCGCAATGGCGGCAGCTTTCAGCTTCATTTCACCACACCTTCCTGACGATTAGTCTGCAATGTACCGGCAGCGCACCGTGCGTTCCACACAAAAAGGGAATCCTCGTAAAATTTGCATCCGTTAAATATTGATTATTTATTATAACATATATAGTATAAAAAAACAGTACCAAATATGTAACAAAAAATACCGTTCCGCGACACAGTAAGCGGCCGGAAAGAAAAAGGAGCATACCCCCGGCATGCTCCTTTTGGTCTGATATTTATATTTTACGGAAGAATATTCCCCGCCGCATTGAAGATTTCGTACCACTCCTGCCTTGTCAGTTCAATTGTGGAGGCCTTGCAGATATCTTTCAGGCGCGCCGCGTTGGTGGTTCCGACAATCGGCTGAATTTTGGCGGGATGCCGCAAAATCCATGCAACGGCAATCGCGGTGTTCGGGACTCCTTTGGCTTTGGCAAGCTCGTCGATCTTTTGATTGAGTTCTGGGAACTTTTCATTGTTGAGAAATACCCCCGCAAACATTCCATACTGGAACGGCGACCAGGCCTGAATGGTAATATCTTTCAGGCGGCAGTAATCAAGGATGCTGCCGTCCCTGTCAACAGCGCCGTCATTTTCCATATTTACATAAATACCGTTGCTCATCATGGAGGCGTTCGTGATGCTGAGCTGCAGCTGGTTGATGACGAGCTTCTGATTTAGGTACCTGTTAAGCAGTTCAATCTGCATGGGCTTTTGATTGCTTACCCCAAAATAGCGGACTTTTCCGCTGCTGTGCAGGATGTTAAAGGCTTCGGCCACTTCTTCCGGCTCCACCAACGCGTCCGGGCGGTGCAGCAGCAGCACATCAACATAATCGGTATGAAGCCGTTTCAGGCTGCCGTCAACCGATTCCAGAATGTGCTTTTTGGAAAAATCAAAGCATACATTGCTTCCGTTGGTCTGGCAAATACCGCATTTCGTCTGGAGGATCAGTTTCTCACGAACTGCCGGGCTCATGTGCACTGCCTTTGCGAACACTTCTTCGGATTTTCCGGCGGCATAAATGTCGGCATGATCAAAAAAATCAATACCTTCGTCCATCGCGGTCTGAACCAAAGTTTCCGCATCTTTTTCGGACAGCGCGGCTATTCTCATACATCCGAGCGAAATTTCAGACGCCTGAATCTCTCCGTTTGCGATTTGAATTGTTTTCATTAAAGTGCACCTCTTTCAAAGTTTTATTGATTTTATGAATAAATTCTAAACCTTACAGCCCACTGTAAGTCAAGAGGTGTTCCCTGACGGAATAAAATAAATAATTAATTTTCCGAACTCATTCAAGCGCCTTTTTTACCGTGCTGATTAAAACGCCGCTTTTATCAAAGGAAAGCTCCCACGCGCCGACACCCAGCAGGTGCTTCGTCACCGCATACTGCGCTTTACGCTGAATGGAAGACACATCGTCATAACTGATAAAAGTGGAGCCGTTAAACAGCGATGGAACCAACGCGGAAGAATCATAAAACTTTTGATAGGACACGCTGCTGTAATACTTGGACCGAACGGCGTCGTATGACACGGGAGCAGCAGAGGAAAAGTGCTGCCAGAGCCCGTTACCGGTATTGGCCGTCCCCTGATACGCATACCCGTAAAAAGGCACGCCCATCACAAGCTTGCCGGCGGGGAAGCCGCAGCTCAGCCAGGTGCGCACCGCCGAGTCAACGCTGACCTTATACTGGGGGGACTGACCCGCAGGAGGGTAAAGCGGCGCGTTAAAATCCGTGAAGGAATCCCACCCGCCGTGCAGGTCATAAGTCATAATCATTGCGTAATCGACCGATTTCGCAAGCTCGGCAAGATTTACCCCGTTTGCATAGCCGCTGTTCGCAGCACCCGCAAACGAAAGAATATAGTGCCTGTTGTCTTTGGCGCCCTGCCTGTCCAGCCGGCTGCGCAGCGTTTTCAGCAAAAGGCCGAAATTCGTTCTGTCGGCCGGGCGGGAAATATTGGAGGAAAGGCCGCCCCCCGTCGGATATTCCCAATCAATGTCTACGCCGTCAAAACCGTAAGCCGTGATAAAATCAACCACGCTGTCCGCAAAAGCAGACCGCGAGGATTCCGTAAGGGCCGCGTCGGAAAACCGGCCCGAATCGCTCCAACCGCCAACCGAAATAACGGTTCGAAGCCCCCGATAAGTACTTTTCAGCGCTTTAAGCCGGCTGAAGTTGGAATAGTCTATGTAGGAATCCCCAACGGCAATTTTAAGATCCGGACCGATTTTGGCAAACGCATAATTCAGAATATTGATGTTTGAAGCGCTGATTTTATTCGGCGTGAATCCCGAGTATGCAGCCCACCCGCCGTAATAACCGACCGTCATCCTTGCCGGGTGGGTGAACGGCGGTGAAACCGCCGGCACGGCGGAGGAAACCGAAGCAGCGGAAGAAGCCGGAGTGACTGAGGAATCCGGTACACTGGAAGAGTTCAACTGCGACACGGTGCCCCCGAACGGTACGGAGGCCGGATTCGAAACCATGCCGCTCCCCGCGGAAACAGGCGGCGCGGAGGAGGAACCGGAGCTTCCAAAAAGCCCGCCGGAAGAGGAAAAGCTTGCCGCCGCCGCGGTGGAAGAAGCCGCGGCAAAAACAGAGGAAAGGGAAGCCCGGCCCGAACTTGCCGCCGAAGCATTCACATAGGAACCCGCTTCCCCCCGTGAAGCCTGCCGTGATGCCGACACGCCGTTCGCAGCGGCCGGAAGACTGCGCCCGACGCTTACCCCTGCCGAGGCAAACAGCGCCAGCAGGGCAATGGAAACTACCGCGCCCGAGAGCTTGTGAATAAAGAATCCGGTTCTCATAGGCACTCACCTTTTCAGGAAACGCTGATTAAACCGGCAGAAAATCGGATGGGAGTCGGTTCAGCGGTTCCTTCCTTGTATTTTGTTCATTGTTCCATATACTAGCATCGAGGAAAAGAAATCTCAAATATCAATAATTGGAAAAATAACTCCTTAAAACCGGAAGAACGTTCGGCATGCGGCCCACCACGGTGCTTCCCATGCTATGGAGTTTTTGTTTTATATATATGAAAAGGGAAAAGCCGACATATTACCCCATTCAATCGGATAATATGACGGCTTTTCCTGAAAACAAACATTATTTTAAATTTTGTGACTTCAATAAGAGCAGATTCAAAAAGGCAATGATATGTGAATTTTACGCCGTCGCCGCGTAAAGCAGCACGCCAAGGTTGTGACTGTAAATTTCGTCAAACTGCGAAATCGGAAGAGGATTCTTCCCCAAACCCACTTCAATCGTGTACCCGGGCCTGCGGTAATCCTGAATAAACCAATCCTTATACCCCGCATAAGACGCGATTCCGGTAGTCTGGTCAAGGGTATATCCGCTGATTTCGGACATTCTTTCCCCAATTATCCTTCCCTCCGGCGGGGCCATATCCATGAAGTTCCAGTAAATCACCTGTCCCTGGCTGTGGTATGCTATGACGAGCCTGAAATTGTGGCTCCGTGTAAAGGCCACAACCGCCTTCGTTTCCGGTTCGGATTCGGGGGCCGGCCCCGAATACCGTGTCGGCCCCGGGCCGGTCACTCCATATTCGGCTTCCGCTTCCTTGGACTGCTGCCACGCGGCGTTATAATTGTGGTTCAAATCCACACCCCGGTTGTTCGCTTCCCACACAGTGGAAAAGTCGGTGCTGCCTTTGTTCCAGCGAATTAAATCTTCATAGTAGGGATTATCCGCCCTCAGACCGTTCAGCACCAGGTCCACTCCGTCCGGATTCACCATCGGAATAATATAGATACTGCTCTTATTCCAAATGTCCCTCGGGTCGTAGCCGCCGGGCAAAGTCCGCCCCTCGGTGTAGGCCCTTAAAAAATCCTCGGTAAATTTCATCAGCACGGGCGTTGTAATCCATTCCAGCGCATGGTGGGAAGCATTATAGAACACTTCATTCGGGCCGGTGCCCAGCCGGAGGTAGAAGAGGTTCCTGCCCAGCACGCTGCTGCCGGCGCTGCCCACTTCAAGGAAAGGATAACGCGCCTTGAGCCCCTGGATATCCCTTGCGAGAACGTCGTAGGTATAATTGATATTGGTGTCAACCACATCAATCCCGTAGGGCACCACAATACGCTGCCCAACCACAAGATTATTGGGATTCTGGTCGGGATTGGCGGCGATGATCAATTCGGGGCTGGTGTGGTATTTTTGCGCGATGCTGTAGAAAGTGTCGCCCGGCCGAATCACATATAAATCATAGCCGTTCAGATATCGTTCCAGCACCCGGTAAGTATTCGGCCCGATCACACCATCCGGTGTTAATCCAAAATTATTTTGGAACTGAATCACCGCATCCCGGGTCTGCGGGCCGAATCTTCCGTCAACCGACCCAATATTATATCCCATTTTTTTTAACAAGGCCTGAATTTCCATTACATCGTTTCCCGTCATACCCATTCTTAAAACTCTCATTGCGCCACCTCTTCATTTAAATGCACCTGTGCACAAATTACTATATGCTATGCAAAAATCAAATTTCTGACACAGATAAAAGAAGCGGTATAATCCTTTTTCATCGGCTGTGACAGTGTCAGCTGTGGCGTTTGCCTGATTTGACATCAAAATTCATATACCAATATAAATGAGGGATAATAAAAAATAATTCAAGTGAAAATTATTTTCAAAAAAACCGTGTTGAATTTTTTGTCTCAGTGAATAAAGGTCACTCCTGGATTTTCCTTATCTATTTGATTCAATTCCTGTAAAAATTCAGCCGGAATCGGATTCATATTTTGAAACTGACTTTCATCCCGGCACGAGGAAACCTTTTTATACAAAAAGTGTTGAATTTATTTGTCTCATTAAAATAAATCTCTATTTTTTTTGAAAAATGATTATTATATTCTGGATTATTTTAACATCTTGACTTATTTTAAAAGATTGTTATAATATTATCGAGGCACTTTGTTCTATGTTAGACATAAAATTGCAGCACTCACTTTGAGCGCAATGTCTACTGTTGATTCGAATGATTAATCGGTGAATTTTTACGGTTTCGTTCTATCTGTAACATTTTGCACAGAAAATATTTTTTAAATTATATTTTGTGAAAGAGGATTGCCATGGAGAATAAAATTGTGATAATCGGCGCGGGTTTCTCTGGATTATTGACAGCGAAGAAATTAGCGAAAAGATTGAAAAAACGGGATGATGTCAGCATTACCCTGATTGATAAAAATCCATTCCATACGATGCTCACCGAACTTCACGAGGTGGCCGCAAACCGTGTGGACGAGGACAGCATTAAAATCAGCCTGAAAAAGGTTTTTGCGGGAAGAAAAGTCAATGTTAAGCTTGACACCGTTCAATCCATAGACTTTGAGCAGAAGCTTGTTCTGGGTACCAGTGAGAATTACGATTATGATTATCTTGTTCTTGCGGCCGGTTCCAAGCCTACCTTTTTCGGTGTAAAAGGCGCGGAGGAATTCGCGCACACACTGTGGTCCTATGACGACGCGGTGCTTTTAAAAGATCATATTCAAAACACCTTCCGAAAAGCGGCGCGCGAAACCAATTTGGAAGAAAAGAAAAAGGAACTTACATTCTACGTTGTCGGCGCGGGATTTACAGGAATTGAAATGGTGGGCGAGCTTGCCGAATATGTGCCGGTTCTGTGCGAAAAATACGAAATCGACCGTTCCCTTGTCACGATTTACGACGTGGATATTTTACCGCGCATTGTGCCCATCCTGCCGGATAAGCTTTCGGGTAAAATTGAAAGACGCCTTGCAAAAATGGGCGTTGAGTTGAAACTCAATGCCGGTGTCGTCAGCATAGGGCAGGACTTTATTGAAATGAAATTCGGGGAAACAGTCGTGCATGAAAGCGCCGGAACCGTAATCTGGACAGCTGGAATCGAAAGCGCCGAAATTGCTGGCAAAGCGGCAAAGGTACTTCCTTCGGCGAGACGCGGCCGTATTCAAACCGACGCTTATCTGCGTTCCGTGGAAAATGACAGCGTTTATGTGGTTGGCGACGATATCCTGTATACTCCGGAAGGTGAATCGACACCCGTTCCGCAGCTGGTTGAAAACTGCGAGCAGAGTTCAGGGGTAGCCGCGGGGAATATTGTCTGCGCAATTACCGGAACAGGAGAAATGGTTACATACAAACCAAAATTCCACGGAGTTATGGTTTGTGTGGGCGGTCGTTACGGTGTTGCCCATGTGGGTCTTCCCAATCATATGTTTAACCTCCCCTCCTTTCTTGCTATGTTTGCAAAACACTTTATTAATATCATTTATTATATTCAGGTTCTTGGGTGGAATAAAGTTTTCAGCTATGTAAAGCACGAGTTCTTTACCATTCGGCACGACAGAAGTTTCGTGGGCGGCCATTTCTCCAACAAAACCCCCAGCTTCCTGCTGGTTGCCCTTCGGGTCTGGCTCGGCATGGTCTGGCTGTATGAAGGCATCATGAAAATTGTTGAAGGCTGGTTTAACTCGGCGCAGCTTACCGGCTTTTTCGGCGGAGCAAACACCTGGTACAACACGATTCTGCACGGCACCACGGCTGCCGCGGCAGCACCGGACGCAACAAGCAGCGCAACCACGACTGTGGCTACCGGCGCTGCAACAGTTGTGAACGCGGTTGCGGGAGCGGCTTCCGCCACAGTGGACGCCATCTCCTCCGCGACATCGGGAGCCGCCGGTGCGGCGGGCCAGTCAGCCGGCCAGGCGGCGGGCGCGGTTACCGCGGCGGTTGGGCAGATTCTGATGAATTTCAGCTTCCTCGGCTGGTTCCAGGTGATCTTGGTAAGCGGAAAAGAACTGGCAAAATCCACATTGAACGACATGGCCTTCAAACTTGACGTTCCGCTGATGAACTGGTTTGTCAACACATTCATTCTCCCGAATCAGACGGTTCAGCTTATCATGCAGATCGCTATTGTCACAATGGAAATCCTGATCGGCCTGTCCCTAATGGCCGGCCTGTTCACCACCCTGTCGTCGGGCCTGTCGCTGGTTCTTCAGGTGATGTTCGTATGTACCACTGGACTGTACCTTAACACCTTCTGGATGATTTTTGCGGCAATTGCGGTTTTGAATGGCGGCGGCAGAACCTTCGGGCTGGATTACTACGCAATGCCCTTCCTGAAAAAGCACTGGAAAAATGTGAAATTTGTAAGAAAGTTATATATTTACAATGATTAATGAACATGTTGCTGAAAGTGTTGCCATTGATTTTTTAACTTTTGATGACGCGACGGAGCTTGTAAAAGCAGAGGTAAGCAGGCTTTTGTCCGCCTCACCGGTCGTAATTCGAAATTACACCCGGCATCTGGCGCTTTCATGGGGTAAGTTTATTCGTGCCGTTTCCCTGCTTTCCTGCGCGGTGAACAGGGACGGCCTGATTCACCCCAATGCGGTCAAACTTGCCTCGGCAATTGAAATTCTGCATCTCGCCACTCTGGTTCACGATGATGTAATTGACAATTCCAATATGCGCAGGGGACTTGTAACGCTCCAAAAAAAATACGGCAGGCGTACTGCCGTCATATGCGGCGATTATCTGTTCTGCCTTGCCCTTGAGCAGGCTTCCTCCATAGAAAACAAAAAGGATTATCTTGACTTTGATATTCCTGATTATATGAGCAAGATTTGTCTTGGAGAGTTGCGGCAGAATCAGAACAACCGAAATCTGGATCTTTCCGTTTATAATTATCTGAAGATTATTGCCGGTAAAACCGCCGCTTTGTTTGAAGCTTCATTTTACGCCGGAGCAGTCCTGTGTGATGGTGCGAAAGAAGATATCGGCAGATATATGCGGCTGGGGCACTATATCGGTATGATTTTTCAGCTTACCGATGACTGCATCGATTTTGAGGCGCCGCAGCAGCTGGCGAAGAAACCGGTTCAGTCCGATTTTGAACAGGGTGTGATTACGCTCCCCCTCATTTATGCGTTTCAGAAGCGCGGCGGTTTAAAAGAGCGGGCACAAACAGAGGAGATTTCCAGAGTCGACATCAACACGGCCGTTGCCGAAACGGGCGGCTTGGATTACACCCGGGCGGTTTCTAAAAAATACCACAGCAAGGCTTCTATTATTATCCGGGAGCTTAATGCCTCCGACGCGAAAAAGGAAAGGCTGCAATCGATTTTGGATCAGGCCTATCGCGGGTTATAGAGCAGTGCTATGATGAAAGATTTTATCAATTACGTGGAAATTCGAACCAAAATTACCAGTGTGCTTACTTTTTTGATGACGCTTGCCTATCTTTTCTACAGAAAGCAGCCAATCAATCCTCAGCTTACCCTGATCTTTTTCGGTTCCATGTTTCTGTTTGATTTGACAACCACCGCGATAAACAATTATGTTGACACAAAAACGAACGGACAGACTTTACCGTTTCGGCGCAGCGCGGCAAAGGCAGCTATTTATGTAATGTTTGCGGTCAGTTCGGCGCTGGGGCTCTATCTGGTGCATTTGACGGATGTGGTGGTTCTGCTTCTTGGCGGGCTGTGCTTCCTGTGCGGCGTATTGTATTCCTGGGGTCCGTTTCCCATCTCCCGGCAGCCGTTCGGTGAGCTTTTTTCGGGCTTCTTTTATGGACTGCTCATCCCATTTATTTTATTGTATGTGAACATGCCGAAAGGGACTTACTTTTCATTCGCGCTTAATTTGCAGACAATCCGACTAAACCTGAACATTTTTCCGATTTTGACCGTCCTGCTGCTTTCGGTGGTTCCGGTCTGCGCAACGGCAAACATTATGCTTGCCAACAATCTTTGTGATTTGGAGAAAGATGTTCTTATAAAGCGATACACCTTGCCTTATTATCTGGGCCGAAAAGCGCTGCTCTTGTTTGCCGGCCTTTACTATATTTCATATTTTTCGACGGTTGCTATGGTTCTTTTGAAAATTTTGTCTCCGATTTGCCTGCTCTCGTTGTTTACTGTTTTTCCAGTGCGGAAGAACATCAACCGATTTATGGAAAAGCAGGATAAGGAAACAACTTTTGTCCTTTCGGTGAAAAATTTTATGATTCTTGTCGGAACCAACAGCCTTCTGATTTTTGTCAGTGGCGTTTTCAGTTAAAACGGAGTAACTCAATGAAATTCATAAAAAAAACGGATATCATAATTCTTGTCGTTGTTCTCGCTGTCTGCTTGGCCGCGTGGTTTACCTATCAGTCTGTGTTTGGCGGCAGGGCGGCGAAAGCCGAAATCTATTACAAATCAAATCTGGTCGATACCGTTGATTTGACCGCAGGAGTGGATAAGAGATTTTCGATTGAACAGAATAAAAATGTAGTCTTTCATGTTTTTAAAGACGGAAGCATTTGTTTTGAAGAATCCGACTGTCCGGATAAAGTATGCATCCACGCGGGAAAGCTCCACACAATCGGGGAAAGCGCGGCGTGTCTTCCAAACAGCATCGTATTGAAAATCGTTGCGAAAAACGGGCGCGGCGCGGATGATCCGGATATTATTGTGGGATGAGGAAAGGCAAAGGATGGCTGAGAAAAAGAATTTAACAGAACGTGCGATAAATTCGCTGAAAATAAGACGGATGGTTCTAACCGCGTTTCTTTTTGCCGTGGTTCTTGTTCTTGCCGTAGTGGAAAATGAGCTGCAGATTCCCGTTCCCGTCCCCGGCATTAAGCTTGGACTTTCCAACATCGTGGTGATGTATTCCCTTTTCTTTGTGGAAAAGAAGGAAGCGCTGCTTTTGGCGGTGCTGAAGGCGCTGTTTGTTTTTCTGACCCGGGGCGCTGTCGCATCTTTATTGAGCCTTTGCGGCGGGCTCCTTTCCATATCGGTTATGATTTTGTTTCTGCTCATTTTCAAAGAGCGGATATCCTATTTGATGATTAGTATTTTAGGGGCTGTTTTCCATAATGTAGGACAGATGATTGCAGTATCCATTTTATATACAAACCTATTCCTGTGGGCCTATTTCCCGGCGCTGCTTATTTCAGGTATTGTCGCGGGAGCGGCAACATCTACACTGCTTAAGGTTACTCTGCCGGCCTTAAAAAAGCTCGGCTTCAGTAAATAAAAAAAGAAATTTGGAGGAACAATATGAAAAAAGCATTAGCATTGTTATTGGCAGCATCCCTTTCCGTTTTTACCTTTGTGGGCTGCGGTTCACAATCAAGTGCCAGTTCTGCTGCTCCGGCCTCTCAGGCCGCTGTGAGCTCTGAAACTGCGACATCAACTGCCGCGAATACATCCGACACAGTTAAAACCGGCTTGGCCGTGGTATCATCTGTTGCAGATTCTACTGCGGTAAAAGACGGCAAAGGTTCGGCTATCGCAAACGTGACCGCTGTGGCCGTTACAGTCGGGGCTGACGGTAAAATCTTAAAATGCGTTATTGACGGTATCCGCGCAGAAGTTGATTTTTCCGACAAGGGCAAGCTGTTGACTCCCGCCACCACCATCTTCAAGAGCAAAAATGAACTCGGCGAAGCATATGGCGTGAAGAAGGTTTCCAAAATCGGCAAGGAATGGAACGAGCAGGCCGCGGCATTTGCAAAATACGTCGTCGGCAAAACCTCCGACGAGGTTAAGGGCATTGCTGTCAGCAGCGAAGGAGCCGCAACGGGTTCCGAACTGACCGCTTCCGTTACCGTTCATGTGGGCGATTTCATTACCGCGGTTCAGAAGGCTGTCGCCAACGCGCAGGATCTGGGCGCAAAAGCGGACGATAAGCTTGGCCTCGGCATTGAGTCTTCGGGTGAACAATCTGCGGACGCAGGCGACAAAGACGGCATTGCGCAGGTATATTCCTACTATACGGCCTCCACATTCAGCGCGGACAGCAAAATTACAAGCTGTGTGATCGACGCCACCCAGAACAAGGTCAACTTTGACAAGACCGGCAAGATCACTTCCGACCTGAAGGCAGAGCAAAAAACGAAAGACGAACTTGGCGATGCCTACGGCATGAAGAAGGCTTCCAAGATCGGCAAAGAGTGGAATGAAGAAGCCGCGGCATTTGCCAAGTATGTAGTCGGCAAAACAGCGGATGAGGTAAAAGGCATTGCCATTAACAGCGAAGGGGAATCTACGGATAAAGGACTGACTGCTTCCGTGACAATCTCCATCGGTGACTTTATGAAGATTATTGACAAAGCATCGGCGAGCGCGAAATAATTTGAAGCTAATTGTATGAATGATTCACGAGAGGTAGATTTATTCTACCTCTCCATTTTTTGAGGTGGAAAATTGGTAAAGAAAACGATTGCGATCATCCTGGCTTTCGTGCTTGTTTTGCAGCTTTCAGCCTGCGGTACAAACAAGAAAACTCGTTATGAAGCTCAATTTTTACAGCTTTTTGATACGGTGACTGAAATTGTGGGGTATACCGAAACCAAAGAAGAATTCACAAGCTTTTCAAACCTGATTTATGATAATCTGAAGGTTTACCATCAGCTTTATGATATTTATGATGATTTTCCCGGCATCAATAATATAAAGACAATTAATGATAACGCTGGAAAAAAACCGGTTAAGGTCGATAAAAAGATTATCGACCTGCTTCTGATGGCAAAGGCGGAAGACAAAGCGACGGGCGGAGCCTGCAACGTTGCGCTTGGCGCTGTTCTGCAAATCTGGCATAAATACCGCGAGGCAGGGATCAACGACCCGGACAGCGCCCAACTGCCGCCGATGAGCGATTTGAAGGCCGCCTCGGAGCATACTGACATCAACAAGGTCATTATTGATGAGAAAGCTTCCACCGTTTACCTCTCCGACCCGAAAATGAGCCTCGACGTGGGCGCGGTCGCCAAGGGCTACGCTACCGAACAGGTTGCCCAAATCGCAATTGCACACGGCTATACCTCCGCGCTGCTCAGCGTGGGCGGGAATGTGCGGGCCATTGGGGACAAGGGCGTCAACAACGAACAATGGAACGTCGGGATTCAAAACCCGAATCTGGACAGCAACAAAAAATCCCTGAACACGGTGCTGCTGACCGATAAATCCCTTGTTACAAGCGGAATCTATGAACGGTTCTACACGGTGAACGGAAAAAATTATCACCATATCATTGACCCGAAAACATTATTTCCGTCCACTTATTTTAAAGCGGTAAGCATCATCTGCAAGGATTCCGGTAAAGCAGACGCGCTTTCCACCGCGGTTTTCAATATGCCCTATGAACAGGGACTGGCCTATATCAACAGCCTTCCGGACACGGAAGCGCTATGGGTAATGCCAAATGATGAAGTCCGGTACAGCGATAATTTTAAAAAATATATTAAGCCCTAGGATTCACGGATTCAAAGTAGTATGATAATGAATGAGGAATGCGGGAATGGAATATGAGAATCTGCAAAGTTTCATAAAAAAACTGGAAGCGTGCGGAGAGCTGAAACAGATCGACGCCGTGGTATCGCCGGAGCTTGAAATTACGGAAATCACAGACCGTATTTCCAAGTCCCATGGTTCTGCGCTGCTGTTCCGGAATGTTGCCGGTTCAAAGTATCCCGTTCTGATCAACGCGATGGGCAGCTACGACCGGATGAGTATGGCGCTGGGCGCCGAAAAGCTGGATGATATCGGCGCTGAAATTGAAAAGTATCTGAACATTTCCGATTACCTCTCCATCCCCGGAATTTTAAAAAGCGTCCCGCGCCTGTTCCGGCTGCTCAGCGTATTCCCGCGGCGGAGCCGGTTCAGGGGGGAATGCCAGCAGGTTATTGAACGAAACGTGGATTTGTCCACCCTGCCCGTACTGAAATGCTGGCCGGGAGACGCCGGGCGCTTTTTCACCCTTCCCCTTGTCTTTACAAAGGACCGGAAAACAAAGCAGCAGAATGTCGGGATGTACCGTTTGCAGATTCTTGATAAAACCAGCATGGCAATGCACTGGCACAAACATAAGGACGGCTCCGAAATTTACACGGAGTATGCGGAACAGAATCAGCGGATGCCTGTTTCGGTCGCGCTGGGGTGCGACCCCGCCATTACTTATGCGGCTACCGCGCCGCTGCCAAAGCCGATTGACGAAATGATGCTGGCCGGCTGGCTGCGCAAATCAAGGGTGAAAATGGTTCGCTGTATTACCAACAGCATTTATGTGCCCGCAAACGCGGAATTTGTTCTGGAAGGCTATGTGGATCCGGCGGAAAAGCTTGTGCTGGAAGGGCCTTTCGGCGATCACACGGGCTATTATTCCCTTGCCGATTATTATCCCAGATTTCACGTTACCTGCATTACGCACAGAAAGAATGCGGTCTACCCTGCGACTGTTGTGGGCAAGCCCCCAATGGAGGACTGCTACATGGCCAAGGCGACGGAGCGTATCTTCCTCCCGCTGCTCCGGCTGCAGATTCCGGAACTGGTGGATTTGAATTTACCGCTTGAAGGGGTTTTTCACAACTGTGCCATTGTCTCGGTGCACAACAGATACCCCGGCTGCGCGCGCAAGGTGATGAACGCCATTTGGGGTATGGGGCAAATGCGGTACACCAAGCTGATTATTGCCGTGGAGGATTCCGTGGACGTGCAGAATCTGGCTCAGGTGCGGGACGCGGTGCTGAAAAAAGTATACGGCAAGGAAAGTTTGCTTTTTTCCGAGGGCCCGCTTGACGCGCTGGACCATTCCTCCAACCGGGCGCTGTACGGCACCAGGCTGGGTGTGGACGCAACCGGTACGGAAAGCCGGGCGCAGGAAGACGAAATTACCAATACTTTTCGGATTCTAACCGTGCACAAGGATTATGCGTGGAAGGGCCGGGACATACTGGAGGATTACCTTTGGCAGCACCCGGACAAATTCGTCATCGCAGTGGATGACGATGTTAACCCGCGCGACCTTTCCACGGTGATGTGGAAGGTATTTAACAATATCGATGCCAAACGGGACATTACGATACTGGAACATAAAATAGGGATTGACGCTACAAGAAAACGAAAACAGGAAGGCCTGACACGCCCCTGGCCGAATGATATTGTCATGACGGCCGCGATAAAAAAGCAGGTTGATAAAAGGTGGAACGAATATGGGATTGACTAAAATCATAAATAAGATTAAAGCATACGGAAAGCTTGTAATGTTTTCCCATACAATATTCTCTTTCAGTTTCGCTCTGGTTTCCATGGTGCTGGCCGCGAACGGACTTCCCAAAATTTCCACACTGGTCTGGATTGTCGTTTGCTTTATGGGCGCCCGCACCGGGGCGAACGCGATTAACCGTGTAATCGACGCGCAGATTGACGCGCGCAACCCGCGCACGGCGCAACGCCAGATTCCGAAGGGGGAAATGAAGAAAGGCGAGGTAATTGTTTTTACGCTGGCCTGTTTCCTCGTCATGCTGTTCGGCGCTTATCAGCTGAACTGGGTCTGCTTCGCCCTGTCCCCCGTCGCCCTGTTCTTACTGATCATCTATTCCTACTGTAAGCGGTTTACTTACTTATGTCATTTGATTTTAGGCGTTACCTGCGCCTGCGCGCCGGTCGGCGCATGGCTGGCGGTCACCGGAAAGTTCGGTATCATTCCGCTGTTCATGGGCGCCGCCAATACATTGTGGGTCGCCGGGTTCGACATTATCTACGGCTCCCAGGATTATGACTTTGACAGGGCGAACGGACTGCACTCCATTCCTGTAAAATTCGGCGTGAAAAACGCTTTGTACATCGCCATGGCATTCCATATGATCACCTTATTCTGCCTTGTAGTGATCGGAATCCTTGCGCCCCAGCTCAGTACAATTTATTTTATCGGCGTGGCAATCATCGCCGGGTTGTTTTTCACGGAATATCACATGGTATCCCCTTCAAATCTGACCAACGTCAATATTGCATCCTATAGCATAAATCAGCTCGTCAGTCTGGTTCTGCTCGCATTCGGGCTACTGGATGCTTTTATTTAAAGGAAGGGCGTAAATGAAAAAAATTATTGTAGGAATTACGGGAGCAAGCGGAAGCGTCTATTTTTTACGTCTGATGGAGGTTTTATCACGGCAGGAGCTGCAAATTCACCTGATTGCCTCTGAACAGGGCCGCAAGGTTCTGGCTTATGAAACAGGAGCGGATTTGGAAGAACAGGTACGGCTTTGGAACAAAAACAAAGCGAATCTGGTTTTAGAAGACAACAGCAACCTGTTTTCCGCTGTTGCAAGCGGGTCTTACCGATGCGACGCCATGGTGGTTCTTCCCTGTTCCATGTCAACCACTGCCGAAATCGCAGGGGGCGTGACCAAAACGCTTCTGACCAGGGCAGCGGATGTTATGATAAAAGAACGGCGCACTCTGGTACTCGTACCGAGGGAAACCCCTTTGTCCACCATTCATTTAAAAAGAATGTATGAACTGTCACAGCTTGGGGTAATCATTTTACCCGCAATGCCGGGATTTTACGGTCACCCTGAAACGGTCGGGTAAATCATCGATTTTGTCGTCGGCAAAACGCTGGACAGCATCGGGATAGAAAATGATTGTTATCAAAGATGGGAAGGCAAATATGAAAAATAAAATTAGGCTGCTTTGTGCTTTTGTATTACTGACTTTATTATTTTCCGGCTGCGCGCCGCAAAAGACTGCGAGCAGTACGGGAGGCAGCGCGGAAAAACCGGTGATCCGCATCGGTATGATGTCCTCTTCGGACGTGATCCCCTATGTGCTGATCAATGAAAACGGGCTGGCCGACAAATACGGCTTTACACTGGACCTGGAAGTCTTTACTTCCTCTAAAGACAGGGACGCTGCTTTGCAGGCCGGGGAACTGGACGGTGTGCTGACGGATTACATTGGAATCTGCATGTACCAAAATGCCGGATTCAATGTTAAAATCACCGGGATTACCGACGGGGACTATATTTTGGTTGCCGGGAAGAACACGGGCATCAAAAATATCAGCCAGATTAAGGGGAAAAGCATTGCAATCTCGGAAAAGACTTTGATCGAATATACGCTGGAGGATATTCTGGCTAATAATAAGATGACCGGCGCCGATGTGGTAAAAGAAGTGGTGCCGAAAATTCCGGATCGTCTGGAGCTGCTTCGCAACGACAAGATTGACCTCGGCCTGCTGCCGGAGCCTTTCGCCACCCTTGCGCTGAACGACGGAGCCGTTCGGCTGGGCAGCGCCAATCAGTTCGGGCTGTACCCTGCCGTATCCGCGTTTTCACAGGCCGCGCTGGACAGCAAAACAAAAGCAATTCATAATCTGTACAAAGCCTACAACGAGGCCGTGGACTACATGAATCATACCGATATCCGCAAGTATGAAAAGACGGTAATTAAGGCGGTTGGGTATCCGGAGGAAATGATCGGAAAAATCACGGTGAAGCCTTTCCGCAAAAGCGCGCTCCCGCCAAAGGAAGATGTGGAGGCCGCGGTTGCGTGGGCAAGCAAAAAAGGTCTTTGCAAGCCCACCCTTCAGTACGGTCAGCTGGTATATGATGTTTATTCCGAGCCGAAACAGTAAATTCCATGGTGAAATAAAATGCTTGTACTGGATCATGTTACCATAAGCTATAAAATGAAAAAGAAAATAATCCCCGTCATCGAGGACCTTTCCCTGCGGATTGAACAGGGGGAGGTTCTGGCTGTTCTGGGCCCCTCGGGCTGCGGCAAATCAACACTGATCAATGCTTTGGCCGGGGTGCTGCCCACGGACGGCGGCACGGTGGACTACATAAAAGAGAATGCCCAAAAAGCGCTGAACCCCAAAACGCACAAGATCGGGGTCATTCCGCAGAACTGCGGTTTGCTTCCGTGGAAAACCGTGAAGGAAAATTGCCTTCTCCCGCTCAAGCTGCGCCATGAACCGGTTACCGAAGAGCGGAAGCTGCAGATTCAAAACATTTATCAGGCATTGGATGTCCTTCACCTTCTGGAAAGATACCCCGCGGAGTTAAGCGGCGGCCAGGCGCAGCGCGCGGCTGTTGCGCGGGCGTTTATTCTGAAGCCGGATTTGCTCCTGATGGATGAACCTTTTTCCGCGCTGGATGCGATTACCCGTTATGACGCACGGGAACTGTTCCTGCGGATATGGGAGCAGGACCGGCCCACCACGGTTCTTGTCACCCACAGCATTGAAGAGGCGCTGTATCTTGGCAATACGGTTCTTGTGATGGGAACGCACCGGGGCAGCATCAAATATCAAATGCAAAATCCGTATTTCGGGAAGACGGAGCCGGTCTCTGTGGAGTACCTCGCTGCAAAACGGTTGTTGCGCGAAAAACTGGAGCCGGACGGCGGGAGGCGGGAATCAATTGAACAAGCTGCTGATTAAATGCAAGATATTCATACAGGGTTTCCTGCTGATAAATCTGATCTGGTTTCTGTCATTTCTTCTCATCCGCACCACCGTAATCCCCAATCCCGTTATTGTTTATCAAAATTTTGGCACTGTTTTCTCGGACAATATCCTGATGCATATCCTTTCCAGTTTAAAAAGGATCGGGGTGGGTCTGGCACTTTCGCTCGCAGTGGGAATACCGATCGGAATTTTAATGGCCTATTCGGAGCGGGCAAATAAAATACTGTATCCGCTGATCTACTTCAGCTACCCGATTCCGAAAACAGCGCTTCTGCCGATTGCCATGATGCTTTGGGGTATGCGGGATGGTTCAAAGGTGGCGATCATCTTTTTGATTATCGTATTTCAGGTGATTGTATCCGCCCGGGACAGCGTCCGGAACATTGATCCGGCGATGTACCTGGTAACCGTCAGTGCGGGTGCAAGTCAGGCGCAGATCATCCGGCATGTTACGCTGCCCGCAATTTTACCCGAACTGCTCACCAGCATCCGCGTTTCGCTCGGCACCGCGGTTTCCATCCTGTTTTTTGTGGAAGGCTACGGAACAAAATACGGAATGGGATATTACATTTTGGACGCATGGTCGAGGATTGACTATATTGATATGTACATCGGGATTATCGTAATCTCCATTGTCGGCTTCGCTTTGTTTGTTTCCATTGATTTTCTGTCCAATCAGCTGTGCAAATGGAATAAACCGATTGAATAATTTATCGGGAACCGGCACCCCTTCATGAAGCAATAAACCGGCCCCGCGAAATCGCGGGGCCGGTTTATTGCTTTTCAGCGTCTTTAGGGCGGACTGCTGCATTACAGTCCGCAGTCATGAAATTTCCCGCGTAAAAATACATTTGCATTGGAGATGCTTTCCACCCAGTCATCCTGCCCGACGTACCAGAATTCCGCCATAAAACGGCGCACACCCATGCCGTACGCCTTTTGAATAATTGCTGTGAAATCGACATGCCCCGTTCCGTAAGGAATTTCGCGGAATTTCCCCGGCACCGTTTCTTTCAGATGAAAAGCGGCAAGATGCCCGCGCCCGGTTTCAATATCATCCAGTACGTTTTTACCTTCCATTAAGGCCGCGTTGGTCAGGTTGCCCGAATCGGGGTAAACCATCAAATACGGGGAATCATTTTCCCTCACCCAGTACATTGCTTTCCCCACGGTATTGAGAAACGGCGTTTCCATAGTCTCAAAAGCAAGCAGCACACCGTACTTTGCGGCGAGTTCAACGCTCTGTTTCAAACCGTCGGCAAACAGGGCGCGGGTTTGTTCCGTCGATTCCTCATAATACACGTCGTAACCGGCGATCTGAATAATCCGTATCCCGAGGTCGCGGGCCAGAAAAATCGCCTTTTCCATGATTTCCAGACCCCGCGCGCGCGTCGCGGCGTTTTCGCTCCCCAGCGGATATTTCCGGTGGCCGCTCAGGCACATGGTTTCAAACCGGATACCCGCCCGCGACATTAAAGCGACCAGGTTCACACGCTCTTCCATTGTCATATCAAGCCGCGCAAGCTTTTCATCAGTTTCATCAATACTGATTTCCACAAAATCAAAGCCCGCTTTTTTTGCCGTTTGCAGTTTCTGCTCCCAGTTCAGCGAATTGGGCATCGATTTTTCATACAGTCCCAGACTGTAACTTTTGCCGCTCATTTCCCCTGCCCGTAGTACGCGTTTGCGCCGTGCTTGCGCAAATAGTGCTTGTCAAGCAGCTCCTGCTGAATCGGGTCAGCCTTACTGCCGGGCAGATCAATGGTATGCCACGCCATCATCGCAACTTCTTCCAAAACAACGGCATTGTGGACGGCATTGAACGGGTCCGTCCCCCACGCGAACGGCCCATGGCTGTGAACCAGCACCGCGGGCATATCCGCCGGATTGATGCCGTTCAGCCGCTCAATAATTACGGATCCTGTTTCCTTTTCATATTCACCCTGAATTTCGTCAGGCGTCATCTTACGCGTGCATGGAATTTCGCCGTAGAAATAGTCGGCATGTGTCGTGCCAAACGCAGGGATACCCATGCCGGCCTGCGCAAAAATCGTTGCCCAGCGGGAATGAGTGTGAACGATTCCGCCAATTTCCGGAAAAGCCCTGTAAAGTTCCAGATGCGTCGGGGTATCCGAAGAAGGATGCAGCTTTCCTTCCACAACATTTCCCTCCATGTCCAGCACGACCATATCGTCAGCCGTCATGGTATCATACTCCACGCCGGAGGGTTTAATTACCACCAGCCCGTTTTCCCTGTCGATGCCCGATACATTTCCCCATGTAAAGGTAACCAGTCCGTATTTCGGCAGCATTCGGTTTGCCTCAAAAACAGCCTGCTTTAATTCTTTCCGATCCATTTGCTACTCCTTCCAGCCCGCGGCATATTACGGCGGGTTAATCCATTATTTTTTGCATGTTATCCCAAATAGGGTCAAGCGCGGTCAGCACCTGCCGGTACATCCCGTATTTTGCTTCATAGGCCGCCGCGTTTTCCGGGTTGGGCTGCAGAACTTTCCGAACAGTAATCATATGCTGCGCGGCATCCGCAAAGCCGGCATAATCGCCCACCGCGACCGCGACCGTGATGGCACAGCCGAGCGTTCCCGTCTCGCCCACATCCACTACTTCAATCGGGTACTGCATAATATCCGCAAACATCTGCGTCCACACATCGGAGTGCGCGACTCCGCCAGCCAGCCGAATGCTTTTTGCACGCGTAAGGCGGGAGGCTGTCAGTCTTTCCAGATGATATTTATGGCAGAACGCGATTCCCTCGTAGATGCTGCGCATCAAATGCTCCCGTTTATGATAATTGCTCATGCCCACAAAGCTGGCCTTCGCATTGGGATGAACATTGCTTGCCATTAAAAACGGCGTAAAGATCGGGCAGAATTCCTTTGCGGGGATTGACGCAACCGCCTCATCCATGACCGCAAAGATGCTTTTCCCCTGTGCTTCCGCCTTTTCCTTTAATTCCGGCAGCAGGGTCTTGATAAACCATTCATTGTTCCCCGCCGAGGTCGCGCTTGATTCTTCGATCAGATAATAGTCCGGCATACAGAAAATAGAATTCATTTTCACGCTGCCGTCAAGAACGGCTTCTTTCCGGATGTATTCGTTGATGCTCCATGTGCCCGCGATCATGCAGATATGATCCTCATCCGCGGCGTTTACGGCAATGGCGCAGGCATCAATGTCAAACATGCCCCCGGCCACCGGCGTTCCTTCCGCAAGCCCGGTTTGCCGTGCAACTTCCTTTGTAATACAGCCGCACACATCCGTTGAGTTGCGCAGCGGGGGAAGCATTTCGCGAATCCGGCCCAGACCGAACAGGTCAAGCAATTCGTCGTCATACTCCCGTGTTTTTAAATTCATCAGGTTCGCGCCCGAATAATCCGTAATCTCCGCGTAGGCTTCCCCGGTCAGACGAAAGCGCACATAATCCTTGCATTCAAAAATCCACTGAATCTGATCCATGGTCTGCGGTTCATGATCCTGAAGCCACGCGAGCAGCGCCACTGGCTGGCACGCCATGATATTCTGATACGATTTTTCAAACACCTTTGCGGCGGTGCCGTCCTTTTCCCATTTCACCGGATACTCCCACGCGCGGTTGTCGGTGGAGATAATTCCGCGCCGCGCCGGCCGGTTGTCTTTACCCCAAAGATACAGCCCCTTGCCATGCCCGCAGCACGAAATCCCCGCGATTTCCGCCGGATCAACCGCGGTTTTTTCCAGCACCGCACGGATGACCTTACAGTTTGCTTCCCACATTTCATCCATGTCGCGCTCCGTAAAGCCCGGGCGCGGCGTGATCATTTTCGTCTGCATCGACGCAATGCCCAGTTCTTTGCCGTCCGCTGTGTAGATGCCCGCCTTGGTCGTGGTACCGCCGTTGTCTATTCCTAAATAGTATTTCATACCTGCCTCCTTTATCTGTTCACTGAACATGACGTAAAATCAGCGTGGAAACAGAGAATAACCGTTCCCACGGCTGAAATTGAATTTAAATTAACTTTATCCGATTGCCGTGCGCAATTTTTGAATTCCCGCATCCAACCCGATTTCGGGATCAAATACGCTGGATGAGCCCGCGACAAAAATGTCCGCTCCCTGCTGCGACATTTTGACGGCATTTTCAAAGCTGACGTTTCCATCCACTTCAATTTCGGCGTCTGCCCGTCCGCTGCGGTTCAGGTACTCCCGCACGTCAGCAATTTTCCGAAACATCTGCGGAACAATTTTCTGGCCGGCAAAGCCGGGATTTACTGTCATTACCACTACGCCGGAAAGGTCTTCCAGAACATAATCCAGCACACAGAGGGGCGTTGCAGGATTCAACGCCACAAACGGCTTCGCCCCGCACGCGGAAATTTCTTTCAGCGCCTTCTGTAAATGAGGAGTGCTTTCCGCGTGAACCGCGCAGCATTCCCCCGCCTGAAGCGAAAACCACCCGATCTTTTTTTCAGGCGCGTTCACCATTAAATGAATGTCCAGAGGAATAGAAGTCATTGTGCGCAATTGGCGGATAAAATCGGTTCCCATCGTAAAATTCGGCACAAACTCCCCGTCCATTATATCAACGTGAAGGTATTCGACTCCCGTGCGCTCAAAAGTACGCAGGGTTTCCGTAAGCTGATCCATCCGCGCGCACATGACGGAGGGAGATAATTTTTTCAAAGACAACACATTCACTCTCCCACTTGTTTTAAACTTTTTTGAATATTTTTCTGAGCATGCCTGTCATTATCAAACTGCCCCATGATGCTCCCGTTCTGCACGACCAGAATTCGGTCGCTGATTCCCATGACCTCCTTCAGATCATTGGAAACGACCAGAATTCCTTTCCCCTGAACCTTAAGCTCGTTAATAATATTGTAGATATCGATTTTGGAAACGCCGTCGATGCTGTCCGTTGGATTTTCAAAAATGTAAATATCCCCGCGGGAAAGGAAACTTCTCGCGATAAAAACCTTTCTCTGGTTGCCCAGACTCAGTGTTTCGATCATATCGGAGGGATTTGCCTTGATGCCCAGGATGTTGATATAACGCTGGCAAAGCTCGTACTGCTTCTTCGGGTCGCGCACCTTGCAGACAACATTATAAGGCAGCATGTTGCTGCAAACGGAAAATCCATTGAATGTGGTAAGCTGCATAAATTCGGAGGAAATAAATACAATGCCGTTTTGCAGGGCGGTCTGCGGCTCCAGATTATTGTTGCTTTTTCCGTTCAAATAAATGTTGACGTTTTTCCTGCTTTTGTTGAAAAGAAGGTTATAAATCAGGGCGCTGTCGTTTTTCCCCAAACCTGTCAGGCCGAGAATTTCCCCTTCATACAGCTGAAAGTAAAAATCCTTCTTCTGTTCGCGGTATTCAACTTTCAGAAGTTCAACGCCTCTTTTTTTATTCAGCTTCGGTACCCGCTCCGCCGAGCAGTTAAAAAGAATCTGCAGGATATCCTCTTCCTGATAAATATTTTTCTTTTCGACCTCAATCATCTGCGGATACTGCATAATGCCGATGGTGTCTGCCAGGCTGGTAACCATGTCCAGTTTATGGGAGATATACAGGATACTGGTTCCGGACTGCTTCATGTCCGTGATGATTTTTTTGACAATCTCTTTATATTTTCGGTCCATCGCAATATCAATTTCATCGACGATCAGCACCTTCACATGAAGCAGCATTGCTCTGAGCAGTTCGACGATAATTTTTTCCGGATGAGGCAGATCACCCACCTGTGTTTTCGGTGTAAACTGAAACCCGTATTCCCGAATAAAAGCTTTAATTTGCTTTAAAATTTCCTTTTGCTGAAAAATGATTGGAAACAGGCCGTTCTGCTTTTGCCGGATCAGGCTGTACTGCATATTTTGATACACGGTTTGACTTTGAAACAGGCCGGAGGATTCTGAAATCATAACCACGCCCAGCGCGACCGCCTGTTCCGTCGTCCACTGTGTATAATCATGCCCTTCAAAAAGGATTTTCCCATGGTCAAATGACTGTTCCCCGCTGGCGATTTTCGCAAGCGTGCTTTTCCCGGAGCCGTTATATCCGACAATACAGTATGCCTTTCCTTCGATTAACTTCAAGTTAATCGAATCAAGCACAAAATTTTCCCCGAAGCTCTTATGTATTTCTTTCAGTTCCATTACAATATGTTCCAATGAACACAACTCCATCCCAAATTAGGATTGCTGTTCCCCGTTTCCCGCGGAACACCGAAGCAGACTGATTCGGGTGATGTAACCGACTGACGGCCGCCGGTGCTATTTTAAATCAAATTTCTGGTAGAGTTTTACGCCCATTCTAAAAAAAGCAATTTTATAATCATCAGGAATATTGTCGTCCGTCACCAATGTTGTAAGATTTGCAACATCGTCAATTTTAATCAGTCCGGTTTTTCCAAACAAAACGCCTTCCATTACAATGATGATTTCAGCCGCCGATTGCTTTAATCTGTCGTACATAATCTTATCTTCATAATCATTTACAGTGATTCCGCTGTCAAAATCGATTCCCTGAACATGGACGAACGCTTTTCCCACTTTGAAATGATTTTCAGGAGAATCAAAGTTGCCCCTGCGCGTCGTCATCCGGTCGTAATCCACTTCTCCGCCGATCAGAATCACTTTATTCTTTTTATTCTGCGCCATGACAGTAACAATATCCAAATAATTCGTAATCACAACGATATCTGTTTTTTCTTTCAGATTATATGCCAGAACCAGATTGCTTGGACATTTTGTCAAAAATACAACATCGTAATCGTCGACAATATCGCAGCAAATGCTTCCGAGTGCCTCGCTCCGTTCGGAAATGCTAAAAGGAATCGTACTTTGCTCCTCGAAAACCTGCTCCGGAACGGCCGAAGAACGGGAATTCAGAATCGCACCGCCGTGCGTGCGCGTCAGGAATCCATCCTGTTCGAGCTTTTCAAAATCGCGTCGGATGGTAATTTCGGAAACATTCATGTTTTCGCTCAGTTCAACAACGCTAACTGATTTTTCCTGAAGCAATATCTGTTTAATTTTCTGTAATCGTTCTATCTGAAACAAATGAAGCCCTCGCTCGCTAAAACGTATTTAGAATCTTTAGGACTATTATGGCATAAAGTTATGGCTGCTGCAACTGAAATTTGTAAACTTCTTCCCTTGCTGACAAACTTGGGAAAGCACCCTTGCAGGTAACAGCGAGCGCGCCGCAGCGGTTTGCAAATTCCATTGCTTCCTGTACTGTTTTGCCCTCCATAATCATGCAGGCATACCCCGCGGTGAAACTGTCCCCGGCACCTGTTGTGTCAACCACCTTAACCGGAAAAGCGGGCGACTTAAGAACGGTGTCCCTGTCCACATACAAACATCCCTGCGCACCCAGCTTGACCAGCACGGAACCGGCCCCCACGGCGATCAGTTCCCGGGCGCCCTGTAAAATCTCTTCATCCGTTTCGATTCTTTTCCCAAGCAGCGCACCCAGCTCAGACCGGTTTGGGCTTATACAGTAAGCACCCGCCAACCGTTCCGCCCTGCAACCGCGAATCGGCCCTGCGTCCACAATCAGCTTCTTGTCCATTTCCACGCAAAGAGCAATGATTTCCGAGATACAGTCCAGTGGAATTTCAAGCTGAATCAGTACAAGGTCGGCTTCTTCAATAAGCGGACGCGCTTTTTCGCGAATATCCTCCGGGGTAATCCGTTCGTTCGCTCCCGGGTCAACAATAATTCTGTTTTCGCCGTTTTCTTCCAATAAAATATAAGCGATTCCCGAGTTGCAGTCCTTTCTGAGCACTTTTTCAGAACCGACCTGAAAAGAAGAAAGATTCTTTAAAAGGGTGTCGCCATAAGCGTCTTTCCCCAGACAGCCGAAAAACGAAGTTTCCACACCCAGCTTTGAAAGAGTAACCGCCTGATTCGCTCCTTTTCCCCCGCAGTTAGCGGAAACATCCTTGCAGTAAACATTTTCTCCACCCTCGGGCATACGGTCCACCCTTATGATGAGGTCCATATTAATACTGCCGATTACACAAGCTTTTGACAAAGTTGCCCACCGCCTTCTTAAACCATTTTAAATTACAACCGACAAAGAGACTTTGCCATACGGCAGAGCCTCTTTGCGGTAGGGAGATTTTATTGGGTTGGATCAGCCTTTTACATAATCCTGGGGAGCACCCATGATAACGGTTTTTCCGTCATCTTTAAGCTGTAATTTGCCTGCGCCGTCAATGCCCTGAATATCCATGCCATTGGTGAGTTTTTTGCCTTCAAGCATTGTCTTTGCGACGCTGACTGTCAAGTAGCCAAGTTTTTCACAATCCCACAGACTTCCGATATCAAGAGAACCGTCTTTCAAATATTCCTGGCAGTCTTCTTTTACAGCGGAACCGACTACAGCAATCTTATCCTGCAGGCCTTTTTCACGAACTGCCTGTGCGCAGCCGAGCGGTGCGGGGGTTGAAAGACCGATAATGCCCTTCAGTGTCGGATATGCTTTAATCAGATCCAGTGTTTTTGAATAAGCTTCCTGCTGTTTTTCATCACTCGGAATCTTGTCGGTTACAAGGTGCAGGTTCGGGTACTTTGTTTTTGCATAGGCCATTCCGGCATCATACCATGAGTTCAGGTTGGAAGCAGAAAGTCCGCCGGTCATGTATGCGAAATCGCCGGAGTCGGTGCCCATTGCCTTCACTAATGAGTCTATCATATGCTCGCCGAATTCTTTATCGTCGATCTGATGGATGGAAGCGTCGATAATCGGATTGTTGACAGGTGTATCCCAGTCAAGAATCAGGATGCCGGCCTTTTTTGCTTTTTGCAGAACCGGAATTACGGCTGCAGCATCGTTTGGCGCAACACAGATTGCGTCTACTTTACGGGTAATCAGGTCTTCGATCATTTTTACCTGCTCCGCGGCGTCCGCCTTGGTCGGGCCGGTATAGATGACGTTTACATCAAGGTCTTTACCGGCTTTTTCAGCACCGGTTCCTGTTTGTGTGAAATAGGGAATACCTACGAGTTTCGGCATAACTGCAATTGTGAATTTCTTTGCGCCGCCGCTGGCTGCCGTGCTGTCTGTTCCGGCCGCCGCACTGGCTGGGGCCGCAGTAGATGCAGTAGATGTTGTTCCTGTCGTCCCACCGGATGCACAGGCTGCCGTACTCAGGCACATGGCCAGAGTGAGCATTAAAGCTAGTACCTTTTTCATTGCAAAAACCTCCTAAAATTTTTGAATATTTGGATACTTTCATATCCTATCTCATGGCTGTTCTATAGTAGCCAAAGATAACAAAATTATGCAGCCGTGCTCTTTTTAAGCAGTTTCGAACTTCCGTACACTCCTGTGAAGTAACGAATGGTAAGCACGGCAATCAGAATTGCGCCGATTACGATATCGACAATGTACCTGTTCACACCGAGAATATTCAATCCGGACGATACCACCTGAATGATGGCCACCGCGATGACCGTACCCGACACGGTTCCGTGCCCGCCGTTAATGCTGGTCCCGCCAAGCACAACCGCCGCGACGCTGTTCATCATATAGGATGAGCCGTAATCGACCTTAGCGGAATTGTATCTGGAAATGATGATCAGCCCGCCGATGCCTGCCATAACACTTGAAAAGATATAAACAAGAAGCAGGGTTCTTTTCGTGTTGATCCCGGAAAACCGCGTTGCTGTTTCATTGCAGCCGGTCATGTAAACCTGGATTCCCCAGGCGCTTCTCTCAAGAATAAAGTAGGCCGCGACCACTGAAACGATGTATATCAGTATTGGAAAAGGAATTCCAAGAACACTGCCGTTCCCGATTTGAACGAACTGATCCGGGAAACCGGAAACCGAGCCGCCCTTCGTGAGGTTCAGGCTGATTCCGTCGAACAGCGTCATCGTGCCCAGTGTGACCAGCATTGCGGCCACGCCCACATAGGCGATGACGGCACCGTTGAAAATGCCTGTGAGCACCGCTATGGCAATGCAGACAACAACCGCAGCAAGCGTTGCAAGAACCGGATGTGCGCCCGCCCAGCTGCTGGAAAGGACGAATGCGGAAACAATACCGCTTACCGCTGCAATGGAGGTGATGGAAAGGTTAATTCCTCCCGTCAGAATCGCCGCCATCATGCCGATGGAAAGCAGGCCGAATTCAGGCATCTGGAACGCCATTGTCTGAATATTGCCCAAACTTAAAAACTGTGACGGGGAAAGAATAGCCATTAAAATAAACACACCGATAAAAATCAGACCGAGCGTGAGTTCGTTGGCATGTTTTGATTTCATCGCTTTTATAAAATTCATCTTCAACCCTCTATTCTTCAATATCTACACGGACAAGCTTGTTCTGCTCCCGCTTGCGATTGACAACATCGAAGGAAACGGCAATCACGATGATCAGGCCCATGACAATTTTCTGCCAGAAGGTGGGGATCTTCGCCAGTACAAGCCCGTTTTCCAGTATCGCCATCAGGATTACTCCTAAAAATGTTCCCAGAACCGTTCCGGTTCCTCCCATGGTGCTGGCGCCGCCGATTACGACCGCCACGATTACATTCAGTTCCATTCCGCCGAACGTGTTCGGGTCAACCTGCGCCACAATGGAGGTGTGCATTACACCGGCCAAACCGGCCATAACTCCGCAGAAGGCATAGATGAAGATTTGAATCCGGTCAATATTGTATCCGACCCGGAGCGCCGAAGCCTTACTGCCGCCAATTGCGAAAATTCCGCGTCCCATCAGGGTGTATTTTAAAATGAACCATGTGATAAGCCCCGCGGCGGCCAGGAAGAAAATTTGAATCGGAATACCGATCGTCCCGCCGTTTCCGTCCGGGAAACGTCCAACCGTATACTGACCGAAGTCTTTAAACCATTGGGGCAAGTTGGTGATCCAGTCTCCGTTTGTATAAAACAGGATGCCGCCCAGTACAATGCTTTGAACACCGAGTGTGGTAACAATCGGGGGGATTTTTAATTTTGCAATGATTACTCCGTTGAAAATACCAATAAACGCGCCGGCTCCGATTGCGGCCAGCATAATAACCACCAGATTACTTCCTGTGGAAACCAGAATCTTCCCGATTAAAACCGCGCTCAGCGCAATGGTGGAAGACACGGAAAGATCGATTCCGCCGGAGATCAAAACCGGCAGCATTCCCAGAGCCATGATGCCCAGAACAACGTTTCCTTTCAGAACATCCAGCAGATTATCCAGACGAAGGAACGCGCTGCTCATGATTGCGATTACAATAGAGATCAGTATTACAATCAAAAAAATGCCGAACTCTTTATTTCTGATTATTTTTTTCATTCTGTCCTCCTCCTACCTGCTAACCAGGGCTTTCTCCATAATAATTTCCTGAGTTACGTCCTGATTTTTAAACTCGCCCGCAATACGTCCCCTGCGCATGACCAGAATCCGGTCACTGATGGAAAGGATTTCGGGAAGCTCGGAGGAAATCACGATGACACTGGTTCCCTGCTCCGCAATCCGGCGGAGAATTCTGTGAATTTCCGACTTAGCGCCCACATCGACGCCGTTGGTAGGTTCATCCACGATCAAAATTTTCGCGTTTGTCGCAATCCATTTTGCAAGCACAACCTTCTGCTGATTTCCTCCGGAAAGCTGCATGGCAAAAAGATCAGGGTCCCTCGGTCTGACGTCAAGCTTTTCAATCCATTCTTTCACGAAAGCACGCTGATTTCCCCTGTGGACCATTCCGAAACGATTGGTGTATTTCTTCAGCAGAGGAAGCGTAATGTTATTTTCCACGGACTGGTCAAGAATCAGTCCCTGTGTCTGCCTGCTTTCAGGTATGTAAGCAATTCCGGCTTCCAGTGCGTCGTATGAATCTTTGATTTCAACTTTTTTCCCATTGATCAGGATATCCCCTGAATCCGGGCGCTGAATTCCGAAAATAGCCTGTGCCATTTCACTTCTGCCGGCACCCACCAGCCCGGTAATCCCAAGTACCTCGCCCCTGTAAAGCTGAAAGCTCACATCTTTGAAGTTTCCCTCTTTGGTAAGATGGTCAACCTGAAGAATGACGTCCTTCTTCTCGTCAAGGTTCGCGTAATTTTTGATTTCCACTTTTCTGCCGACCATCAGAGAAATCAGGCCGTCCGTATCAATTTCATCCTTCTCGACCGTTGAAACATACTGCCCGTCTCTGAAAACGGTAATCCTGTCGCTGAGATGGAAAATTTCATCCATTTTATGGCTTACAAACATAATCGCCATATTTTGTTTTTTCAGTTTCTCAACGATTTCAAAGAGAGTCTCGATCTCGGTTTTGGAAAGCGCCGAGGTCGGCTCATCCATAATGATCATTTTAGCATCCTGTGCCACGGCGCTCGCAATGGCGACCATTTGCTGTTTTGCAATAGAAAGATTTTCAAGCGTTGTGGACGGGTCGATATCCGCCCCAACAATTTTGAGCGCCTCGACCGCCTTCTCCCTGACTTCTTTCCAGTTGACCAGGGACTTGTTCTTATCAATCACCTGATTGATGCCAATGTTTTCCGCTACTGTAAGATTGCCAAACAGGCTGAAATCCTGATAGATTACAGCAATTCCCTGTCTGATGGCATCAATTACACCGCTGATTTTAGTTTCTTTTCCCTCAATTTTAATTACACCGCCCTCATCGGGCTGATGCACACCGGCCATTACTTTAATCAGTGTTGATTTTCCGGCGCCGTTTTCCCCTACAAGGGAGTGTACCTCCCCACGGCGAATATCAAAATGAACGTCGTTCAACGCTTTGACCCCGGGGAATGTTTTGCTTACATGATCCAATTCCAAAAACGCTTCCGGCATTTTCGCACCCCCATACCAAATGTTTGTTTCGCTTTGTTTGTGTTTATTATAATCATGTTGATGCATATATGTCAATAGTTTTTATCAAAAATATTAAATAATATATATATTAAATAACCATTCACAAATCCTGCCAATTTTTAATAAATGATCGGAATTTTGCAACTTGAACATATTCCCCCATAATCATCCGCTTTCAGACTAAAGAGTTACGATTTTGCACTTTAAAGTGCTGCTCTGTGTTCTTTTATGAAAGAGGAAAGCTGCGGGGCCGCGCTGAAGGCCGGATTGTGCGGTTAAAACAAATAAAAAAACAGGAACCCGATTCTTTGAACCGGATTCCTGTTTTATGTTTTACGATTGACGGGAAAGGATTGTGAAAGCGGAAAAAGGACCTAAGCCCTTGGTTTATATATAATGGATCTCCACGGCCCCCAGCTGTACATTACCCTTCAGGGTCAGCCGGGGCGCGTTTTCATCGGGGTGCGCCATGCGAATGTCATTTTCCACCGCACCGAGGCCCGCCCGAACATGGTCGATCACCTGCCACTGCTTTGGAACATATAATTTGATCGCGCCAAAGCTGCAATCAAGAAAAATCTCCGCACCTTCTGGGCTGAGCGCCGCCTGATCAAAAAACACCTCCAATGCGCCGAATGAAACGAAAAACTGTCCGCTTTTCAGGCAGTCGGCGTGCAGGTATTTGCTGGACGCACCAAAACTGATCTTGGTGCAGGGATTGTTGTCGTCGATGTCTTCGGTCGTCTGGGTAAAATGTTCCGACCCATCATGCCAACTATGCCAATCGTCTGAGCCGCGCGAAAAAACCGCATTATCGTTCGGGTTGCTGTGAAACTTGTGCGGATGGCTGTGGAAAAGAATGCTGAAGCCGATACTGGCCAGCACAGCCGCCAGCAGCAGCAGCCAAAGCGAAATTCCGATGAGGTGAAGCGGCTGCTGGTAAATCAGATAAAGCAGCGCCAAAGGGATAAACACCCCAAAATAATTTCGCTCAATTGCGCTGTGAATGCCCAGCGCCGCAAGCAAAACCGTCGCTGAAATACTCAGTACCCCGATTTGCCCGAACGACCCCGTCTGGCTGGCAATCACAAATATTGCCGACAGTAAAAAGAAAAATCCCCAGAACCAGTTTCTATTTTTCATAAGTACTCCTTTCGTTTAAACGCTGCCGCAGCTCCCTGTAATAGTACCGCGACACGTATACCTGTTTATGGCTGTTGATAAATTGAATCAGACTGGAAGCGGTGAGGTTACGCGTAATCGAGTACACCTGCATTACGTTTACGATGGTCGATTTGGCTGCCCGCACGAATTGCCGGGGAAGCATTTCCTCCAACTCATACAGGCGGTACTTAATTCGATAGGCATCGTCCACGGTATGGGCGTAAATATTCTCTCCTTCGGTTTCAAAAAACAGAATGTCATCCAGAGGAAAGTAAAATTCCCTGTTTTGTTTATAGAAGGTGATTTTAGAACTCAACGAGGACTGCTCCAGAATATACTGCTGTATTTTTTGTATTGTGTCATCCACCCGGCCGCAGCGGATTAACACCTCGTCTTCCGCCAGATCATTCACCAATTCAATGCGTATCTTCACCCAATCACCCCCCTGCTCTACAAACATTATAGCGGGTCCCGACAGATATTGGAAGGGCTGCGAGTCATGTGGTTGCATTATACGGGTAACAGGTTAAAAAAAGCGGATGAGATGCTGCACCGGCATGCCCGACCCGCTGCGCACATGCCTTCGAGAAGCCAGAAAGCACCTTGCGGCGCTTACAATACATAAAACCTCCCGCCGCAGTTTATCCGCGACGGGAGGTTCCTATAGCACCGGATTTATGGATTTTACAGCTATTTCATTCCTGCCGCAGTCAGAACGCAGTTCTGATGCTGCTGCTCGTACGCTGTGCTCACATTGGAGTCGTGGCCAATGCTGTGATACAGATATAAATCGAAGTGACCGCTTACGTTGTTTTCCGATATGGAATCATAAGAATGCGGCATGCCTGAAAGCGAAGCGGCAAAATTAATACCGTCGTGAAAAATCACCACCGGCCGCGGTGTCCAGACCCATGTGGGAAACAGTTTTTTCATGGTCAGAGTATCCGCGGCTGTCACCGGCTCAACATCGGAGTGATTAATACCGCCGAGCATTTTAACCTTGAACTGCAGGCCCGTTTGAGTATCCGTAATCAGAAAAATATCATTTCTTTTAATTAAATATCGGCCGTCCAGGAACCAGTCCACCAATTTGCCGACCCGCGCGGGGGATGTGCTTTCACCCGGCATTACGGCATAATTTCGCGGAGCGTATCCGTTGATGGCTATTTTTTCTCCTTCGTCCAGCCATTCGCCTTCCTTCATATAATTGTATTTCATAATATCAGCCTGCGAAACCCCGAATTTAGAAGCAACCACACTCAGGTAATCCCCCGCCTTGACCGTATAGGTAACCGACGGCCAGTTCAGCACCGGAGTCGGTTTTGAAGCCTGACTTGCCGCCGCTGTGGGTATGTATAGAACCTGATTCGGGTAAATTCCGGTACCGGTCAGATGATTATAGCTTGTAATTTTATCCACCGTTACGGCATATTTTCGGGAAATCAGCCACAGCGTGTCTCCGCTTTTCACCGTATACCTCACGGCAGGCGACAGGGCGAGCCTTTGACCGATGTTGATCGTGTCTGAAGTCAGCCCGTTATACTGCTTTAGCTGGGCGACGGTTAATCCATTGGCATTGGAGATTTTCCAAAGCGTATCACCCTGCCTGACGGTATAAACGCCCGCCGCATTTGCGGAAACACTTATACTGACAGCAAGAAGCACCGCCAGTGTTGTTGTGGAGATCATTTTTATCACAGATTTCAGCATAAAATATCCTCCAAAAATTTTTGTAAGGGTCTCAATCTCGCCGTGTGTTAAATATAGCACAAAACTCGACAGATTTCCTTGCAAAAATAATGGAAAATAACTATGACGATTGATACATAAAATCTTTTTGCTCAATTAAAAGCATATTACAGGAAGGAAGCAGCACAAAATGACCGGTATCCGGTGGTAAACATGAGTCAAAAATTAAAATATTAAATCAGGAATTAAATCCCATATATGCGTACAGCTCTTTATCCGCGTATATATCCGTGATCCGCCAAAAATTCCCGTCCCGCATGACAATCAGCACCGCGTTGTAATCACCGGCAGGGCCGGCAGATGTTTCAGTGGAAATAGAAAGCTTTATTACATATTGGTCCGCGCCTGTTGCCGACATGTTGGTAACTTTATAGCCCGACACCCAAGGGCTCGAAATTCCTGTAACCCAATTCGGATAATTTTCATCCAGCTGCTTCACATATTCCTTTTTAAGTTCCGTACCCATAACCGAATACTGCAAAGCCGCACTCCTCGCTTCCAGCCCGCTCATCCAGACTTCAGCGGCGTCATCCGGTGAACACACGCCGACCTGATTCATCGCATCCATCAAAAGTCTGCTTCTGACTTCATATTTATCCACTTCCGATACCGCTGCAAAAACGCTGATGTACTTGCAGTCAAAAAAATACCCGACCACATTGAGCAGGGAAACAATCAGCAGGCAAATACCGATTACGATGCCGACAAATCCTTTCATCCGTTTGGAAAAAACCATTTTCATCCTTACCCCTCCCATCAAACATTCTTCTAAATTGTATGATTTGGGAACGGCATTCAGAAATAATGTCCACAAAGACTGTATCCTTGCCGGCTCAAGCTGTTTTGGGTCAGGTTTCATGAAACACGTGCCGCCGCACCTGTTTTTGAAAAATACAAAGCCCCCAGCCGCGGTAAAATCACGGTTGAAGGCTTTGTATCGTTATTTCGGCTGACCTGGTTCAGTATTGCAGCTGAACTGCTCATACAAGCATCAGCACACCGGAAATCAACAGTAAAACACAAGTCAGAATAGAAAAAATCTTTTGATTAATCTTTTTATAAATCCGATTTCCAATCAGAACCCCCAGCAGCATTGGCACAGCGGATACTAAAACTAAAAAAACCACGTGGGGGGTAAAGCTTTTATTGTATATTTGCCTTACAAGCAAAAAGGAATTCAAAACAATCCATACGGGAGTGAGGGTTGCGCGAAACTCTTTCTTATCAGGAAACCTGCGCGCCGCATAGACCACCAGAAGGGATCCTCCGGAAATAAACATGCCGTGGATAATACCGGCTGTAAACAGTAAAAGCACCATCCCGGCTTCCGGTAATTTCAGATCTTTTTTGACCAAAAGATTCTTTAATGCAACCGCAATAATCAGAGCCGCATATATGTAGCTTAAAAAATCAAGCGACAAGCACTGAAACAGCTGCAATCCCAATACCATTCCCGCAAACATCCACAGCGCAATTTTTATAAATTCCTTTTTGTTGACATCGCGATATGTTTGGACTTCAAGTATCACACAACATAGTAGACCAACTGCATTTAAAACCGCCTTGGAATCATCAATCCCGATCAACCGGATGGACGCCGGCATTGCCAGAAGAGTTCCGGCAAACCCGGTAACCGAATGAATCAAATTCGAAAGGAATACTACGATGATAAAGATTACTTCTGATGTTTTCACATATTAATCCCTTTAGAAGTTATTTCCGGCAACAACTTTCTCTCTTGATAATTTTAAATGGCAAATCTATTCTTAATGGCAATACGTGTCCGTTTTGGATACGGTCCAAAAGAATTTTAACCGCCATTCTCCCCATCTCATCCTTTGGAACACTTACCGTTGTCAGCATGGGCGTTACATATTGCGCCATTTCAATATTGTCAATGCTGATAATGGAAATGTCCTCCGGTATTTTTAAGTTCATCTCTTTAATTGCTTTAATCGCGCCTACCGCTGTAATATCGTTGCAGCAAAAGATACCGGTGGGTCTTTTGGCTTTGCTCATCAGTTCCTTTGCACCCCGATAACCGTCGTCCGCCGTAAGAGGAACATCGGCAATAAAGTCCCGGTTGACCTTTAGCTTCAGCTTTTCCATTTGGTCGCAATAGCCCCTGTAGCGGCTTTCATTGTCGATTTCCCCTATGTAACCAATCTCGGTATGGCCTAAAAGATTTAAATAATTGACCGCTTCCTGTGCTAAATTGAACCCGTTGCAGATAATTTGGTCAATCGGGAAATTGACGCTGTTCAGACCCACATAAACAACATTTTTATAATGATTGATCAGAAACTGCATCAGGTTCTTATTGCAGCGGCCTAAAATAATCGCGCCGTCCACCTGCATATTCTCCACCATTTGAACGCTTTCGGAATTGGAAAGCTGTGTAAATGATAAAGCGTACTTAATAGTGGCATGCTCCTGCTTAAAAGTTTCCTGCTCCGCAACCCTGTAAATAGACGAAAAAAACTGGTCGTTATAAAAGTCTTTTACCCTTGCGAAAATACAGGCAATTCCTTTTTTGTCCGCTTTTTTAGCCTCTGTCTCTTTTGAAAGTTTCAATCCCTGCGCAAACTTATTGGGTTCATATCCCGTTTTCCCGACAATATCCCAAATTCTGTCCTGAACCGCTTTGCTGGCGCATTTATCACCATTATTATGAATGACCCTCGATACGGTGGACGGAGATACTCCGGCAATTTCGGCAATTTCTTTTAATGTCATTTTTTCAACTCCTACAGAGTAATCCCCATATTTCGATATAATACTTTAATATCATTATACCATATTGTGACAGAAAAGGGAATGTTCCGGAAAGCCTACTCTTCTCCCAAATACCGGCTGACAATCCGAATAAATTCATCCGGGTAAAAACCGATCTCTCCGCTGAAACGGGTCAGGCCGACAAGGCCCCCGTCAACTTCCGGAATGGATGCGAGCATGGATGCGTTGTCCTCTTTGAGACCGCCCCCATAAAGGACGGGGACATCCGGGAAAATGCTTTTAGAAAAGGCGGCGACCTTTTGAATATACTGACGGTCCGGCACAGGTTTCCCGGGGCCGATGGACCATACCGGTTCATAGGCAATGCAAACATTTTTAAGATTAACACCGTCTAGTCCGTCCCGCAGCTGTTTCTGTATTACTTCCTGCCAGTTCCCCTGTTCCTCTTCCTTTTCACCGATGCAATAGAGAACCTTCAAACCCACATTCTGCGCACACTTTATTTCTTCGTTCAAAATAAGGTTTACCGCAGACAAATCCTTACCGCCCGAAGCAGACATAATTTCGGCTTTGTCCGCCCTCTCTTCACAATGGCCGATAATGGTATATTC